>JAWOEN010000166.1:0-39625 GCA_046482725.1 Cloacimonadales bacterium (SeqCode)
GTAATTGCTAAATTTCTACTAACAACAGAAAATCATTCAGGCTATCATTTGGTAGCCTGAGTTTTTTTTGTGTACTTGGGCTTATCCTCAGATCTACTAGATTTTATTTAGATAACCGCTTAACAGAAATTTTGCCAAAGAAAAAGCCCGGAACTTCACAGTTCCGGGCTTTTTTTATATTTCTCAGCAAATGCTGATTATCTATAATTCGATTACTTCCACATTGGCACGTGGAATTGTAACTTTTTTGCCATTATTCAGTTCGGCTTCCAAGATACGCACCATAGTTTCGGATTCCACTTTGGTCAATTCTTCGGGCAAACCGGTGATTTTTCCGATCTCGCCAAAATTGGGCTCACGAATCACACGGATAGTAGAGCCGATTTCCAAAGTAGCCATTTTCGCCTCTTCCACTTGCAGCTTTTCACCTTCGAAAGGAATGGGGATAATGATTTCGGGGCGCATCACACCGGCACGGATTTGTGTCATTCCGTGCATCGAAGCTTTTTGACCGTCAAAATCTTTGAGCAATTGGAAGGTCGCATCAGCCATCTTGATCTGACCAAAGCCTTCGGTACAGACGATTGTGACGCCGATATCTTCATGACCGGTAATAGCCACACCAATATCATAACCCAACAGCTCTTTCAAGTCACGGTCATCCACGCCACCGGAGATGATGCCATTCACTCCCATTTCCTGAGACTTCTTGATCACATCTAAGGTAACCATCGAGCCGGTAACGATCAGTTTTCCGCGGCAAGATTCATCGATTTGACTCGCTTTCACCACATCTGAACCAGTTTTCGCCAGAACTTTGATCTCACCAGTTGTCTCGCCGGCAATACCAAAAATTCCCTGCACATAAGCCGATTTATTTTCGATAACAACGCCTTCTTCTTCGATCACTTCTACTACTATGCCATCGATGAAAGCTTTTACCTGAACCGGAATTCTCGGTTCGCGCAGCAGCATCTGTCCGGTAATTTTGGAAATACTTTCCACTTCACCCTCGATCGGAGATTTGATCGCAGATTTAAAAAATCCAAAAAAGCCTTTGGTTTGAGCTATCATCTGCCCTTTTTTCAATTCATCACCAGCTTTCACCTTGATAAATTCATGCACCATACTGGGCTGTACACCCAATTTATTTGCCAGATTAAAAGGTACTACCTTACCTGGTAAGCGTGTTTCAGCTACCAAATCTTCAGCTTTTACCTTATCACCTTTTTTTACCAATACATTACCCTTCAAAGGAAGAATTCTGTCTTTTCTTAATACGATACTTTTGGTTACGGTTAACCCTGCTGAATATGCTTGAGCCATAATTTCCTCCTATTTTAATAATTCTTCTGGATATGCTTTGAGCTCTTTCATCCATTTCAATAGTAATGGAACTCTATCAGAAGCGTCTACGGGTAAGACGAATGGTTGTCTACCGCGGGTATCCAGTACGATGCCCACAACGCCACCGTGCA
Organism: Cloacimonadales bacterium (SeqCode); assembly: GCA_046482725.1. Classification (GTDB taxonomy): domain Bacteria; phylum Cloacimonadota; class Cloacimonadia; order Cloacimonadales; family TCS61; genus DAOWES01. The sequence goes on from JAWOEN010000166.1 coordinate 1,479, forward strand.
ATTCTGTCTCTAAATCCTGATTTTTACCAAGGCCCAGATCCAGACCGCGTCCGGGTGACAATTTTGCTTTAGCAGTTTCGCCAACTCCCAGCGGAATCAGGCGCACTTCACCAAAGGGAATATCTTCTTCGAAAATCGTGCCGTCAGGCAGCTCGATCTTGGCAGAAAGTGCTTTTTTCCCAGATTTCATCTTACCCACCGGAGCCACACAAGTTCCCAAATAGATCAGACAATCTTTTTCGAAAACTTCGGTAGCAGCTCTGGGACTGATCTCGGCCAATACACCCAATTGTGGCATCATGAAAATACTATCCACTGCCAAACGAGTAATACCTTCTGGTAAGAAAGCGTTGATCAGCAACATAACTGTCTGATTTCTACGAGGAGCGTGCGATAGTACACCGCCCGAACCAACCAAAAGATCCAGAGTCATCATATTCACGATAGAATCACCAGAAGCAGATTGGGCAAAAGCATCGGAAATTTCGCGCTGTTTTTGACCACCCTTCAGGCCAACCGCAAATTCTTTATGTTGGATAAAGGCATATCTCAGAGCTTCATTGGCAATAGCCTGCTCCAAAACCAGCTCCTTAAATTTTTGGGGAATCGTAGTCGGACGAATCATCTTGTTTTTGATCATATTTCTCAAACCAGACTCATCAATATCAAAAGGTACCCAGCGTAAGATATTATCCAAGCCGGCAGTAGCCAAAACATTGGAGATACTGTAGCTCATGCCGAGGTTGGCACTAACTGTACGATTGAAAACTTTGTCTTCGGTAAAGACTGAGAAAACGTCTGTGGTAGCACCACCGATATCCACACCCAAAACTTCGATATCATTTTCTCTGGCAATAGTTTGCATGATATTACCCACAGCTGCCGGAGTCGGCATAATGGGAATATTTTTCATCTTGCCATCGACCGGGCCCATAGTCCAGCTCATCAATTTATTATAGCCGGGCGCTTGTGCCATCACGTGTTCCATGAAAAGATCATGAATTTTGTCACGGGCTGGTCCCAAATTTTCTACTTCCAAAGTAGGACGTAAATTTTCTGTAATAATCAGGTCGGTTTTTTCTTTCAAAGTCTCTTCGATCACGTCGATCGCTTTCTTATTTCCGGCATAGATCACCGGCAATTTGTAGCTAGAGCCCAAACGTGGTTTGGGATCTGCCGCACCTACCAACTCAGCCATTTCAGCTACGTGTTTGGTAGTTCCACCATCGACTCCACCCGCCATCAAAATCATATCGGGGCGTAAAGCTCTGATGCGCTCAATCTTTTCATAGTTAGCACGTTTATCATTGCTGGCAATCAGATCCATCACGATAGCACCAGCTCCCAGAGCTGCTCTTTCTGCACTCTCACCTGTCATTCTGGCTACCACTCCAGTCACCATCATCTGCAATCCACCACCAGCACTGGAGGTAGAAACATAAGCGTCTATACCATTCTTCTCACCAATAAATAATTTATCACCGTCGGTGAACTTGATAGTAGGATCCTTGTATTTCAGTTGTGCTAATTCTTGCAACTCGGTAACTGCGTTTACCACGCCTCGCGTCACGTCATTCAGCGGTTTCTCGACCGTTGTAGGCGCCTCTCCACGCACTGTCTGACGGTATTCACCATCAACATACTCAATCAAAATAGCTTTGGTTGTAGTACTTCCACAGTCAGTTGCGATAATACGTCTCAAATTTTGAGTCTCTGCCATTTTTCCTCCAATTTATTTTTTAGATTTTTTTTTATCTGCTTTCGGTTTGATCCCGAAAAATTTCTTGATCTTGTTATGACGCCGTTTGCGTAAAACTCTTTTTTCTGCTCGTTCTTGGCTGTAAGATTCATCATCTAGTTCATCGATGCGCTTCACCAGCATCGAGATATATTTGTCATGCTCGAGCAGGGCGGCAAATTCCTGATATTCGCGGGAATCTACAAACACTTCGGCAAAAGGTGCTAGAAAGTGCATCAATTGGCTGCCGATATTGTGCAAAGGTCGCAAAGACTCGATGGTCATGATTGCTGGGGCAGCCATCCGTTTTTCTACAATAAAGCGAGAAATTTTATCGATCAATTTCACAGCTTTTTCCGGAGATATCTCCAAAATTATTTCATTCAATTTTTTATCCTTCTTATTCAAATTATTCACATATTTTTAGTTCAGGTAAAATTTCTTTATGCCCTTGCGATTGTCAAGACAATGATTTGGCTAACCCCGTTATTTTTCAAAACATTACTAATGGTATTGGTAGTGGCTCCCGTAGTAAAAACATCATCAACCAACAAGACTGTTTTACCGACCAGTTTTTGGCGATATTTGCTGCCAAAAGCCTGGGCCACGTTTTGCTGTCGCTCCTGACGGTTCAATTGAGTCTGGGTTTGGGTAAAGCGTTTGCGGGCAAGTGCTTGGGGAAAATGTTGATAACCGCATTTCTTGGCAATCGTTTGGGAGAGAATTTCAGCTTGATTGAAGCCGCGAAAACGTTTTTTGACACGATGTAGCGGCACCGGCACCACCAAATCAATCTGGGGCAGATCAGCTTGAGCTTGCAAAAAATTGGCCGCCTCAGTTGCCAGAAATTTTCCCAGACTTCGCATCTCATTATATTTGAACTCATGAATTAGCTGCTGCACCAAAGGCGTGAAATCGAAAACTGCCAACGACCGCTCGAAACTGAAATCGCCAGGCTCCGTTGTCTGCTCTCTCCAAACTAATTTTTGGACACAAGCAGCGCAGACCACCTCTGCTCCCGAGATACTGCTACCGCAGCCCGGACAGATTCCGGGAAAAATCAAGTTCAAAAAAGTATCGATAATTTTCATAGCTTCCCTCTGCTTTCTATAATTTCAAAAGTCACAGGCAAATCTCTCAATCTAAACTTCTTGCCCCGCTTGCAGGCGCATGCCCACTTTGTACTTTTCCATTTTCTCCGGTGGAAGCTGCAGGCGGCAAATTGCACCCAGAGGTGCTACTCCGATCAAGCGACCGACGATCTTGCACTCGGGCTCGAAAATATAAACTTTTCCCTGCAAGTTTTGGCTGCTGAAATCTTCTCCCGCCCAGCGGATTTCTGCCGGTTCAAAGATTCTTTTTCTGATTACCAAAGAGTCAGCATCGCAGGCAATAATTTTGCCATTAATCGGAAAAACCAAAGTTGGTTCAGCCTCCAAATAGCGCCAGCGCCGGTTTACTCGAAACAGCATCAGCACTAAAAGGTAGAGAGCCAAGCCCAACATTGCCAGAAAGTTAGCACCTTGAAATGGGATATTGGAGCTGATAATAACCGAAAGCAACACCAGCGCAATCGGTAGGGCAGCAAATTTGAACTTGGTCTTTTGGATAGCGGATATCACCGCAATGGGATTATAGACTTCCAGCTCTTGATATTTTTTCATCTCTCCACCTTTGTAGTTTTTTTTCCGTCTTATTTTGCTAGATTCCAACCCGTTCAAAGATGAAATCTACATGTTTTAGATAGCGTTCAAAAGAAAATATTTGATTGATCTCCGCAGCACTGAGATATTTTCTGATCTCTTCATCAGCCAGCAAAAGTTCTTGGAAGGGCTGTTTTGTTTCCCAACATTTCATAGCGTTTCTCTGTACCAAAGCATAGGAATCTTCACGAGAGATCCCGGTTTCGGCCAGCTTCAGCAGAAAGACCTGAGAGAAAACCAGTCCGTTGGTCAGGTTGATATTTTTCATCATATTATCGGGATAGACCAACAAATTTTCGATCAGTGAGATCATTTTATTCAGCATATAATTCATCAAAATAGTCGTATCAGGCAGGATAATTCTTTCCACGGAAGAGTGGCTGATATCACGCTCATGCCACAAAGCATTATTTTCCAGAGCAGCCATAGCGTTGCTGCGAATTAGGCGTGCCATTCCGCTCATCTGCTCGGTAGCGATGGGATTGCGTTTGTGTGGCATAGCAGAAGAACCTTTCTGGCCTTTGGAAAAATTTTCCTCAGCTTCCAAAACTTCCGTGCGCTGCAGGTGGCGAATCTCGACTGAGATCTTCTCGATGGTAGAAGCAGCCACAGCCAAAGTGTTCATATACTCGGCAATGCGATCACGCTGGATAACCTGAGTGGCAATATTTACCGGCTGCAGATCCAGATAAGTGCAGGCTATCTCTTCGACCTGAGGCGAAAGATGAGCATAATTGCCCACCGCACCCGAAATTTGGCCTACTGAGACTATATCGATCGCAGCTTTCAATCTTCTGATATTTCGCTGCATCTCGTCGTACCAGAGGGCAAATTTTAGACCGAAAGTCGTGGGCTCGGCATGTATACCATGCGAGCGTCCAATGCAAAGTGTGTGTTTGTGTTCTTGGGCTCGGATGCGCAGCACTTCCGAGAGCTTTTCCAGATCGCGCAAGATCAAAATGCCGGCTTGCTTCAATTGCAGAGAAGTAGCTGTGTCCAACACATCTGAAGAGGTCATTCCGTAGTGAATAAAGCGTGATGATGGTCCTACAAATTCTGAGACACTGGTAAGAAAGGCAATCACATCATGTTTGGTTACCTGCTCGATTTCGTCGATACGCTCGATATCAAAATCTGCCTTTTCCACAATATTTTCCAAGTCTTCATCCGGGATCATTCCCAGCTGGTTCATAGCACGGCAAGCTGCTATTTCCACATCCAACATACATTGAAACCTGTTGGGCAGATCCCAAATTTTCTCCATCTCTTCTCGCGAATATCGCTTGATCATTCTTCAACTCCTGATTTTTTATATTTGTTAGTTATATTTTATTTCATCCACACTTACTTTCAGCACCAAATCTTGCTGCTGCCAAAGCTTGATATATTGCAGATCCTGATTGAGATCATATTCCAATCTTACCCGAAACTTGGGAGTGACAATTTCTTCTATCTGCATCGCTTCATTCCAAAAGATTTCCAGATTATCCAAACTCAATTGCAGCTCTGAGCAGATGGTCGAAGAGTACTTATCTAGCAAATCCGGTGAAAATATCTGCTGTAAATCAGAGCTGGTGAGCGGCACTGCCTGCGTTTTACCCATAAACTGAAATTCTACTTCCTGCCCTATTTCCAGACTGGCCAAAGGTGCTGCCTTCATGCCAAAAACTCCACCCTCTACCAAGCTGGCAGAAAATTTCTCCGGCGTATTTTTTAGCTGCAGATTTTTTCGGAAAGTGAAATTTTTATAATTTATCTCTGCGATGCCGGAGAGCGTAAAATTCTGATATTTATTGATATTTTCGCGCAATAATTCTGCTCGCTGGCGCGGTGGCGGAAACAAAGAACAGCCCGCCAGCACCAGCAAAATCAGGCAACTACTAATTATTAATTTTTTGTTTATTGGCATAGATTATACCTAATCCCAAAAGACCAAAAATGATCATACTGAAGCTGAGCAATTGTCCCATCGTGAAGGAAGCAAAGATAAAGCCCAGATGCTCATCGGGTTGGCGAAAATATTCTACAATAAAGCGAAATATTCCATAGAGACCGATCCAACTATAAAATACCACACCATTGGTTTGAGATTTTTTCAAAATTATCCAAGTGATGAAAAAGAGTAGCAAGCCTTCCAAAAAAGCTTCATAAAGCTGCGAAGGATGCCGTGGTAAACCATCGGAATGCGGAAAAATCATGCCCCAGGGCATTTCGGTGACTCGCCCGTAAAGCTCGCCGTTGATAAAATTTCCCAATCTACCCAAACCCAAGCCCAAAGCAGCTAGTGGCATAATAGGATCGGCATAGCGATAGAAAGATATTTTCTGCTTGCGAGCAAAAATCAAGCCTGCAACAATCACACCCAGCACGCCTCCATGAAAAGACATTCCGCCCTGCCAAACTGCAAAAATATGCAGGGGATGGTGGAAATAGTAGGGTAAATTATAAAAAATCACATAGCCAAATCTGCCACCAATTACCACTCCCAACATCAGATAAAACAGCAGGTTATCATAATCTTCTCGGGGCAAGCTGGCCTCGCGGTAACGCAAAAAACGTTTGTAAAAAAAATAGGCCAACAAAAAGCCCACAATATAGAGCACTCCATACCAGCGTACTTCCAACATTCCGATCTTGAAAATCGTCGGGTCGATTTCGGGAAATTCTAACATATCTATTCCTTATTTGATAAGATCAAGAAAAGGCTTCTCAATATAATTCGAGAAGCCTGCAAACTTATTTTCCGATCTCTTTTAGTTTATCGTATAAAATCTTGGCCAAGTCCTCGGCCGGCAGTTCATGCTTGGCGCCACCTTTTTTTAGTTCGGGTGAGAAAATGCTAACCACCTGTGTGGGCGAACCATTCAAGCCAATATCGTTCTCTTTCAATTTCAGATCATCGGCATTTAGGATTTTCATTTCTGCTTTCTTGGCTTTGCGCTTACCACGCAAAGAGGGCAAACGCGGAGTATTGATATCTTTCACCACTGTCAGCACAGCGGGCAAACCCATCTCGATTCTGTCATAGCCATCTTCCATCAATCTTTGCACCAGCAGGCGCTGATTCTCACAGCTCTCCACAGCCTTCACAAAGCCGACTTGCGGGATATCAAGGTGAGCTGCTACTCCGGGTCCCACCTGAGCTGTATCACCATCGATAGCTTGCTGCCCGAAAAGCACCAGATCATATTCCATCTGAGCAATAGCGGCCGCCAAAGTCAGGCTGGTCGCCCAAGTATCAGCTCCGGCAAATTTACGATCGGAAAGCAAAATAATCTCATCCACTCCCATCGCTACCGCTTCACGCAGAGCACTTTCCACTTGGGGAGGCCCCATGCTGATAGCTGTCACTTTGCCGCCGTGAATTTCTTTCAGGCGAATAGCTTCTTCGATCGCATAAAGATCGAAAGGGTTGATAATACTCTCCACACCTTCTCTGATCAGGGTATTGGTCTGCGGATCAATCTTGATCTCGGTTGTATCCGGCACTTGCTTTACGCATACTATAATATTCATAATTATTACCTCAAAATCTTAAGTTTGGCACAATTTATAAAACCCCCGATCTATCAGTCAAGCAGCTAATGTTTTAGCTCTCTGAAAAAATCTCTGCCCCTGCTGGCTGCCAGCTCTTTCTCCAAAGTCGTCTCAAGCTTATTTCTACTATAAATATTTTTTCTGAGCTTGACATCCCAACCTGTTTGCCAAGTAGGTGTTATTTTTTTTGGAATCAAGTAAAAGAGATAGGAGATAGAGAATATATGAGCAATTTTTGGCAGAAAATCATTCCGGTAATCATCGTGTTTTTTTTGGGATTTCTCTTGAAGAGAATCAAGATTTTCCGGCACAACGACGGCGACCTGCTACTGAAAATAGTCTTTAATGTGACGCTGCCGGCTCTGGTCTTTTTGGCAATCTCGCAAGTCGAGCTGGTATTCAGTCTGCTCTTTTTGCCAATTATTGCCGCTTTGGTAATCTTGGTAAATTATCTTGTGGCGTCGTTCTGGGGCAAGCGACTAAACTTGCAGCCTGCCACTTTGGGCAGCTTCATTATCGGCAGTATGATCATGAATACAGGCTTCGTTCTGCCCTTTATTTTGGCGCGCTACGGTCCCGAAGCACTGGCCTATTACACGATTTTTGATTTTGGGAATATGCTGATGATCTTCACCTTTGGCTACCTGATTGCTATGAAATATGGAGAAAATGGCAACCTGAAAATCGACCTGACCAAATTTTTGAAGCTACCTCCGATCTGGGCTCTGATTTTGGGTGTACTCTTCAACCTGGGAAATTGGGAAATAAATGGCGCTGCTGAGAATATCTTGGAAATGATCGGCACTCCCACAGTCTTTCTAACGATGCTGGCCCTGGGTTGTTATTTTCATCCCCGCGTAAAAAACCTCAACAAGATCGTGCTGGTTTTCAGCATCAGGATTTTGGGTGGTTTGGCTCTGGGTTTGGCTCTCAGTTGGGTGTTTGGATTGGAAGGGATCGTGCGAGATATCGTGATAATTTGTAGCAGTGCGCCCGTGGGCTACAATACTTTGGTGCTCTCTTCCTTGGAAAATCTGGATAAAGATTTTGCAGCCAGCTTGGTTTCTATCTCCTTAATTTTAGGAATTATCTACGTACCGCTGCTGATGTTTGTTTTATAAAAAATTGGGCAGAGTAGAGGCACTTGCTCCTAATCTGCCCAAATAGATTTCGGTTTCTTACTTCAGTAAAATCATCTTCTTCACTTGATTGTAATCGCTAGTCTGTAAACGGTAAAAATAGATTCCTGAGCTCTGCTCAGCAGCATCCCAACCGTAGCTATGCTTTCCTGCTTCACAAGCTAAAAACTCTTTCTGCACGATTTGACCGCGAGCGTTATAAATTGTCAATTCAGCGATTTCAGCTGTTTGTAGTGAAAACCTGATCGTCGTACTAGCTGCGCGTTGGCTCTTTGTGGATGTGAAAGGATTGGGATAATTGCCGATCAATTCGGTAACTAATGTCAGATCTTGCGAACTGGATTGAGCTAGGGTCAGCTCGATTGATATCTCTGTTATCTGCTCTGTCTCGATCAAAATATCGGTAACTGTCTCTGTCACGTAGCCTTCCAAACTGGCAATCAATTGATAGCTACCAACTTCCAGCTCCAGTGAAAAATCTCCCAGCTCATCAGGCGATATATTTTGTCCGGCAATCTCAATATTGACAGCGCTGACCTCAGCATCTCCGCCCTCTAAGCTTACTGTTCCCACCAAAGATCCATAATAGATAGTGGCGAACAGTTCCAGATCGAGGTTGGTAATCTGGTCAGCCAAAATCTCGATCTCTTCGATCACTACAGGATCATAACCTGCCAATTCTGCTGAGAGCTGATAAACACCGGTTTCCAGCTCAAGCTCAAAGCTACCGTCAGCGGCAGGATAATAGACCTCATCAGCTATTGTCAATGCTACCTCTTCCACATTTCCTTCGCCACCACTGAGATTAACTGTGCCGCTGAGAGTTCCATAGCTGGCATCGTAGTGTGTGTAAACCAATTGATAGCCGCCATAAGCGACCAGTCTACCTTGATATGATAAAATATTTTTGAGGCGAGTGGGAATGAAAGCAGGTTGCTCAATATCGATCATCTCCCAGCTCACTCCATTATCTTGGGAAATGATAATAGCATTTTCCACACCCTGATTGCCAGCATTGTTGGCATAGCCCACAGCCACAAAATCTCCGTCCAGATTGGTGCTAATTCCCAGCAATTGATCTGTACCATCATAATCGGCTTGCTGCCAATCTGCCAAATCTGTTCCACCATTGGCAGTGTAATAAATATTGCCTTCAATAGTAGTAATCACTCCGACTTGATCCGAGCTGAAAGCTACTCCATAAAGATTTTCCGTACCTAGATTGAAGCTGCTCCACTCATCGTCCGCCGACTTGATAACGACCTCGCCGCCTTCTCCTACAAAGAAGATATCGCCATTTTCTTTGGCGGTGGCACCATAAAGTGCATAAGATGCACCCAGACTTTGCCAATTGGCGCCCTGATCTTCTGTATAATGAATATTGCCGGCACCCATCACATAAGCTTCTTGGTCATCAATCTTAAGAATATGAGAAATCTCACCCATTGCCAGGTTTATCTCTTCCCAGCTACTTCCGGCGTCAGTTGTGCGATACAATCTGCCATCTTCTTCACTCGCCACAACTCCCACTTCTGTATCAAAGAAGCAAACTGCAAAAAAATCTTCCGCTTCGGTAGTAACATCAAGGCGCTGATAGCTAGCACCTGCATCTTCTGTTCTGATCAAAGTAGATCTGCCACCTGCCAAAAACCAATTTTCTTCATCCAAAATATCGCCGCCATAGAGATAGTAGGCCGGCACTGTTTTCTCGACCCAGGCTGCAGCTGCATAATCAGATTTTGCTACAGTACCATACCAGCCGCAGATAATAACCTGACCATCTTCGGTAAAGGCTACTCCATCAAAATAGCTGGAAAAATTGTTCTCTACAAAGCTGGCAGTTTCCCAGTTATCAGTAGTTTTCAGCAGCTCACCATACCAACCCACTGCAAAACCCAGATCGCCGTTCATGGCAATATTTCTAAGGTGATGACTAGCTCCGGTACCATTGATTTGCTGAAAAGTAGCAGCTCCATCTTCCGAAACAGCGATAAAACCATCGCCACCGGAAACAATAACTTTGCCATTATTGCTAACCACCTCATAGAGATGAGGATCATCCATAAAACTAGCTCCGCTATCAAACCAATTTGCTCCAAAGTCGATAGTTTTTTGAACCCAAGTAAGATCACTGCTGCCATTGTTTCCCACCAGATAGCCGGTTCCGTCAGCAGCCATTTCCACTGCATAGATCGTAGCACTCACTCCCGATTCCTGAGCTTGCCAGTTAGCACCAAAATCTTCTGAATAAGCTACTTTACCGGCACTGCCCACAGCCCAGATCTTGCCATCTGCCAAATAGGCTACATCTTCCAGATGGTCATTACCAAAATAATCTGCAATAAAATCTATAGTTTGCCAGCTTTCTCCGTCAGAGGTGATAAAAGCCAAGCCATTTTCGCTAGCCACTATTCCGTTGTTTTCATCGGCAAAAGCGATGCCATTGACATCTTTGTAATAATTTGTCGCTGCATTGAAAGCAGGGCTCTCGACAAAAGAGAAAGTCTCGCCATTATCTACAGATTTGGCAAAAGCTCCATTCATCCCACCTACCCAAATCTGCTGACCTACCTGTTCGATATCATATAAATGTACGGGAAAATCTGTCTGCCGATTTAGTTCCCAAGCTGCTAAGCCTGAAACGAGGAAAGACAAAATTATAAAAATAACCAAAATTCTTCTACTCATGAAAACACTCCTTATTTACTGATTTTTTCTTTTTTTGCTTTTTATGAAAGCCTCGAGATTTGTAAAGAAAAAAGCTGGCGCTTCTGGTTTCCTTGCTTTTACTGCACCAAAAGCCAAGTTTGCATAAAAAAAATTCCTAGCTTTAGATAAACCGGCAGAGAAGATATTCTCCAAGAAATAGCTTTACATAATTATCGCATTTAAGACGAATAACATCTTAAAATCTAGCAAAGTAGAAAATAGGAAACAGGGTTAAATAAATCTCTGATTTCCGTCCTGATAGAACTAAAAAAAGATAAATAGGAGATTAAATGAAAGTTTCTGAAAAAATCGAACTTTTAAGGCAAAACGAAGCCAAGGTAAAAGAGATGGGCGGTGCAAAACGCATCGAAAAGCATCATGATAAAGGCAAGTTTACAGCTCGCGAAAGATTGGATATGCTGTTTGATCAAGGCACATTCCGCGAGATTGATATGTTTGTGAAACATAGATCCACCAATTTTGGAATGCAGCAGGTAGATATTCCCTCCGATGGAGTAGTCACCGGGCACGGTCTGGTGCATGGACGTCCTGTCTTTGCCTACTCCCAAGACTTTACTTCTCGCGGTGGTTCGCTGGGTGAGAAACATGCCGGCAAAATCGTCAAGGTGATGGATCTGGCAATGAAAGCGGGAGTTCCCATCGTAGGCATCAATGATTCCGGTGGCGCCCGAGTAGAAGAAGGCATCGACGCGCTGAAAGGTTACGGCGATATCTTCTTCCGCAATTCCCGAGCTTCCGGTGTGATTCCCCAGATCAGTGCGATTATGGGACCTTGTGCCGGCGGAGCTGTCTACTCACCAGCCATGACAGATTTTATCTTTATGGTGAAAAAAACCAGTTTCATGTTTATCACCGGACCCAGCGTGATCAAGACTGTTACCGGCGAAGAGACCACCTTCGAAGAGCTGGGCGGAGCGATGGCGCACAATACCAAAAGCGGCAATGCACATTTTGCCTGTGAAGATGAAGAGCACGCGATCGATGAGATCAAGACCCTGCTCTCCTATCTGCCCAACAACAATATGCAAGAGCCTCCGCATCAAAATACCGGCGATGATCCAACCAGATTATGTGAAAAATTGGATAGCCTCGTCCCCGATAGCGCCAAGATTCCTTATGATATGAAAGAGATCATTCATGAAGTTTTGGATAATGGGGATTTTTTTGAACCGCACGAATATTATGCCGAAAATATCATCATCGGTTTGGGCCGTCTCAATGGGCGCACAGTTGGTATCGTAGCCAATCAGCCCATGGTTTTGGCTGGTTGCCTCGATATAAATGCTTCGGATAAAGCAGCTCGCTTCATTCGTTTCTGCGACGCCTTCAATATTCCGCTGATCACTTTTGTAGATGTTCCCGGCTATCTGCCCGGCACACATCAGGAATGGGAAGGCATCATCCGTCACGGCGCCAAATTGCTCTGGAGCTATTCGGAAGTAACAGTTCCCAAGATGACTGTCGTGGTCAGAAAAAATTATGGCGGCTCCTATATCGCCATGAATTCGATGCATTTGGGTGCTGATATGATCTTTGCCTGGCCTTCAGCTGAGATTGCAGTGATGGGCGCTCAGGGCGCGGTAAATATTGTGGGAACCTATCGCAAAGCGATCGCCGCTGCTGAAGATCAGGAAGCGATGCGTCAAAGCAAGATCGATGAATATGAGACAGCTTTCAACACTCCCTATATCGCTGCTGAGCGCGGCTATATCGATGCAATAATCCAACCTTCGGAAACTCGGATGCGCCTGATAGATGCCATGGAAGTGATGTGTACTAAAAATGAAGCACTGCCTCCCAAAAAACATGGCAATATCCCACAATAAGGATTCTTATGAAAAAGCGAGATAAAAAGCTCCAAGCTGCTATTATGGCAGCCTTGCAATATATTCAGGAAGAAGAATCCGGCCAAAAGAAACAGATAAATCTCTGGGCTCGCAATGGTCGCGAGCGTATGATGGCAAACAATCGTTTTGTCCAGAAGCGCGGTAGAATTTTGCGTCCGGGCAGAGTTTAATTAAAAAAAATAATAAATCTAGATAACCGGCAAAATTCGAATATTTATAGATGACGAATATTTGCCAACCTGATTGGAGGAAAGAGAAGATGAGTTTAGATAAACACGGCGTATTAGAAATGACCAAGATGAATTATGATCCGCATCGTCCGGCTGCGAAAAATCCGATAAAGATTCAGGATGTAAGCTTGCGCGATGGGCATCAGAGCATTTTTGCCACTCGCGGGCGCACCGAAGATATGATCCCGGTTGCCAAAATGATGGATGAAGTCGGTTTTCATTCCATGGAAGTCTGGGGCGGTGCTACCTTTGACACGATGCATCGCTATCTGGGCGAAGATCCTTGGGAAAGAATTCGTACTTTGAAAAAACATATCACCAAAACCCCCTTTTCCATGCTCTTGCGCGGGCAAAATGTAGTGGGCTATCGCAATTATGCTGATGATGTGGTAGAAGCATTTGTGCAGCGAGCTTGCGATAATGGCATCGATATTTTCCGCTGCTTTGATGCGCTAAATGATTTTAGAAATTTCGAAACTGCAGCCAAGATTGTGAAGAAAAACGGCAAACATTTTCAGGGAACTATCTGCTATTCGCTCACCGAGATGCGGATGGGTGGAGATGTTTATAATATCGATTATTATCTGAACAAAGCCAAAGAGCTGGAAGAATTTGGAGTAGATTCTATCTGCATCAAAGATATGGCAGGTCTGGTGGCACCTTATGATGTTTACAACCTGATAGTTGCCCTAAAGCAGCAGACCGCTATTCCTATTCATCTGCACACACATTTCACTTCCGGCATGGCCGATCTGGCTCTGCTAAAAGCGGTGGAAGCTGGCGTAGATGTGATCGATACTTGCATGGCACCCTATGCTTATCGCACTTCGCATCCGGCTGTGGAACCACTAGTAATTACTCTGATGGGAACAAATCGCGATAGCGGATTTGATATTGAAAAGCTGGCCGCGATCGGCAAAGAGATGGAAAAATATACTCCCAAATATATGCACTATCTCAATAATACCAAGCTTTCGATTATCGATACAAATGTGATCTTGCATCAAACACCGGGTGGTATGTTATCCAATTTGGTTAACCAATTGCGGGCGATGGATTCTTTGGATAAATTGGATGAAGTATTTGAAACTCTGCCTCAAGTTCGCAAAGATTTGGGTATGGTTCCTCTGGTTACACCTACCAGTCAAATTGTGGGTATTCAGACGGTGAACAATGTACTTTTTGATGAAAAACCTGGTGAATATGCCAAGATTACCGAGCAGGTAAAAGATCTTTGTTATGGGCTATATGGCAAAACAACTCGCCCCATCGACCCCGATGTCCGAGCCAAAGCGCTGAAGAATTATCCGCGCGGAGAAGAGCCGATCTCTTGTCGCCCCGGCGATCTGCTGAAGCCGGAATTGACCAAGATCCAAGCTGAGGTCAAAGGTTTGGCTCAAGATATCGACGATGAAATATTGTGTGCTCTCTATCCGGTTACAGGCAAGCGTTTCCTGAAATGGAAATATGGTTTGGCAGAAGTTCCGGACGATGTAAAGCCCAAGACGATGGAGCAAGTGGAGGCAGAGCAAGATCTGGTTGCCAAAGCTTTGGGCGGAAAGTTATCGGAAAAATCCGAGCGCGAAAAGCCGGCCAATCTGCGTCAATTTGATATCTATGTGGATGGCGAATATTTCAATGTGGAAGTAGCAGACCCCAATGCTACAGCAACTCCGGCTCGCAAAAAGCGCGAGAAATCAGCGGCTGAAGCAGCACCGGGCAGCGTGCTGGCACCGATCCCCGGTATGATAGCCGAATACAAAGTTGCCATTGGCGATACAGTAACCCAGGGCGATACTATTTTGGTCTTGGAAGCGATGAAAATGTTTAATAATCTGGAAGCGCCGACTTCCGGAGTGGTAAAAGAGATCAAACACGATGTGGGCGATTCGGTAGCCAAGGGTGAGCTCTTGATGGTTATCGAGCCAACCGAATAGAGCTTTTTTTTTTAACCAAAGCACAGTTTGGCCTTGCCCAAGCTGTGCTTTTCTATCTCATTTTTCTTTACAAACCAACTATTTCTGCAGAATTATCTTGGTCCCATCAATAGTCGGATTGACTAGTTTCGCTGGCATTACAAAAAAATTGGATAGGTAATAATTATGATAAGATTTTCATTTGCAACACTTGATTCAGCTTATTTAGCGCAGCGCTTCATCGAAAAAGGCGAGACAACTTTCTTTGCTGTCGATCTCTACGACCTGGCAATAATTCTCGTCGGTTTACTAATCACGGTGGCAGTGATTTTACCGCGCCTGATTTCGGATCGCAAAATCTTAACAGCACCTCTACTCTACCTTCTGACCGGAGCTTTAGTATTTTTGCTACCCCAAGCGCCAGCACTTCCCGATCTGGTGGAAAATCCTTGGTGGCCCAAGCGCATAACTGAGCTGGGCGTGATCGTTGCACTTACATCTGCCGGGCTCAAATTAAATCGCCCTTTCGCTCGTTATAGCTGGCGAATTAGTTGGCGCTTGCTGGCTTTTACCATGCCACTAACCATTATCGCCTCTGCTGTGCTAGGCTGGTGGGCTCTTGGCTTTGTTCCGGCTACTGCCTTGCTCTTGGGTGCTGTGATCGCGCCAACAGATCCGGTTTTAGCAGCTGATGTACAAACCAGCCGCCCCGGCAAACCAGATACTTCTCAAACCAAATTGGCTTTGACAACCGAGGCCGGCCTTAATGATGGATTAGCCTTTCCCTTCACCAATCTGGCAATTGCCGTAATGCTGGTAGGGACATCTCCTGCCAATTGGTTGAGCGGTTGGCTGGCAATAGATTTTTTCTACAAGATCATCGTGGGTGCTTTGGTGGGATTTGTTAGCGGCTGGACTCTGGCACGACTACTTTTTGGCTTTTCTGCGACCCGCCGTCTGGCGAAAACTATGACCGGCATCACAACTCTCAGCCTTACTCTCTTACCATATGGGATAGCAGAGCTGTGTGCAAGCTATGGTTTTATTGCTGTATTCGCTGCAGCCTGCACCTTTCGCCAATTTGAATGTGATCATGAATATCAGATTACTCTGCATGATTTTTCCGAAGAGATCGAACGGGTGATGGTGGCAATTTTAATGTTTTTTATTGGCGCTTATGCAGTTAATGTTTTATCAGAATATCTGACACTAAACTTATTCTTGGTGGCTTTAGCTATTATCTTTCTAATTCGCCCCCTGAGCGGAAGCTTGGGCTTGGTCGGCTCACAACTATCTCGCAAAAAACGTCTAGCTGTCTCTTTTTTGGGCATTCGAGGAATCGGCTCAATCTACTATTTGGCTTATGCCATCTACCACGTCAAATTTCCCGATGCAATGCAGTTGTGGACATTGATAATAACCACAATTATAGTTTCCGTGTTTGTACACGGTATCTTGGCAAATCCCATAATGAGCTGGGCGCTGAAAGAAGATAAACAATGATATTATTGCTCAAATGCTGATCAAAAAAAAAATGAAAAGCCCGATCTAAAAAAACCGGGCTTTTGCTAAATACTCCAAATATAAACTATTTATTTCGTCCGAAATGTCTCGCTGATCAATTCCAATTCGATCAGAGCATCCAATTTGAAACCTTCGGGATAGTAGACACTGTTATCGATCAGATAAGCCCGCTGCGTTTGCTCATCATAAAAGGCAAAGCTTTGAAAAGCGCCGCCAGCTGTGTATTTTTGGTTCATCCAAGTTCCATCAATTCTCCAGCCTGAATATCCGGCAATCTCATATTTTCGACTGCGCAAATTATCTTTCACATACTCATCTTCGTCGTAATATTCCCAGGCCAGTTCTGCTCTTTTCTCGATTATCCACTCTTTATCAACAATATTTTCAGGCGCAGATTCTGAGTAGAGGCTGAGATAGCGATCCGGTTTATCGCGCAATCTGGCAAGATAGGAGACGAAATTGTTCGGCTCATCTTTTTTGTAGGTTTGATATTTCAGCGGCAAGTCTATTTTCCAGGAAAAATCTGCAAAAGCTGAAGCTTGATGAATCTCTCCTGCGTATAATTGGCTGCGAAAGCGTTCTAAGAGTTTTGTGCGAAAAAGCTCAAAGGTTTCATTGAGATGCAGATAGTTTAGTTTCAGCAAATTATCAGCAGTACTTCCCAGCAAAAAAAGCACATATTGATCGTTGGCCCAAAGATTTTCTACCGGGTAGATGCCAACCAGATTTTCTTCTACTTCCGCTTTGATACGTGCACTGATCACACTTTTGATATAACTATTTACCTTACTTTCCGACGATAAATCGCCCATAAAAATAAGGTTATTGTATTTGTAGAATTGTTCCAAATCGGCAAAGGGTACTCTTTTGATTTGGAAATATTTCTCATTTTCTGTGGTAAAATACTCTCTTTCCAAAGTTCGTCTCAGCTGGTTTTCTGCTCCTTGCCAAACTGCGTCATCGGCAAAAATATAGATCACATGCTTTTTACCCCAGGCCATCGGCTTGTGAGGATCTTTCTTCTTTTGTCCCTGAGGAGTAGGGCGGCCTTCGTCGCCACAACCCAGCAATAACAAAACTGTAAATAAGATAATTATTAGCTTCTTCATAATTGCCTACTTCTTCTTGCGTATAATATAATTCATTCCCGAATAGAGCGTGATAGCTGCTGTGATCCAAAAATATATCCGGATAAAAATCTGCACCCAACTCTGGGGCTGCCAACCAAAATATTGCAAGACGCTGGCATAAACTAGCACGCCGACTAGACCCACCATCTGAAATACGGTTTTCACTTTTCCCCAATTATTGGCAGCAATATAGATACCCTTTTTGGCATAGTTATCACGCAAGATGGTGATGACAATTTCTCGCGCGACAATAATAATAATCACAGGTAAGGAGATATAACCCAAGGGGATATAAAGCGCCATTAGAGCTGCTATTACCAATAGTTTGTCGGCCAAGGGATCCATGATTTTGCCGAAATTACTGATCACATCAAATTTTCGGGCTAGCATGCCATCCAAATAATCTGTGATGCTGGCAACAATAAAAATAGCTGTGATCCAAATAACAAAATTTTCCGGCTGACTGAAATAGGTGATCCAGAGAAACCAGGGCACCAAGATGATTCTTAGCATGGTGAGAATGTTGGGTATCTGTTTTTTCATAATATTCTAAAATTTACTCCATAAAGCTGTTCGGGCGATCAAAGCAGCCAAAACCAGAGCACCCAGCTCGACTGCAAAAATATGATAATCGATTTGATAAGAGATAGTTCCACGATACAAAAGAGCATAATATGTTGCGACAATCAAGGCGAGCGGTACCAGACATAAGATGAGAGAATCTTTGATAAAACCCCAATTACGCTGACTGTGCTTTCCGCCGGCCGAACGATAGATCCGCCAAAATTCATCATGCTTCACCTCGAAATGAATGCGCATAAAGATGATGATAAAAAGCAATAATGCCAAATACAAACCATTGGCCAAAAGATAATTTTCATTGATTTCGCTGAGCTCGGACTCTACTTTCTCCCATAATTCCTGATCAAAAGTAGCATTGATTTGCGGATAGTTGCTCGCCAAAAAATCTTCAAATTCTGCTTTTTCAGCAGATCGATAAACTCGTCCATCAAATTTGATCGTCATCAGGTTGGGCAAATTATACGAAACCAAAATATCCCTGACATTGCCCAGATCGTAATTTTCGATCAAAGTATTTGCCACGGTAGTATCTGATTCCACGATGACTTTTTTGATGTAATAAACCTGAGCCAAATCTGCTTGCAACTGCTGCAGATTATCAAAATCTTCGGCATAAATTATCATCTGCGCCTGCGAGGCTGTTTCAAAAGATTGGGCCTGGATTATCTCATAACCAAAATGAATCAAATTCCAACCTAGCAGCAAAATCAGAGTGATCAAGATCTGAAAAATTATTCCTTTTTTCATAATTCCACCACAGTACCGGCTTGGATTTTCAAGACTTTGTCGCAATTTTCGATTTTATTTTGGGAGCTGATAATTAGGCTGGAGCCGCTATTGGTAACAAAATCACAAATTTTTAGAGCATTTGCCAGATTGACTGGATCAAAAAAACGATCCATATCATCAATCAGGACGATCGAGGGCAATTGGGCTACAGCTCTGATAATTTCGATAAATTTCTGCTCGGAATATGAAACCATGCCGGCCTTTTGTTGCAATTGGCGATCAATACCGGCAAACATACAGAGCTCGGTAATTTTCAATTTTAGGCGAGAGCTCAGCTTGGGAAAGGGTAAGACAATATTGCGCCAGACAGTTTCATCCAAGAGCAGATGCGATGTAGCCTCTACCAAAACTGTCTGCTTTCGCCTTTTATAAAAAATTGCCGGCTTTTCCTGAAGCAGAATCTCTCCCGTATAATTATAATATTCACCGTGAATCGTTTTGAAAAGTAGAGATTTCCCCGAGCGGTTATTGCCGATCAGGTTGACCATTTTGCCCTTCTCGATCTCCAACGAACCTATCGAGAGCAAATTATCTGTTTTTATATTTAAGAAAAAATCTGATATTTTTAGCATTTTATTCCTTTTTTGATTTCTCAGTACTATGCTGCAAGAGTACGATTATTTTATCCTGCTGCTTCAAGATTTTTCTTTCAGCGATTATTAGGTCAACCTTTTTTGATTTTTCCATAATCTCACTCAATCGACTTTGCGGATAGATAAGCCAAGCTTTGCCGGTAGCAGCCAAATTGCGTCGGATACAAGCCAGTACTTCCGCTAGATTGCACAGCAACTCATGGCGCGAGATAGCTCGAGCTTCCTGAGGACTTATCCGACCTTTGCCCCGAGCGAAATAAGGTGGATTGGCAAAGATAATTTCATATGGCTGGCTGGCGGAAAAAAGACGCAAATCAGCCTCAATAAATTGGCAGTCTAAGCCGCAAATTGCAGCATTTTTTTGGGACAATTCCACTAGCTCGGGTTGAATCTCCAAACCGGTTATCTGCCAATCTTTCCGAGCTGCAGCCAACATGATGGAAACTATACCATTGCCACTGCCCAATTCTAAAGCTTTGTTGCCGGCAGGATCAGCTGCCAAAACTGCCTCGTAGAGCAATTGTGAATCACTGCTGATTCCCAATCCTTTTTTTTGATAAATGGTTTTACCAAAAGGAAGCTTTACCGGATCAGCAATTTTATCCTGTCCCATAGCTCAATCTTGAGTAGAGCCAAATCCGCCTGCATCACGCTCTGTAGTATCCAGTTCTGCACAGAGCAAAAAGTCAGCAACTTCGTGACGAGAGATTATCATCTGAGCAATGCGCATACCGGGCTCTACCTGAAATGCTGCTTCTCCAAAATTGAAGAGTAAGATTTTTATCTCTCCACGATAATCTGCATCGATCGTACCAGGCGAATTCAAGATGCCTATCTGCTGCTTGTAAGCCAGCCCGCTACGAGGTCGGATCTGAGCTTCCAAACCCTGCGGCAAACTGATTGCCAGGCCGGTGGGAATCATTGCCAGCTTGCCCGGCTCGAGCTTGATATTTTCTTTATTGGCAGCAAAAAGGTCATATCCGGCTGCGTGAGCTGTCATGCGTCGGGGTTCCCGAGCATTTTCTCGAGTTTTCATAAATTTTATCTTGATCATAATAATCCTAAAAAAAATGGGCTGCAAGAGCCCATAAATATTTATTTTTTTATCTTTTCATCTAAACTTTGCGGGTGATAATATACTCAGCCAGCAGTTGCAGCATTTTGGCTTTTTCTCCATAATGCTCCAATAGTGCTTGCGCCTCATCGATCAGCTGTTGTGCCATCTCACGAGATTTTTCCAAGCCGTAAAGTGCCGGGAAAGTAGCTTTCTGGACCTGACTATCTTTGCCGATAGTTTTTCCCATCAATTCA
Source organism: Cloacimonadales bacterium (SeqCode) (assembly GCA_046482725.1). Lineage (GTDB taxonomy): Bacteria > Cloacimonadota > Cloacimonadia > Cloacimonadales > TCS61 > DAOWES01. The sequence goes on from JAWOEN010000166.1 coordinate 22,248, forward strand.
GCATCTCCTTCCACATCCAGGATATCGTCAATTATCTGGAAAGCCAGACCGACTTTATTGCCAAATTTTTCCAATCTTTTGCGATCTTCTTTGGGAGCATCTGCCATGTAGCAGGCAAAGCGAATCGGCAAATTTATCAGGCGGGCGGTTTTGTTTTTGTGAATATATTCCAGAGTTTTTTTGGTTACTTTCTTTCCTTCGGATAAGATGTCGACCATTTGTCCACCGATGAGCCCAGTAGAGCCTGTTTCTTTGCTGAGCTCGGCGATCAGCTGAACTTTTAGTTTATCATCCAGCTCAGAGGAGTTGATCACATCGAAGGCATTTACCAAGAGAGCATCTCCGGCCAGCAGGGCGATATCGTCTCCATAGATCACGTGGCAAGCTTTGCGTCCGCGTCTGGTATCGTCATTATCGATGGCGGGAAGATCATCATGAATAAGTGTGTAAGTATGCAAAATCTCCAAAGCTCCGGCAATCGGGTAAGTAACTTTCACATCATCTTTAAATAGCTTATAGACATTGATCATCAGATAAGAGCGCAATCTTTTACCACCGGCAAAAAGAGTATGACGCATAGCTTTGTGAATCTGCTTGGGATACTCATCTTTGCGGGGCAAAAAGCGATCTATCTCAATATTAACCAATTCACGTTTCTCTTTCAGATCTTTTTTTAGTAGCTTGCGGTCGGAATTATTCATTTTACCTCGATCAAATTGTTTATTTTTTCTCTACTTTTTGGGAAAGTATCTCGATTTTATTTTCTACATCTGCCAATTTTTTACTACAGAGTTTGGCTGCTTGCGAGCCAGCTTCAAAGAGGCTAACCACATTTTCCAATTCATCTACGCCATTCTCCAGAGTCTCTACAATCTCTTCCAATTTTTCTAAAGCCTGCTCGAAACTTAGCTCTTTTTTCATCTAATTTACCTGCTTTGCCAGATTATCTACTCACAACAATATCTTGCTGCAATTTGTTCAAATATTTCGCCGGGTTTCTGGTTTTATTATAACGTAAAACTTCATAATGCACGTGCGCCCCGGTAGATCTACCAGTATTGCCCATCTCACCGATTATTTGTCCGCGCCTTACTTTCTCGCCTACTTTCACCAAAATCTTATCCAGATGCCCATACTTTGTTTTATAGCCAAATTCATGAGAGATCTGAATATATTTTCCCATCAGCTTGGTTCTGGTAGCTTTACTTACCACTCCATCTGCCGTGGCATATATAGCTGTACCGCGCAAATTACTGAGGTCTAAGCCGCGATGAAAAGTTCGCTGTTTGGTGATGGGATGAGTGCGCCAGCCATAATGCTCGGAAATCCTACCAAAAGTAGGATAGATAGAAGGTGTATTGCGATAGAGTAATTCTTGCAACGCTATTTGCTCGCTTAGTTCCTGCCAAGACTCATAATCAAAATCCAGTTTGGCGTCCAGAATAGTAAGATTGTGCAACAGACTGTTATAATGATTACTAAAATCCTGACCCAAATTTATAAAAGTAGAATCGTAAACCGGTCTACCACCAATACCCATCTCCCGAATTTCTTTATTCACCTGTTTGAAGTTTTTATCTTTTCTGATTTTATCTTCCCACTCTTCCATCTGCTGAAGCTTAATCAGGATAGAATCTATCTGATTGGAAAGTGTGAAAATATGTTCTTTTAGCTTGGCATTCTCTTCTAAGATTTGATCTGCCTCAGCAATACGCACTTGATTGTAGCCGATATAGACGGCTGCCAAAATAGCCAGAAGAAGTAGGGCTGATATGCTGGCAATGATAAGCATGCCGCTTTTTTGCGATAGGCTGATGCTTTTACTTTTAGCAGCACCGGTTGCCGAAAAGGCAATATGCCATCTCTTTTTAATAGCCATAATTCTCCTTATATTTTTTTTTTATTCAAATCATGATTGTACTCACTTTGTGTCAAGAGATTTTGCGTTAAGAGCGCTATACACAAACAAGTAGTCATTTCAGCTTTTCAGATAAATTGCTTGACCTTTAAGCTTTTCAAAATCAAAAGATTATCCTAAATTTTAATGAAAAATAGCTAAATAAAATAAAAACTTATCGGAGGAAAGAATGGTAAAAAATTTTGATGAATTGGTAGAAAGAGTAAAAGATATCCCCAATAAAACCGTTGTGATAGCTGCAGCTCACACACCTTCAGCTTTGGGCGCTGCTATTTTGGCGCAACAAAATCAGCTGGCGGATTGCCTGCTGGTTGGCAACCGCGAAAAGATCTTGGAATATCTGAAACAAGAAGCACCTGAGCTAAACGACGCCTTTGAAATCGTCGATACTGGAGATGATCTGAAAGCCGCTGCTGTAAAAGCTGTGGAACTAATTAGAGAAGGGCGCGGCGATCTGATTCTGAAAGGAAAATGCGATACTGGAACACTGCTGAAAGCTGTCTTGGATAAAACTTGCGGCTTACGAACCGGCAATACGATGAGTGATGTGCTGGCTTACGAAACTCCTGAGCGTATTATCTTGATGGGCGATGGCGGATTTTTACCTCTTCCCACTTTATCAGAAAAAGTATCGATCATCAATAATTGTGTAAAAGTAGCTCATGGCTTGGGAAATAGTTTGCCCAAAGTTGCTCTGCTTACTCATTCCGAAGCTGTTAATATCAAGGTGCAATCTACTGTAGATGCCGGTATCATTGCCAAGATGAATCAGCGCGGCCAAATCAAAGGCTGCCTGGTAGATGGTCCTTTGGCTTTTGATAATGCTATCAGCCCAGAAGCTGCTGAGCTGAAAGGGATAAAATCTGAAGTGGCAGGCCTAGCTGATGTGCTGGTAGTTCCCAATATTGAAGCGGGAAACATTTTCGGCAAAGTGCTGACCTATTACTGCAAATATCGAGTTGCCCATGTGGTGATGGGAGCTCGGGTTCCCATCCTGATCGCCTCTCGCGCTGATAATGCCGAAACAAAATTTCTCTCGATGGCAATGGGAATTCTCAGCGCCTAGCTACCAGCAAGATCTTGTTACAAGAGCTAAAACAGCTCTTGTAACATTTTTTGCCAAACTGGCAGCTTTAGTAATATGAAGGAATCGTTATGAATTTCAAAATAATCTGTTTGGGCAAAACCAAGCAGAGCTTTATCAAACAAGGTATAGCCGAATATCAAAAGCGTATTGGTCGCTTTGGAAAACTTAGCTGGAAGATCTTACCTGATATCAAGCTCACCGCCTCCAATAACATAGCTCAGGTAAAAGCTCAAGAAGCTGAGATTATCTTGAAAAACCTCAACCCTCGCGATTTTCTGATTGCTCTGGATGAAAAGGGAGAACAATTTAGTTCGCCAGCCCTAGCAGCCAAATTCCAAAAAATCTCAGTCGGCGGCAAAAGCCCTGTTTTGGTGATCGGAGGAGTTTACGGTCTCGATAAAAGCATCTGCCAAAAGGCAGATTTGCTCCTAAGTTTTTCTCAGCTCACCTTCACACATCAAATGATTCGGCTACTGGTAGCCGAACAAATATATCGAGCGCTTACCATTATCAAGAATAAAAAATATCACTACTAAAAAGGATATAATTATGGATAACAAAAAACTGATGCAAGCAGCCAAAGCAGCTGCCCAAAATGCTTATGCTCCATATTCCAAATTCAAGCTGGGAGCAGCCCTGCTCACAAAATCAGGCAAAGTATTCACCGGTGTAAATGTGGAAAATTCTTCCTACGGACTTACCAATTGTGCAGAGCGAACGGCGATATTCAAAGCAGTTTCAGAAGGGGAAAAAGAGTTTGAAAAAATGGCAATTTATGTCAATTCAGATAAGCTTTTCACTCCTTGTGGAGCTTGCCGACAAGTGATTTCTGAATTTTCTGACAAGCTAGAGATAATCATCTTTTCCGACAAAGAAAGCTTGGAAACAGATATCAGTGAACTGCTGCCTATGAGTTTTAAATTATCAGCAAGCAGCAATAAATAAAGTTGTTTTAATTCCTACAAGAAATAATTGTTGGCGTCAAATAAACTTATTTATATATTATAGGTAAATTTTTATGGAGAGTGAATTATGAATGATAATTATGACATAGCCATCATTGGAGCCGGACCAGCCGGCTTATCGGCAGCTGTCTATGCTGCTCGAGGCGGACTTGAGACCATTGTATTGGAAAAAATGCTGGCAGGTGGACAAATTACGGTCACAGATGAAGTAGAGAACTATTCTGGGATCAATGAAAACTTGAATGGATTTGAGCTGGCTGATCGTTTCAAAGCGCAAGCTGAAAAGTTTGGCGTTACCATCAAGACTGCTGATGTGCAGAAGGTGCAAGCAGCAGGCAAACTGAAAGAGGTGGTAACCGATGACGAGACATATTCGGTGAAAGCTGTGATTATAGCTACCGGAGCTCAGCCGCGTAAACTGGATGCGCCCGGTGAACAAAATTTTACAGGCAAGGGAGTTTCTTATTGTGCTACTTGCGATGGTCCGCTTTACAGAAATCAGACTGTAGCTGTAATTGGTGGTGGTGATTCGGCAGTGGAAGAAGCTTTGTTTCTAACCAAGTTTGCCAAAAAGGTTTATCTGATTCATCGTCGGGACAAATTGAGAGCTGTCAAGATCGTGCAAGATCGTGCCTTTGCCAATGACAAAATCGAGATCATTTGGGACACAGTGGTCGATGAGATCAAGGGTAGCCAAATGGTAGAAGAGCTGCAATTAACCAATCGTAAGACCAAAGAGAGCAGTACGCTTCCGGTTACCGGAGTTTTTATTTTTGTTGGATATCTTCCCAATAATGAATTGGTCAAAGATTTTGCTGAGTTGGATGCAATTGGTTTTGTGAAAACAAACAATAAGATGGAGACCAAAGTCAGTGGCATCTATTCAGCCGGAGACTTGAATCATAAGATTTTGCGTCAGGTAGTTACCTCGGCTGCAGACGGTGCGATTGCAGCTTTTGCAGCTGAAAAATGGATCGAGGAAACCTTCTAAGCAGAGCAGGTTGATGGCAGCATAATAACAAAGGTGGCTCAATTGAGCCACCTTTGTTTCGCGAATTAATATTTTATGCTTTATCGTAAACTGTGATCTCCTCACCATCTACATAAAGATATTTAGGATCTTTAGGAGCACCTTTTTTCTTGATCTTATCACTGTCGCCTTCTTCTACCAAGCGCCAGATTTCCCAAGCTTCTCCTTCTCCATCGATACAAAATGTTACTTTCTTCTGCTTGAAATCTTCGATAATAAAATCGATTGATGCCAAAGGCTCTGCCTTGGTTACCGGTACACAAAATTTCTCGTTGTCATAGACATAATTTGCCATAATTTCCTCCACAAATTTTATTTTTTTTATTTTATCTCATATACTTTATAGCAGCCGGCATTATCCAACCAAATGGAATCTCCTGCTCTGCTATCTACACTAATAATTATTCTACCATACACAGCTCCCGACTTGAAAAATCCAGTGGTAATATTCACTGGAATCCATTCGTTTGAAACCATGATTGTTTTAGAGAATTTATCCAATTGCTTTCCATTTCGATCAAAAGTGATAAATTTGATTCTGACATTCTGTGCCAATTTATGCTGAGATTTGGCATAAATCCGAGCATAATAAACTCCGATGGGATCTAAACTGAACGCTTCTGAGACTAGATTTATCTTCCTCTCAGCCTCGATGCGAAGAGATTTCTCTCCCTGCTGGGCCACTGCATTATCCCAGACAATATCACCTGGCTGGGAATCGAGTGATACCCAATGCTGAGGAAAACCTGCTGCCTCATATTCTCCCAACTCAAAATCGGGATTGTACATCAGATTTGGTTTCCCGGCAATATCAGATTCAGAAAAATCCGTGATCGAGCCCAGATAGCAGCCTCCGATCAAGAGGGCTGAAAAGAGCAGCAGCAAACTGCACAAATTAGAAAACTTCATCAACTTTCTCATACATTCCTCACTCAAATACGCTGCGTTCGTTTAGGTACTTCAAGATTATCGCTATCGACGCTACATTGATCAGCAAACTCGAGCCACCATAACTAATGAGTGGCAGGGGAATTCCAGTAGCTGGGACAATCCCAAGATTCATTCCGATATTCACAAAAAGCTGAAACGTGATATAAGCCAAAAAACCTACAACAGCATAACGATTTTCCGGCCGATTTAGAACTCTCAAGCTCTTGGCTATTTGAATTAAAAACAAAAAATATATAGCAAGAAGAATTGTGCAACCTAAAAATCCAAATTCTTCGCCAATCACCGAGAAAATAAAATCAGTATGATGTTCTGGTAAAAAATCTAGATTTTTTTGAGTACCCAGCAGCCATCCTTTGCCACTGATTCCGCCGGAGCCAACCGCAATTTTGGATTGGATAATATGATATCCTGCACCCAGTGGATCGCGGGTAGGATCGAGGAAGGAAAGTATGCGATTTTGCTGATATACTTTCAGGCTATTCCAAATAAAAGGTGTGAGCAAGGCAAAGAAAGTATTGATCACAACCACAAAACCAATAACAATATTTGCCAGCTTACTTTTGTACAAGACAAAAGAGAGAAGCAAGATATTTAGCAGAAATAGTGGGATAGAGAATGAAGTAAGAATGCTGAGCACGGGTGAGATCAGCAAAATAATATAAAAGTTTGGTAGCTCAGAGACAGATAAGATGGCAATCATAATAAAGAGAAAGACAATCGAAGTTCCAAGATCCGGTTCCAGCAAAATAAATATCACCGGCAAAAGAGTAATGCCAAAGGCGATCAATAATATCTTACCTTCCGAAAGATGACTTTTGCCCAAATATTTGGCCAACATCAAAATTGTGGTAATTTTTGCCAATTCTGAAGGTTGAAAATTGAATAAGCCCAAGGAGATCCAGCGATGTGAACCTTTTACTTCAGGCAAAAACAAAACTACAATCAATAAAATAATCGAGATGATATAGCCGGGAACAATTATCAGATCCAAGACTGTTTTGGGTATCAACTGCACCAAGATAAGAACAGCCAAAGCCAGCATAATCCAAATAATCTGACGAATATAATAATCCGCAGTAATAAACCCAGCTTCAGTTTTAGCTGTAGATGCGGAATAAATCGCGACTACGCCCAGCAATAAGATTACCAGAAGCAGCACAAAAATCTGCCAATTAAATTGTTTCAGATCTTTCATAAAGCAGCTTCTCGTTGTTGTTGATAAAACTCTATGATTTCCCGCGCGATCGGCGCTGCCACACTGCCACCACCACCAGCATTTTCCAGAAATACTGTAAAAACTATTTCCGGCTCTTCCCAAGCTGCATAGCCGGCAAACCAAGCATGCGTAGTCTCGCCCATGTGATTTTCGGCTGAGCCTGTCTTACCATACACTTTCACATCTGCTACTCGGGCAGCGCTGCCTGTTCCATATCTGCCATTTACCGTTTCATACAAGGCTTCTTGGATTATCTTCAGGTGTTCTGCCGCAGAGGGCAAACGCAGCTCTTTATAGTACTTCAGCTCTTCCTGCTCATCCTTGATAAATTTTTTCATCAAATGCGGTTGGCGCCAAATTCCATTGGAAGCTATCGTAGCATAATGCGCACACACCTGCAAAGGCGTAACCAAAATCTCGCCTTGTCCAATCGATAAATTTACCTTTTGCCCCAAAATGTTTACATGTTTGCCATAATTATCGGCATACCACTGCACTGTGGGAAAAAAACCTCTGCGCTCTCCCGGCAGATCGACGCCGGTACGTTTCGTCAAAAAATTTTGTTTGGTAAATTCTTCCATCTCGGCCAAATCGAATTGCATCGAAAGATCATAAAAGAAAACGTCACAAGAAAACTTGATAGCATCAACCACATTAAGCCGGCCGTGTCCACTATGCAGCCAACAATTAAAATAGCGATTTCCTACCTGCATACCACCGTCACATTCAGCCAATTTGGTTTCTCTATCGATGATATTTTTTTCCAAACCCAGCAGAGCCGGAATAGTTTTGAAGACTGAAGCCGGTGGATATGAACCGTGAATAACCCGATCTAACATAGGCTTCTGCGGATTATTCAGCATCTGAATCCAATCTGCGCTAGAGATGGAGCCGATAAAAATATTTTGATCAAAGCTGGGTTTACTGACATAAGCCAAAACTCCACCTGTTTTGGCGTTTAAAACTACCGCCGAACCGGGAAAATCTTCGGGCATAATAGATTCGATATATTCTTGCAAACGGTTGTCGATAGTCAAAATCATATCAGCGCCATCTACCGGTTCTTGATGTAAATTGTGGTTGAAAAATTCCAAACTCTTACCGCTGGCATCAACCTGCAAAATATCATAGCCGCTTGTCCCGCGCAATTTCTCTTCATAGTAGCGCTCTAAACCATTTTTACCAATATTGGAATTTATCGTATAGCCCTGCTCTTCTCTAGCCGCCAATTCCTCTTCCGATATTTTACTGACATAGCCGGTGAAATGATTGTTATAAGCGTATTCACGCTTGTTTTCAGTTTTGAAAAAGAGAGACGGATAGCGGTCAAACTTTTCTGAAATTTTTACCATTTGATCATACTGCACATCTTGGATCAAGAGTATTTCGGAATAGAGCCGATAGCGGTTTTTTCTGATTATAGCTTGGATTTTATCTAATTCTATGGGAAAATTTGAGCTAACAAATTTGGACACAGCATCTTTGCTGATAATCTCTCCCGGCTTGATATAAAGATTTATACTGCTTTTATTTACTGCAATCGGCAGATAATTTCTATCGTAAATCTCACCCCGAATCGGTGGCAACTTCTTTATTCGCACGAAATTTCTTTCAGCAATCAAGGAATATTTATCGCCCTGAATGATTTGCAGATTTACCAAGGCTAAAAGCAAAACGAGTAAGACCAGCAATAATGAGCTGATTATCAGCCTAGAATCAGCTTGAGCTTTAGTCATCTATCGAGACCTGCAATTTATCAAAAAAGACCAAAAGATAGATCATCACAAAGGAGAAGATCCAATTATACAAACCGGAAAAGAGAGTATTGAGTAGCAAAGCCCAGCTAAAATCCACACTTACTGCATAGCCCATAAAGATCAGCGAAGAGTAGATAAAATTGACAAATAAGATACTGAGCGCGATTAGACCGAGCTGCTTTTTATTCACATTTTGGTGCAATTTGCTAACGATGAAAGCAATGATAAGAAAGCTGAAAGAGTAGAGTCCAAAAACTTCCGGTTGCAAAATATCCAAACCCAAACCGCCAAAAAAGGCGATCAATAAACTGGGAACAGGATTTAGCGTGATACTGCAAAAGATAATAAAGGGAATCATTAAGCTGGGCTCAATCCCGGCAATTGATAATCTGGGGATAAACAAAACTTGCAAATAAAGTGCGATTATTCCCCATAAAATCAATTTCACCAATTTCATCAGGAGATTTTCCGCACAATGCAAAAGGGGGTGAGCTCGGCGCCCTGCCCCTGAGGATTATCTTTCATCACTTGCTCCAACAGCTGCTTATCTGCTTGCTTGGAGCCGCCCACCATCCAACACCCACCAATATCATTGATATCCATGATCGCTACTTCTACGCGAAAAGCATCGGAAATTCGCTGAGCTACCCGCGCCGGATTTTTGGGACCTTTGATTACACATTTTTCATAGGGCGGAACCGGAGAGGTGGTTGCTGCATCGATCAGGGCCGCTTGTTTACCGGCAATCCTATAAAAATCTCCTTTGCCTCGACGCCCTACCAATCTGCCCAAACCGCCGATCAGAGCTGCCAAAAGTATCCTGAGTCTACCACATTCGTCAATTGCACATTGCATGCTTTCCGGAGCTCGCAAGCCGATGCCATACTCTACCTTGGAGACAAACCGCCACAAAAGGCGCGCTAAAATTCCCAGCTTGATCTGCTCGACCGGCACAGCTCTACCTTGAGTAATGGCAAGCGGACTTTCGCTGATCACCAAAGTATCTCCGGGCTCAAGATGCTCTGCAGCATAATCTCTGACCACGTCCACAATATCGTCTGTAGCATTCAATATTTCTGTTTTGATCGGTTGTCTTAGAAATTTCTGATTATCAATCTCTATATATTTCTCTTTCATAATTATTTTCCTTTATATGCTTTATTACCACTACTTGATCCAGCTGATTTATCTTTTCAAAAGGCTCGATTTGCGCCAGCATATTTACACCAGTATTGGCTCTTTGCAGGCTGGTAACCACACCCACGGGAAATCCCTTGGGAAAAATATCGGATAAATCCGAGCTAATGAGAGTATCTCCCACGTTGATATCTGCGCCCTGATGCAACATTGTCATCGCGATATTTCCATATATATCAGCTTTCAGCAGACCTTGCAGGGAGTTTCTTTTTAGCATCACTCCCAACTGAAAAGCGGAATGATCGATCGGTAAAACTATCGAATAGTTATCTGTGGCGAGAGTAATTTTCCCCACAACTCCATAAGAGGAGATGACGGGATAATCTTTCCTAATGCCATCATTAGTACCTTTATTGATGATCAGATTTTTCTCTTGGAAATTGCCGCGATAGGCAATGATCTTGGCCAAAACAAATTCACTAGACAAAGCGGCAAATTCTACATCCAATTTTTTTTGTTCATCCAGAGCATTATACAATTTGGCATTTTCCACCTGCTTCAAAGCCAGGCGTTCTGCCAAATGAGCAGCTTGTTCTTTGAGCTCAAAGAGCTCGTAGATAGAATTTAGAGATTGGATAAACGGATAGTAGACAAAATTACTGACAAAATTTGCTTTGCGCAATCTACTCTCATCGTTTCCAGCTTGAAAAAAGAGAGTAAGAATCAGCAGAAATATGAATAATCCATTTTTTTTCAGCATCAATCTTCTATCTTACGAATCAGAACTTCCCGATAATTTTCCAGATCATCCAAAACCTGTCCACAGCCGTTCAGTACGCAATGTAAAGCGTTGCTATTTACGTGTACCGGCAGATCTACAGCTTCTTGGATACGGCGGTCTAAACCTTTGAGGGCAGCACCACCACCGGTGAGAATAATCCCTCTTTCGGCAATATCAGCTGCCAGCTCGGGAGCTGTCTTTTCAAATAATCTTTTCACAGCATCCACCATCAATGTAATAGTTTCACTCAGTGCTTCCCGGATCTCTTCACTGCCGATCTCTATCGTGATCGGGTAGCCTGTGATAATATCTCGACCACGCACTTCCATCTTCAGCTCTTCTTCCAATGGATAAGCTGAGCCAATCTGGATCTTTATGCGCTCGGCTGTTTGAATCCCGATGAAGAGATTGCTGCGTTTGCGCAGATAATTTACGATTGCTATATCCATCTTATCGCCGCCCACTCGAATCGAGGTGTGCACCACAATATGGGAAAGCGAAATAATGGCAATTTCTGTAGTACCTCCGCCAATATCCATCACTAGGTTACCCTGAGGTTTGTCGATCGGCAGCTCGGCTCCGATAGCGGCAGCTACTGGCTCTGAGATAAGATGTACCTCGCGGGCGCCGGCATGGATGGCGCTATCACGCACAGCTCTTTTTTCCACTTCGGTGATACCGGAAGGAACACAAACCAATACACGTGGTTTGATCAGAAAGCGTTTTTTTTGAGCTCGCAAGATCAGGTTTCTCAGCATCAGCTCAGTTACTTGGAAATCTGCGATCACACCATCTTTTAGTGGTTTGATCACAGTAACTTCTTCGGGATTTTTTCCCAACATATCTTTGGCTTCCGAGCCGATCGCAATTATTTTTTTCTTGCCCAGCGTGGCCAAAGCCACGACAGAAGGCTCATCGATTACGATGCCAAAGCCTTTACGGTATACCAAGGTATTGGCAGTACCCAAATCTATTGCTATCTCGTTTGCAAATAAACTACTTATAAAATCTCTAAACATTTTTCCTCCAAGGTTATCATCGAGCGTAAAACTTATTCAAAGATTACTATAAACTGTCAAGCAGAGAATTGCAAAATTTCAGGCAGACAATCCTGAGCGAATCGCCTGCCTTATAACTATTTATCTACAGATAGGTTATATCTTCAGCTCTTTGATATTTAGCTCTTGCAACATGATATCGATATTTTTCTGAAGATTCTCATTGATGCTAATACCGTGCTGGCGAATCTGCTGTTCCTTATAATACTCTTTTTCTCCTGCTACCCAAATCCGCTCTTTATCAGGTCGCTTGGGAGATTTTTGCAAGCGGGTAAGAATGTCTCCACAGATTCTTTTGAAATCTTCCACTTCGGTAAACTTGCTAATATCCATGGCAACAAAGAGATGACCCAATTTATAGGGAACCCGGTTGCCCTGAGAATCCCAGCCATGCAGCTGTTCCATAAAGCTTCCGGCTTGCAAAGCTGCCGATAATATTTCTACCATCACAGCCAAACCATAACCTTTGTGTCCGCCACTGAGCTCTTCCATTCCTCCCAAGCCCAGCATGGATGCATCGCCGGAGATCAGATCTTTCAGCAATTGTTGAGTTTCAGTATAGGGTTTGCCTTGGCGGTCGATAGCCCAACCCTCGGGAGTGGGCTGGTTGGCTCGGGCATAAACCTCCACCTTTCCGCGCTGCGAGATGGAAGTAGCAGCATCATAGATGAAGGGATAAGCTTTGTTGGTGGGTGCGCCAAAGCAGATAGGATTGGTACCCAGCATGGGTGCTACGCCAAAAAGCGGGGCGATGCTGGGGCGAGCATTGGTAAAATTTATTCCGATCATATCCTGCTCGGCAGCCATTTTGGCATAATAACCACAAATACCGAAATGGGTAGAATTGCGCACGGCCACACAACCGATACCAAATTCTCTCGCTCGCTCAATCGCACTTTGCATAGCTTTGTGAGCTATTACATGACCCATCCCGTGATTGCCGTCCCAAACCGAAATCGCTTTGAAATCTTGCACAATATCGATCTTGGTCTCGACAAATTGCACTCCTGCCTTGATGCGATCATAATACATTTTCAGACGACCGACTCCGTGAGATTCGATTCCTCGCAAATCAGATTCTATTAGCACATCTGCACAGATTTTGGCTTCCGATTCGGGAACTCCCAACCGGGTGAAAACCTTTAACATTAACTCATAAATCTTGGCAACCGCAACTCGTTTTTCTTCTGCCATCAAAATCTCCTTTCCTCTTTTGGTTTACACTTCGATAATTTATCAATTTCTCTTGCGACTGATTTCAGCTTTGCGAAGATTAAAAAAAATGTTTTGTAAGTCAACAATTTGTTATCTTTCAAAATTCAAATAGCTTCTCGCGCCACTGATATTTGCTGTTATAGACTTTTCTCAGCAGCTTATTTTCCGATTTGGCAAATTCCCGATCATCCTGCACAATCTCAAAAGCTAATCTGCGTGCTTGCTTCAACAATTCCTGATCTCGCACTAAATTGGCATGCTTAAAACCGGGCAGTCCCGACTGAGCAGTTCCAAAAAAATCTCCCGGTCCGCGAATTTCCAGATCTTTTTCTGCTACCACAAAGCCGTCGTTGGTTTCTACCATGGTCGCCAGCCTTTCGCGTCCCTCCCGGCTGATAGGTTGATGCGCGATTAGATAACAATAAGATTTGGCGCTACCACGTCCTACTCTGCCCCGCAATTGATGCAACTGGCTCAAGCCAAAGCGTTCCGCATGTTCGATCATCATCACACTGGCGTTGGCCACATCGATGCCGACTTCGATGACGGTGGTGGAAACCAGAATCTTGATCTCGCCTTTTTGGAAGCGCTGCATAATCTCGTCTTTGAGCGCAGTTTTCATCTTCCCATGCAAAATTTCGCTTTGATATTCCGGGAAAATCTCAGTGGATATTTTTGCGAAAAGTGTTTCCGCATCCAGCAGATCCAGCTTGGAAGATTCTTCGATCAGCGGGCAAACAATATAGATTTGCCTGCCCGCCATCAGCTCTTTTTGGATAGCTGCATAGACCTCCCGCCGCTTTTTAGCCGATTTCCAGATGGTTTGGATCGGCTTTCTGCCCGGAGGCAATTCATCCAAAACACTCACATCCAGATCGCCATAGACGGTCATTGCCAATGAACGTGGAATGGGAGTCGCCGAGAGATAAAGCAGATCGGGATGAGAATCTCCCGCCAAAAGAGCGCGCTGCTCCACTCCAAACCGGTGCTGCTCGTCGATGGCGACAATACCCAATTTATGAAAAGAGATATCTTTTTGAATCAGAGCATGTGTACCAATTATCAGAGCAATTTCACCGGCAGCGATTTTAGCTTTTAGCGCTTTTTTACCTTTATAATTGCCACCTTTCAGCAGGGCGATCTTCAGTTGAGACTGATTTTCCAAAAATTTGTTAATTGCCAGATAGTGCTGCTCGGCCAGTAATTCCGTGGGTGCCATCAAGGCTGCCTGATAGCCGTTTTCGATCGCTAAGAGCAGGGCAAAAAGTGTAACAATCGTCTTGCCGGAACCCACATCGCCTTGCAAAAGGCGATTCATCTGCTGCGAACTGCTCATATCATTGACGATCTCGCGAATCACTCTTTTCTGGGCAGCAGTCATTTCAAAGGGCAAAGCTTGCTTCAATTTTGTGGTGAGAGTGCGCTGCAGAGCGAAGCAAAATCCCTGTTTATCCTGATGATGAGCTTGCTGCACTCGTGCCAGCATGAGCTGAGTATAAAAAAGCTCTTCGAAAGCAAACCGCAGCTTATGCTGAGCTACTTCCTCCGGATTGGTGCTGAAATGAATCTTTTGCAGAGCTATCTTGCGAGGTTCAAACTGATATTTTTGCAAAATATATTGAGGCAAAGTTTCTTCGATCGCCTGATGATATTTGGCAAAAGCGTTGTAAACAAGGTCCCGCATTTTCTGCATAGTGATTTTCTCGGTGAGCGGATAGATCGGTAAAATGTTGCGAGCATGCCAGAAATTATTTGTTTCACTGCTTTCATCCAAAATTTCTATTTCAGGATGCACCAATTGCAAACTATTTTGAAACTCTGTTACTTTACCACTAACCCAAATATTACTGCCTTCTGCCAGAGAAGATTCTATATATTTGAAATTGCGAAACCAAGTGCAGAGCAAGAAATCTTCCCCATCACTAAGATAGAGATGGAGTTGTGACCGCTGCTTTCCCAAATTGCGCTTTTCGATCTTGCTCACCTGGCCAATGATGGCACAATTATCTCCCACCGCCAGCTCGGAAATACGCTGGCTAGACTTTCTGTTGATATAAGCGCGCGGAAAATGCTCCAGCAAATCTCCGATATAATTGAGGCCCAATTTACTGAGATATCTGGCTCGAAAATCTCCCACACCCTTGAGATATTGAATCTCATAATCTAAAGGATTCATCTGTTCAACCTTCTGCTTTTTTGGATTAATATATTTACCTGCCTACTCTGCGGAGAATAACTTTATCTTGTCAATTGTAAAAAAATCAAACACGTACTAAGAGTCGGCTGATAGATTGATGTTTTTGGCTATCAGCTTGAATTTAGTAAAGAAAAATAAGCTTACCTGTCAGAAAACATCGCGTTGCTTACAAAAATAGAGAGAATATTTTATTGTAAAACAACAGCAGAGTATAACTCATAAAAAAGCCGATTAGCCCCGCTTCAACCTGAAGAATTTTATAATTTATATAGGAATGAGAAGCGTAGAATAAATTACTTCTCCAGAAAATTTATCTCAAAATATTTCAAAGCCAAATAAATGATAATTATACACAATGAAGATCCGATCCCGAAGGGCACAATTAATTGTGCTGAAATTGTGGTAATAGTAGCTATGACCTTCCACTTTAACACTATTTGGCTATTTTTCCATACTAAAAACAAGAATAATAGTACAAAAATAAACTGAAAATTAAGTCCCATTACACCTCCAAAGTTTGATGATTTTAATCTCTTTTTCATATTCTATAACTAGCTGCTATAAAACAATTTATATTTATCAAAATCATCTTGACTACCTCCTAACCAACAAATAAATGTCTTAAAGTCTTACTGGACAATAAATTAAAAGCAGCCAAGATGAACTATACCAATGTTATTTTACAAAATGAGTTACCTTTCGAGTACTCACTTGATGAACTGAATACTCCATTTGTTTTGGAGTAATCCAAGATGTTTGAACATCTTGATTTAAGCAATATTAAGCGATATTCTTTCGGAGTCGGACCCAATGACTATGCTAGTCACTCAATGATTAAAGCACTCATAGTCTACGCATTGGAAGGCTATCGGTCAATACCTCAACTAATCAGGGAAGTGAAATGTAAGCCATACTTTAGCCGCTATGTTCTTGGGTTTGCGTTACTGGGAAAAAAACTGCAAACTTTTCTATTAAACTATTATCTCACAATCTCTTAGGATGTTGATTTTCAACTCCATAGTTGAACACGCCTAAAATCACATATTTACTTTTTAAAGATCTCTTATTTCCTAATCTAGCAAGAAAAAAGCTTTTAAAAAATTAAATTCACTCTTTCTTCACTGATTATTTAAATCATCTCGTCCTAATCAACACTATTTTCTGCTAATTATGCAGAAGTCATTTAATCTTCAATTGGTAATTCTCTATCTTTTATGAAAAAAATCTTTTCTCCATCAGGTGAAATTGAAGGAGAATAACCTTGATCAATTTCAATCGTTTCCAGATCATTTAAATTTATTACTCTTAGTGAACCTCCACTCAACACTAGTTTATTCCCATGATAATCAATGTCAAAAAGGTGAGAATAAAAATCTGCGACTGATATTATTTCTCCATTCACGATGAAATATACTTCTAATGATTGGTTAACTCTAGATTGGTTAACTCTAGATATGAATAAAACTACATTTCCTACTCCACTAATAATGAAATACGGTAAGGTTTGTTCTTTTACAATATAATCATCGGAACCATCAATGTTAATTGACTTCAAACTATTATCTCTGGAAATTACTTGGTTATAATAAATCCTATTATCCATTTGATTTAACTTTGGTCTAACAAAAACATTAGTACTATCAGTAATCACTTCTACATTATTTTCTCCGTTAATATCCATAATCCAGATCGAATATACAGTATCAACTTCTGATACATAGGTAATCCAATTACCATCTGCAGAAATATGAGAATCATAATCTCGAGAGTCAGGAGTTTCGGTAAGATTAATTCTATTAGAGCCATCTATATTCATGCGATAAATATCGTTGTCATCTTCATCAATTAAATATTGTAGATCATCTGAAAAATAGTTATAATTGTGATATGAAACTGAAGAAATCTGTTCAATATTCCCGACAAAATCACGAGTAAAAATACCTTCAGATGTTTTATACACAATTTTTTGACTGTCTTGCGTAAAAGTTGCTCGAGTATCTCCTCGCATTATCCACTCGAAATCAGTTCCATCGGAATTAATAAGACATCCCCAAGGTTCAGCAGCG
>JAWOEN010000181.1:0-5217 GCA_046482725.1 Cloacimonadales bacterium (SeqCode)
TCCATTTTGTCCTCCTTGATTTTTTATAGAATCGTTAGATTCTTATTCTACCTTTCACTGCTTTATCACGATCAAAATCTTTAGCTAAAACTGCTCGCTAACCAGATAAGATTTTCCGATAAAAAAAATCCTAGCCCCAGCGGCGTTCATAAATCGCAAAACGAATAACTCTGTCTATATTTTTTTTATCAAGCTAAAGCGAGGCGAGCAGTTCCAAACAAACAAAATGCTACCCTGTCGGCTGACAGAGTAGCAAGATCTTTGCTAGTAGTTTTCTACCCAAACTTCAAAGTGCTCTTGCGGATGATCGCAAACCGGGCAAACATTGGGGGCTTCGATAGATTCTACGATATGACCGCAATTGCGGCATTTCCAGAATACTTTGCCATCTTTTTTGAAAACACGATGACTTTTGATGTTTTCTAATAATTTGCGATAGCGAATCTCATGCTTGCGCTCGACTAAAGCTACCATTTCAAAAGCTCTGGCCACATCGTTGAAACCTTCATCTTTGGCAACTTTGGCAAAAGATGAGTAGAGATCTTCCCACTCTTCTTGTTCGCCATCAGCAGCACATTTCAGGTTGGTCATAGTATCTTTATAGCACACAGGATAAGTCGCTGTAATCTCGATACCCTCTTCATTGACGCCATGCTCGTTCAGCTTTTTCATAAATACTTTGGCATGCTCTTTCTCGTTTTCAGCTGTTTCCATAAAGATCGCCTCGATCTGACGATATCCTTCTTTGCGAGCTACAGACGCATAATATGTATAGCGCGTTCTGGCTTGACACTCACCGGCAAAAGCTTTCATCAAGTTTTCTGCTGTTTTACTTCCTTTAAATTCCATTTTTCCTCCGTTGCTTTTTTTATTTGGATATCCCCGGCTACATTTCGTAGCCGGGAATGATTCTCTATTTTTTTGGTTAGGACTTCCACAATCCGTGCACATTACACCACTCTCTGATGACCACGATCTCGGCTTTTTTCAGTGGGAACCAAGCTTCAGGTGCGTCGCCCGGCTTCAATTCTGCCCGGCAAACTTTATCTTTGGTCATTACTTCGATAAACTTGATATGGTGCTTCTCTTCCATAGGATGAGCTGCATTCTGACCAACTTTTACCAAGACTCCATCTTCTTTTTCTTCTACATAAGGTACATGCTTTTCGGTGGTAGCATCTTCGGTCTTAGCTTCCAATTTATTCATCGGTTGACCGCAGCAAACCAAAGCTGGTTGACCTTCGTTCATTATCTCTACTACATTTCCACAAATCTCGCAATAATAGATCTCTCTTAATTTTGTCATAACATTCTCCTTTCTTTAGTTTACTTATTCGGCTTCGGGGGTGAAAGTACGTGCACTCAGATCTTTGTCGATCATCAGCATGCCGTGTCCTTTGCCACCCAACATTTTGATTTTGGCTAAAATTCCGTCCATGGTAGCTTCCTCTTCCACCTGCTCATCCACAAACCAATTGAGGAAACTGGTTGCTGCATGATCTTTCTCGGAGATCGCGGCATCCATCAATTCGTTGATCGATTTGCTGACAAATTGCTCATGCTGATAAGACAATTTGAAAATCTCTTCGGCAGAGGCAAAATCTACTTGTGGCTCAGCGATCGCTTTCAAGACAACTTTGCCGCCACGCTCGTTGATAAAATCAAACATTTTCATCGCGTGAAAGCGCTCTTCCTGGACCTGAACTTTGAAAAAATGGGCAAAGCCGGGCAGGTTCTCAGCTTCAAACCAGGCCGCCATTGATAGATAGAGATATTCGGAATACAGTTCCTTGTTGATCTGCTCGTTGAAAGCAGCTTGCAATTTTTTAGAAATCATTTCTTTCCTCCTTTATTTTAGTGCTTCTAGCGCTTGTTCATAATTTGGTTCCTGCGCTATTTCCGGAACCAATTCTGCATATATTACCTTGAGCTCTTGATCCAAGACCAATACAGCTCGGGCCATCAAACCAGCCATCGGGCCATCGCTAATCCGTACTCCCAGCTCGCGGCTAAATTTGTCATCGCGCAATTCGCTGAGTGAGACTACATTTTCCAAGCCTTCTGCTACGCAAAATCTGTTGTGGGCAAAAGGCAGATCTTTGGATATGCAGAGCACTACGCTATCGGGCAGATTGGATGCTTCCGCATTGAAGCGGCGCACACTGGCTGCACAGACTGCTGTATCCAAACTGGGGAAAATATTCAAGATGATCTTTTTACCGGCAAAATCTTGCAAACCCAGATCGGATAGATCTGTTTTGGTTAGCTGATATTTACTTGCTTTCAGGCTCTCACCCACTGCGGGTAGATCGCCAATTGTGTTTATCTTATTACCTTTCAAAGTAATTTGTGCCATGATTTTTCTCCTATTCTATTTCGTTGATCAGTTCTCTCTTCTTCTGCAGAAGCTCTTCTAGATCCGGGATATATTGCAGCTTGATCTGGCTAAGCAATTCAAAGCCACAATCAGCTAGGTTTTTTTCGACGATTCCTACGCTCTGCCCGCCCCAACCATAAGAGCCAAAAGCCAAGCCCCAACGCTTCTTGGGCGCCAAACCTTTGAGATAAGTCAGAAAGGCGGCGACAGTGGGCAAAATATTGTTATTCAAGGTGGGAGATCCCACACAGATATATTTGGCAGTCAAGATCTCGGTCATGATATCGGAAATATGAGTGTATTGCAGATTGAACATTCTGGTGCGATATTTTTTCTGATCGAAAGCATCCTGAATCTCATGCGCCATAGTTTCAGTAGAGCCCCACATTGTGTCATAAATAATCAAAGCTTTGTTATCTACCTCATTGGCTGACCATTTGCTATATTTTTCCAAAATCTCCGGAATATATTTTTTGATAATAAGTCCGTGGCTGGGACAAATAACTTCGATCTCCAATTTACTAACAGCCTGCAACGCCTTCTGAACCTGCATACCATAAGGCATCACAATATTGGCATAATATTTGGCTGCTTCGTGCATCATCACATTATAGGGATACTCTTCATCAAAACGCTCCGAGCTGGCAATATGCTGACCAAAAGCATCATTGGAAAAGAGTAGCTTTTCTTCAGGACAATAAGAGACCATATTATCGGGCCAATGCACCATGGGAGTTTGCACAAAATGCAAATTGCGTTTGCCCAGATTCAGAGTATCGCCCGATTTCACCACCTGAAAATCCCAATCTTGTTTATAATGTTTCTTAAGCCCTTCGATACCTTTGGGCGAGGCAAAAATGCGCGCTTGCGGACAGCTCTTCATCAGCTGGGGCAAAGAGCCCGAATGATCCATCTCAATATGATTTTGCACAATATAATCTATCTTGGCAGGATCGATGATCTCGGCGATGCGCCGCAATTGCTCTTCCACTTTATAATGTTTTACATTATCCACCAAAGTGATCTTTTCATCTACGATCAGATAAGAATTGTAGGTAGAACCGCGCTGGGTAAGATAACCGTGAAAATTCCTCAGATCCCAATCTATGCCGCCTACCCAATAGATACCGGGTTTTATTTCTCTTGCTCTCATTTTTTCCTCCATCACTGAAAAATATTTTTTCCAATTCAATGTTTATATAATATTGTCATTTTTTCTTGCTTCGTCAACCACTTATTTTGGCTGACACGCTTCACAATAAAACGTGGTGCGACCAGCCTGCTTGATGCGCTGGATCTTGGCACCGCAACTGCAAAATTCTTTGCCGTATACGTTCAAAAAATTCTGAAACTCGCCACTTTTATCTTCCACACTGCGATAATCTGAAATGGTGGTACCATTGTGCTGCAATGCTTCTGATAAAACTTGCTTGGTGGCTTGCACCAATTGCTGCAGCTCTGCCCTATTCAATAAATTCGCCGCCTTGGTCGGATTCATCCCGATCCGAAACAAAATCTCGGCTGCATAAATATTGCCAATCCCGGCGATCACCGCTTGATCTAAAAGCAGATTCTTGATCGGAGCTTGCCGCCGCAGCAGCTTTGCTTGCAAATATTCTGCGGTGAAATCTGCCGACAGAGGCTCCACGCCCAAACGCGCCAGCGCTGCAACCTGATAATCCTCAGCCGCTACTTCGATCTTGCCAAAAGTACGTACATCATCAAAGATCAGCTTGCTGTCATCGGCAAAAAGTATCTCAGCTCGGGCATGTGAGGAGATTTTTCCGGGCTCTGTCTCATAGATCAATTTGCCGGTCATGCGCAGATGGACTACGATCTTGAGCGCATTATCCAAAATGATAATGATATATTTACCGCGCCGCTCGATCGCACTGATCCGACCAAAATCCACATCGGTACAGTGCCAAATAATGGTCCCGGCTCGATGCTCTATCAGCTCACTGATCTGCTTGCCCAAGACTCTTTGCTGCAAGCCGCTGACTACTGTCTGTACTTCTGGTAATTCTGGCATTATTTTCCCTGTTTCTCTGCTTTGGCCAAACATTTGCGGCAGATGCCTTTCAGATTGACGTGATGCTCTGTGACTTTGTGACCGTCGATAATCTCATCTTTATATAGATCAAAATCTCGATCCATATCATAAATATGACCGCACTGCTTACAGCGAAAATGCACATGCGGTTCCAAATTGTACTCATAGCGAATCTCATTTTCAAACAAGGATAATCCAACCAGAATCTCCTTCTCGACAAATAGACGCAAAGTATTGTAGACTGTGGTTTTGGAAAGAGTCGGCACCTCTTGCATCAAGGCTCGATAGATCATGTCAGCCGTGGGATGAATGCGATTATCACGCAAATATTCCAGAATCTTCACCCGCTGAATGCTGGGCGAAATGCCTTTTTGCTTCAAAACTTCAACTATACTATCCATATCTTCTCCTTGCATGACTACCAATTTTGTAATCATTACAGATTTGTCTTTGCTACCGTTTTTCTGTCAAGCTCTTTTTGCTGACTGCGCTTCTGATAAAATCCGGACCCGGCCCAAACCCTCTACAGCATCAAATATATTACCACTAAAAAAAAATTGATTTGACATTAGAATTTTACTTTGCCTATTTTGACGCCAGATATTTTTTAGATTATGGCTTTGGCTAGCTCACCATAGAATATTTCTGCTGGTGATGATGATCAAAGTTTTGCTAAACCGCCCGGGAGGCTTAATGAGGTTGAAGATTTCTTGCGAAAAGCGATATAAAAACGAGGATAATTAAATGAAAATTGAAGTATTAAGAATTTTATTCACCGACATCAATA
>JAWOEN010000108.1:0-3388 GCA_046482725.1 Cloacimonadales bacterium (SeqCode)
AGGCAGATATTCTGATATTATCATTGATATATTTGCGGCTGACCTCATTCCAAAATTCAAAAAGTTCATGATTGTAGCTGAGATGATGATAAATTTTTAGAGAAGCAAAATAGAAATAATTGCTGAGATGTAACTGATAGTTGAGAAGTTTATTTTCCAAGATAGAGTAGCCCATGTTAGCCGCAGCGAAATGATCTGCCTGCCAATAAAAGCGATTTTTCAGTTTAATAAAATCGTCCAAAATGGCAGTTTTGTATCCGGAACGATCACGATACGAGTAGATGGAATGATAGGCCAGCTCGCTCTCCCAGATATCATTTAGCCGTTTTGATACTTTGTAGATCTGTTCATAACTTTGTGTTTGCAAGCCGGCTTCTGTTTCCTGCAGGTAATTTTGCCTTGTACTGAGCATAAGCTTGGTCAGTTGCGCCATCTTTTTTAGATTTTCTTGATAAGGTAGATGAGCCGGATCCCATTTTGAGGCAACTTGATAAAAGCTCTGAGCCTGAAAGGGACGATTGCTCCAAAAGGCAAGTTTAGCTTTTTCGGCCCAGGCTTCAGCATAAGTTGCATCAATTTTCAAGATCTCATCATAAGTTTTGCTAGCAGCGCGATATTGCTGATTGTATTGATAGGTGGCAGCTAATTCAAATAATCTATTCACCAGAAACTCTTCTGAAATATTTTCCGGAGCGTTGCGAATAATTTTTTTCAAATAGATGATTTGCAGAGGATAATCTTCTGCCAGTTCTGCGCATTTTGCCAAGCCCAGATATGCTTCCAAATCAGTTTCATCTATGGCCAAGATTAGCTCGAAATATTTCCGAGCTGCAGGGAGATCTTTTTGCAGAATGCCAAGACGACCCAGTGCCAGCATCGCATCATAGTCATCTGGATTAAGCTCCAAGACTTTTTGATAACCGTTTATGGCAACAGAAAAATCACCCTTAATTTTGGATTGGTAGCCCTTTTCTCGAGCCAGTTCGATCGTAATTTCAGTAGCAAAGAGATTGCTACTGAAATATATAACCAAACAAGTTAAGAAGATTTTTCGCATTAGTTAAGGACTCTGACAGTAATCAATTGGGTAGTAGCAGAATTCCCGCTAGTGTCAAAAATCTCAGCAAATAGCGTATGATTTTCGTTTGCTAATTCTGTAGAATCGAGATTGAATTGATATAGAGCTCTTTCGATCGTAGCATATTCTTGGCCATCGACAAAAAGCTTCACTGCAGATATATTTTCATTGTCGACGGCTGAAATTATCACATCGATATTTCCCGAGATTGTAGTCCAATCTGCCGGTGAGGCGATAAAGCCGCTGGGAGTTTCGTTATCGGGAGTCTGCAGCGCGAAGTTGATGACAGCACTATTTTTTTGGCTCAGCAATTGATCAGTAACTACAGCGTAAAAATTGTGCGTGCCCGATTCCCCAATCGCGATCTCAGTACGATATGGAGCTGAATTCAGGGTGGAAACAGAATCTCCGTCCACATACAATTTTACATTTTGGATCTCCTGAGTACTGGAGATAAGTAGATCGACGATCAAATTTTCATCGGAAAACTCTTCCCAAATAATCGGTCTGACTACTTCTATTTGTATCTCAGACTGAGGCGTTTCAGTTTTATTGGTAATATCACAACTGATAATAGTGATAAAAGAGAGAAGCGCAAAAATTCTAATAATTCTTTTCATTGATTTTCTCCTCGGTCAAATCCTTTGCGGTCAAATTTGTACCATTCATTTTTTTTATTTATAAAATCTATCAAACCTTCTATTTGAACCCAAATACGGAAAGGTACGTAAATAAAATCTCCCAGAACACTCATAAAGACAAGCCTCAGCCAATCTCTGCTGGTTTTGTAGCGCAGAGCATCACGACTGGATAATTGCTTTTTCAGCGACCATTGCTCGATCAATACGCTTCCCAAAGAGGTGATGAGAGTAGAAATAATCGTCGTGAAGACAAGAGTCAATAAGATCCACTGCTGATTAATATTGCCCAAACTGATAGCTGCAACTATAAAAATCAGAGTAAAAATTTTGGTGACAGGTGCTAATAATTCAAAAATCAGATAATAAGCGAGGGCAAATGTTCCGATCAATTTATATTTCGGATCAAAGATCATCGAAGAGTGAATCGAAAGCGTCTCGGCCAATCCACAATGCCAGCGATTTCTCTGTTTACGCAAAGATCCCGGATTATTGGGAACTTCAGTCCAACATAGAGGATGTGGTAAAAACTTTGCTCTCACAGATTGCTTTCTGTCGATAAAATAGCGCCATAAACGAACAACAATTTCCATATCTTCGCAAACAGTCTGCCGCCCTTCTATTGCTAACTCTTGCAAATATTTTGCCTGATTGTGCTGAGTGAGAAATCCACCAACTTTTTGCAAATCGTCCAGCCGATACAAGGAAAAAGCTCCTGACATAATAACGTTAGCATTCATCTTACTCATGCTATAGCGTGAGATAAGAAACGATTTCATATACTCCACGATTTGCCATTGCACCCAAATATTTTTGGGTAAGTGCGACATCTGCACCCGGTTATCCTGCAAGATCACACCATTTGCTACAGCCAATTGGCCTCCGGCGACGAAGGTGGCGGGATCATCTATAAAAGGTTGCACAGTTTGTTTGAGGGCAGATCTATCTAAGATGGAATCAGCATCAATCGTACAGATATAGGCTTTGCTGGCATTATTTATTCCTACGTTCACGCTATCGGCTTTGCCTCCATTTTCTTTATCGATAATTAGCAGGTTGCCAGAATGAGATTTGTAAATTGCGTTAACATTTTTTGTTGTGATTACTGTACAGTCCAAGTTCGCAGATTTGGTCATTGAGAAAGAGGAGAGAAGTTTTTCTAAGGTAGAATCTAGCGAGCCATCATTTACTACAATTATTTCATAATCAGGATAGTCGATGGAGAGCAGCATTTTGACACTATCAATAATTGTAACCTCTTCATTATAAGCAGGTACTACGATTGATACCGGATGAGCAAGAAAAATTTCATCCTTGTCAAAGGTTGTTTTTTCTTTTTTTATCTTTGCTGCAAAAATGATAAAGTATAGCCAATCAATGCAAAAATAGATGACGTAATAAATTATCAATAGACTTTCAATTATTCTAAATATCAATTTTTCTCCTGAAACAGTTTTAACTATTTAGGTGCATTATATGTTCCAAACCAAAGCAGGCGAGAAGCCAAGTTCCCGCCTGCGCTGCTGATAATCTTATTTCAGCAAGAGCATTTTGTTCAAGGCCACAGTTTTACCATCCAGTTGTAATTTATAGAGATAGATACCGGAAGCTAGAGCTTTGTGGTTGGCAGCTTTACCATTCCAAGCCAAATTATGCCGACCCGCTGCTTGGC
>JAWOEN010000172.1:0-11043 GCA_046482725.1 Cloacimonadales bacterium (SeqCode)
ATCTATAATGTAGGTTACATACTTTACATGGCAAGCTCGATCTTGGCTGGTAAAGCAGAATTGATAACTATGACTAATCGGCAATAGCAGCTGGTCGGAGCAAGTTTGAGTAAGAGATCTGCAGCGAAGCAAGCATCTGGGTAATCTCTAGAATTGTTGGTTGGGAAATTTGCAAGAGATTTAGTAGCAAAGATGGAGAATGAGGAGATTAAGAGATAATATTATTTGACAGTATGTAACAAAATTTCCAAATTCGTAATATGTTTTTTTAGAAGCATTTAGGTAAATGTCTTATCAAATTATGAACAACTAAACAGTAGGAGGAGAATTATGTATGGTTACAATGGAAAATATCTGAGAATTAATTTACGTACGAAAGAGATCAAAGTAGAGAAACTCGATTTAGATATCGCAAAAAAATATCTGGGCGGCCGGGGGCTCGGCACCAAGTTTATGATGGACGAAGTTGATCCCAAAGTAGATGCTCTTAGCCCGCAGAACAAACTAATGATTGTCACGGGACCGCTTACGGGCACTGCCACTCCCACCGGTGGACGCTATATGGTAGTCACCAAATCTCCCCTTACCGGAACTATTGCCAGCTCCAATTCGGGTGGACATTTTGGCGCTCAGCTCAAGTTTGCCGGCTACGATCTGATCATTTTTGAAGAGAAATCGGATAAGCCGGTTTATTTAAACATCGTAGATGACTTGGTAGAAATCAAGAGCGCAGAAAAGATCTGGGGAAAATTGGTAAGTGAAACAACTGATGAATTGCAATCACTGCACGATAAGCGAGCCAAAGTATTGGCGATCGGACCAGCAGGAGAAAATTTATCGAAATTGGCAGCGATCATGAATGATAAAGATAGAGCAGCCGGCAGATCTGGGGTAGGGGCAGTGATGGGCTCCAAAAATTTGAAAGCGATCATCGTCAAAGGTTCAAATCGGGTTGGCATCAAAGATCCTGAAGCACTGAAGAAAATCTTCAAGCAAGATCTGAAGAAGATCAAAGAAAACGGAGTTACCGGCGAAGGTTTACCAACTTATGGAACTGCTGTGCTGGTAAACATAATCAATGAAAACGGAGCTTATCCCTTCAAAAATTTCCAAGCAGCTACTGATCCTAGCGCTGATGATATAAGTGGAGAATCGTTAAAAGAGAAGTATCTGGTAAAAAATACCGCTTGCTATAGTTGCCCCATAGCCTGTGGTAGATGGGTTAGCTTGGATGGAGTCGAAATGGGAGGACCAGAGTATGAAACTCTTTGGGCTTTTGGCTCTGATTGCGGTATTCATGATCTAAAGGAAGTGATAAAGGCAAACCATTGGTGCAATGAGCTGGGATTAGATACTATCTCTGCCGGATCAACTTTGGCTGCCGCCATGGAGCTTCGTCAATTAGACCTGGTAAAAGCTTCTGAAATAGAAGGTACTCCCCTAGAATTTGGAAATGCTAAATCGATAGTGGAATGGACCAAAAAGATGGCTTATCGGGAAGGATTTGGAGATAAGCTGGCCGAAGGTTCTTATCGCCTGACAGAGATGTATGGCAGAGCTGATCTATCGATGAGCGTAAAAAAGCAAGAATTACCAGCTTATGACCCCAGAGCAATTCAAGGTCAAGGCCTACAATATGCCACTTCCAACCGAGGTGGATGTCATGTTCGCGGATATTTGATCTCGCCGGAAATCTTGGGACTTCCGGAGAAGCTGGATAAATTTGCCTTGGAAGGCAAAGCTTTTTGGACCAAGGCATTTCAAGATTTGACAGCTTCCATAGATTCATTAGGCTTGTGCTTGTTTACATCTTTTGCCCTTGATGCAGATGATTATGCCGAGCTTCTCAATGCTGTTACTGGTAGCAAGCTGACTGGTGATGATATTTTTGAAGCGGGTGAGAGAATTTGGAATTTAGAGAAACTGTTTAATCTACTTTCCGGAATCGATCCATCTGAAGATACACTTCCCCGAAGATTGTTAGAAGATGAAATACCGGCAGGACCCTCCAAAGGCTGGACTCATAAACTGGATAAAATGCTTCCTGAATATTATGAATTGCGGGGCTGGAGCAAAGAGGGAAAGCCCAGTGCTGAGAAATTGCAACAATTGGGCTTGAAATAGGAGCTGAAAGTGGAGATTGAGATTCGTTTGTTTGCTACTCTTCGAGCTGGAAGAGGAAAAAAAGTGAAGCTGGAGATGGCAGAGCCAACGCCCGAAAAATTGTTAAACGAATTGGAAATACCGCGAGACGATATTGCTATCTTGCTGGTAAATGGTCGGGATGCTGAGTTTGATCAAAAATTGCAGCCCGGAGATTATCTTTCGGTATTTCCCCCCGTTGGGGGTGGCTAAAATGGGTAGGTATACACAAAACCGTATCTTTTCCCAAAATGAGATGAAAAAAATAGAAGCAGCTCATGTCTGTGTAGTGGGTTGCGGTGGACTGGGCGGTTATGTTTTAGAGCTGCTTGCTCGTTTAGGAGTGGGAGAGATCACCGTAGTCGATGGAGACAGCTTGGAAGAATCTAACCTTAATCGGCAAATTCTAAGCAGGGAGGCAAATCTGGGTAGCTCTAAGGTAAAAGCAGCTGAAAAGCGGATCAGCAGTATAAATTCTGAAATCAAACTACATGCTCTCAACAAATTTTTGACACCAGAAAATGCTGTTGAGATTATCAGTGAGATGGATCTGGTAATTGACGCTTTGGATAGTATCGAGACTCGGAAAATATTGGCGCAAGCTTGTGCTACTGAAAATCTTGTTTTAGTTCATGCTGCGATTGCCGGTTGATATGGTCAGATCAGTACTATTTTCCCCGGTGACCAAACATTGCAGAAGATCTATAAATCAGACCTGAAAAAAGGGATAGAATCTAGCTTGGGAAATCCCTCTTTTACCCCGGCTTTGCTGGCTGCTCTGCAAGTATCGGAAGCGGTAAAAATTCTCTTGGGTAAAAAAGATGTTTTGCGTAATAAATTGTTGTATATAGATTTGCTAACGAATGATTTTGAAATGCTTGAGTTCTAAGTAACTAAAGCTTTGTTTCATAACATCAAGCCAGCTGAGAACTATCAGGGTTCACAGCTGGCTTTTTTTAGCTTATGTATTATCTTTTTTGCTTGTCATTTTTACCGAAGTAAATTTGTTTACTAAAGGTAAAATGAGATAAGCAAAAAGAGTTCAATAGGTTGGATTGAAATCAGGATAACACCATATACGGGAGGTAGTTGTGGAAGAGAAAAAACACAAAATTGCTATTTTGACATCAGGCGGCATCGCGCCTTGTCTCTCTGCTAGTATTGGCAGATTGATCATGAAATATGACGAGATAATTCCCGAAGCAGAAATCATCGGGTATCTACATGGATATAAAGGTTTGCTTACCGGTAAAAGCATCGAAGTCAGCGCAGCTGTTCGGCGAGAGGCTGATAAGCTCTATAAATTTGGAGGAAGTGTATTGGGCAATAGCCGCGTGAAACTTTCCAATCTGGAAGATTGCCGCAAAAAAGGCTATGTGCAGCCAAATGAAAACCCCTTGCAGGTTGCGGCCGAGCAATTGCAAAAGGACGGCGTTACTATCTTACACACAATCGGCGGAGATGATACCAATACGACTGCAGCAGATCTGGCAAAATATTTGAAAGAGCATGATTATGGTTTGACCGTGGTGGGCCTTCCCAAAACGGTTGATAATGATGTTTATCCCATTGCCCAGACTTTGGGAGCTTGGACAGCAGCCGAGCAGGGAGCACTATTTTTTCGCAATGTAGCTAATGAAAATACTACCAGCTCACGCCAATTGATCATTCACGAAGTGATGGGTAGAAATTGTGGCTGGTTGACCGCCGCTACAGCATGGGAATATCGTAAGCTTCTGCAAAAGCAGGATTTTTTGCCCGAAATCTTATTGGATAAAGAGCGCTGGGATATCGATGCTGTCTACCTTCCTGAAATGCCGATTGACATAGAAGCAGAAGCAAAAAGATTGGTAAAATTGATGGATAAGAAAGATTGTGTGAATATTTTCTTAAGTGAAGGTGCCGGTGTGGAGGATATCGTGCGAGAGATGGAAGCAGCCGGAGAAGAGGTGAAGCGAGATGCTTTTGGCCATGTGCGCCTCGATGAGATTAATCCCGGAGCTTGGTTTGGCCAGCAGTTTGCTGCCAAATTGAAAGCCGAGAAGGTGTTGGTGCAAAAGTCAGGATATTTTGCCCGTAGTGCAGCACCCGGAGCCCGAGATCTGGAGATGATTTTTGAGACAGCCGACTATGCAGTCTTGAACGCATTGCAAGGCCAGAGCGGAGTAATCGGCTTGGATGAAGAAAATGATGAGCAGCTAGCTTGTATAGATTTTTCGCGGATCAAAGGCGGCAAGCCTTTTGAGATCGGACAAGCTTGGTTTCAAAACTTGCTGCGAGAGATAGAACAAAAATAAATTGATAGGATGAATTGAAAAATGAAAATTAGATTTAGAGACGTAAGCTCTGGAATAGTAGAAGCCAGAGCGGTAATTGAGTTAGGTGACGGATTATTTTTGAATGAAGTAACGATCTTGAAAAAAGAAGAAGAGATCAAGGTAGAGTTGCCGCAGAAGAGTTTTAAGGGAAAAGATGGGCGTATGCATTATCTCAATATTTTGGGCTTTGAATCTCCCGATAAAGAAACTCTCTGGAAGCTAGAAGTCAAAGAGAAATATTTTGAATGGCGCAAAGCCAATAAGAAGGTTTTGGTTTACGAAGGCTAAAAAAAACTAGAATAATTTTAGGAGATAGATGTTAGAGATCAAGCCCCAAAGTGAACGCGTTTTTTTGGTGGGAGTGCGAGCAGCCGATGAGCAGAGCCAGCACTATCAGGAATCTGTATCTGAGCTGCAGCATTTGGCGAAAACTGCCGGAATAGAGGTAGTAGATATTTTTGTACAAAATTTGCCTCGGGCGCAGGGAGCCACTTATGTGGGTAAAGGCAAATTGCAGGAGATATCTGCAGCTGCTGGCAGTAAAGATGTTTCCACCTTGGTTTTCAATAATAATCTTTCTCCCGCCCAATCGCGCAATATCTCCGACGCTACCAAGTGCAATGTGGTAGATCGCACTGAGCTGATATTGCACATCTTTGCCAAGCACGCCCGTACC
This sequence comes from Cloacimonadales bacterium (SeqCode), assembly GCA_046482725.1. Taxonomy (GTDB): domain Bacteria; phylum Cloacimonadota; class Cloacimonadia; order Cloacimonadales; family TCS61; genus DAOWES01. Next base: position 5,137 of record JAWOEN010000172.1, read on the forward strand.
AAACAGGCCAAATTGCAAGTAGAGTTGGCGCAATTGGATTATAGCTATTCGCGCTTGAAAAATCTTTGGAAACACCTTTCACGCATTCAGGGTGGTATTGGTTTTCGCGGTCCCGGAGAAACTCAGATCGAGGTGGATCGCCGCGAAATTCGTAAAAAAATAGCAATCCTGAAACGGCGTCTGGCCGATTTGCAATCGACTGCCGAGACCAAACGCAAGAAGCGCTCGGACTTGCTTTCCATCTCTTTGGTAGGCTACACCAACGCCGGAAAATCTACTCTTTTCAATCTGCTGACCAATGAAAGCAGATATGTAGCTGATCAGCTATTTGCCACGTTGGATGCCAAAACCAGGCTGATTCGGGGTAAATTTCCCCGGGATATTGCTCTCACAGACACGATCGGCTTTATCAGGAAATTACCACACAAATTGGTAGAATCCTTCAAAAGCACTTTGGTAGAAGTGGTGGAGGCAGATCTGCTGCTGCATGTAGTAGATGTTACTCATCCCAATCTGGAAGAGCTGATCGAGGCGGTGGACAAAGTATTGCAAGAGATCAAAGCTGATGATATCGATACCTTGCTGATTTTCAATAAATGCGATCTGGATGATTCCACCTATTTCAAATTTCTCAAAAAAAAGCTATCTCAGGAATATCCCCATTCTGTTTTTATCAGTGCGAAGCAAGAGATGGGAATAGAGCAATTGCTGCAGAAAATAAATTATTTTATCGAGCAGCAGGATCGAACCACCAAATTGCGCGTTCCACTGCAATTGCCCAAGCTGATAGATTTTATTTACTCTAATGCTAAAGTGCTGAGTGAAGAGCTGGATGCAGAGAATAATGAGCAGGTGATGGAAGTGGAGATCGATGCAGAAATTTTGCAAAACATCCAAAATCAGATCGAAAAATATCGTCTGCAGCAATATATAAACAGTTAATATTCGAGATTCTTTTTTTTTATTATTGACCAATATTTGAAAGTTTAAAATTTTAAATGTAAATAAAAAAAAACATTAGGAGGCAAAGATGATTAGTGATTTTAAGGAGATACTATCCGTAAACGTAAAGGGTATGAAAAAATCGGCGATCAGAGAATTGCTGAAGTTGACCAGTGACCCTGAGATCATCTCATTTGCAGGCGGCTTGCCCGATCCCAGCACATTTCCCGTGGAAGAGCTCAAAGAAGTGGTAGCGGAAGTTTTGCAAGAAGATGCTGCTAAAGCTTTGCAATATGGATCTACCGAAGGTGATACTAAATTGCGCGAATTGATCGTGGAAAATTATCGAGCCAAAGGTTTCGATATTACGATCGATAATGTAATGATAACCACAGCTTCTCAGCAAGCTTTGGACCTTTTGTCAAAACTGTTTATCGACCGCGGCGATAAGGTAATAGTGGGCTTGCCCTCATATCTGGGTGGACTGGGAGCGTTCAACGCTTATGGTGCTGAAGCTGTTGGTGTAGAATTTGATGAGCATGGCATGATCGCTGATAAGCTGGAATCTACCTTGGCCGAGATGAAGGCAAATGGCGAAAAACCAAAATTTATCTATATCATCCCCGATTTCCAAAATCCGGCCGGCATTACCATGCCCGAAGAGCGACGCAAGAAAGTTATCGAAATTGCCAAAGCTTATGATGTCTTGATCGTGGAAGATAGTCCCTATAAAGAATTGCGCTTTGAAGGCGAAGAACAAAAATCGCTCTATGCGCTGGATAATACAGGGCAAGTAATCACATTGGGTACCTTTTCCAAGATTTTTGTTCCCGGTTTCCGTATTGGCTGGGTGATAGCACATCCTGAGATTACTGACAAATTTATCACTGCCAAACAATCCACCGACCTTTGTACCAGTCCTTTCGTGCAGAAGATCTCTGCTAAATATATCGAAAAGGGCTACTATGAAAAAAATCTAAAGAAAACTATTCAGCTCTATAAAGAGAAAAAAGAAGGCATGATGAGTGCTTTCGAAAAATATATGCCGAAAGGTGTGAGCTGGACCAAACCCGAAGGTGGTCTTTTCCTCTTTGTTACATTGCCCGAATATATGGATGCAGAAAAGCTCTTTTTGAAAGCGATCAAAGAGAAGGTAGCATTTGTTATCGGCAATGTATTCTATTGCAACGGCGGAGGAAAAAATACCATGCGTATCAATTTCTCTTATATGGATAAAGATTCCAATACAGAAGGCGTTAAGCGTCTGGCTAAAGTTATCGAATCTGAAATGAAATAAACCAAAATAGATAGCGAGATGGGTGCAGTGTTACTCATCTCGCTTTATTTATGGGCTGCAACCAGACACATATTTTATAGTTGAGGAGATCATGAGAAGATACAATTTGGCTATCGTAGGAGCCACAGGTGCTGTGGGACAAGAGATGCTAAAGATTTTGCAGCAGCGCGAATTTCCGGTGGGCAAGCTTACTTTGCTGGCTTCTTCTGCTTCTGCCGGTAAGAAACTATTTTGGAAAGAGCAGCAGCTCGAGGTACAAACCTATCAAGCTGGCTGCTTTGATGAGGTAGATATTGCACTCTTTAGCGCCGGAGCAGAGATCAGTAAAAAATTAGCTCCCATCGCTGTAGATTGTGGTTGTGTGGTGATAGACAACAGCAGCGCTTTTCGTCAGCAAAATGATATTCCCTTGGTCGTACCGGAGATAAACGCTGCCAAACTAGCTGAGCACGAAGGTATTATCGCCAATCCCAATTGTTCTACGATTCAGTTGGTAGCAGCCTTAGATCCCATCCGTCGTCTCTCACGAATAAATAAGATTGTGGTTAGCACTTATCAGGCTGTTTCTGGCAGCGGCTTGGCAGCGGTGCAAGAGCTGAAAGCGCAGAGCAAAGCTGTGCTGGCCGGTAAAAAAATTACCAGAAATGTTTATCCCCATCAAATCGCTTTTAATGCTATTCCGCAGATCGATAGCTTTGAATCTAGCGGCTACACCAAAGAAGAGATGAAAATGATCCATGAAACCCGAAAAATCTTCGCTGATCAGCAGATCGAGATCAATCCCACAGCTGTAAGAATTCCCGTGTTTAACGGACACTCAGAATCGGTCTATATCGAAACGGAAAAACCCCTTGCGCTGGAAACTATCAGAGCTGCGATTCGTCAAACAGCCGGCTTGAAACTGGTAGATGAGGTCACTGCCGATAAATATCCTTTGGCTCTGATGACCGAATTTTATGATGAAGTTTTGGTGGGACGCTTGCGCAAAGATCTGCAAAATCCCCGAGCCCTAAATTTGTGGATAGTCGCCAATAATCTGCGCAAAGGAGCAGCTCTGAACGCTATCCAAATTGCTGAAAAATTATTGGAACTCCAGCTACTGTGAAAAAAATAACAGTTCAAAAATTTGGTGGTACCAGCCTGCAAAATGAAGCTGCTAGATTGCTGGCTGTGAGTAAAGTGAAAATTGCTCTAAGCAATGGCTTGTTGCCTGTTGTGGTTGTTTCGGCTCTGGGGCGAAAAGGTGATCCATATTCTACAGATACACTTTTGGAGCAGGCTCAAAAAGTTCATATTAAGATAAACCCCCGCGAAAGCGATCTGCTGCTCTCTTGTGGAGAGATAATTTCGGCCGTGATTATGGCGCAAATGTTGGTAGCAGAAGGTTTAGAAGCTGTTGCACTCACAGGTTTTCAAGCTGGTTTGCTCACTGACGAAAAATTTGGTGCCGCCCGAATCGAGTCCATCGACTATCGTAAGATTGAAGATTATTTAGAGCAAGGTAAGATTCCGGTGATAGCAGGCTATCAGGGCATATCTGCCGGCAATGAAATTACCACTTTGGGACGTGGCGGCAGCGATACTACAGCAGCAATTATTGCCTCGGCTTTACAAGCAGATTCTTTGGAAATATATTCTGATGTAGATGGTTTGCTGACAGCTGATCCTCGAATCGTGCAGCAGGCAAAATTTATCCGAGAAGCTAGCTATGAAGAAGTGGTGGAATTGGCGCACAAGGGAGCCAAGATAATCCATCCGGCAGCAGTGGAAATTGCGCAACAAGCAAATATCCCCATCTATCTAAAGCCAACTTTTTCAGACGCTGCGGGAAGTAAGATATCGAAAATACGTTCTATGAAACCGGTAACAGGTGTTACCAGCAATTCCAAGATAGTATTTTTCCAATTGGAAGAATTGACCCACAGCGCCCAATTGCTAACTGATATAGCTGATGAAGCGATTAGTTTGGATATGATCGATATCTCGCCGCAGAAATTGAGCTTTTTGGTATCGCAAGTTTATAAAGTTGTTATCGATGAATATTTGTTACGAAAAGGGATAAAATTTGTTATAAGAGAAGATCTCTGCAAAATTTCTGTGGTTGGCACCGGAATGAGCGGAGTTCCCGGAGTTATTGCCAGAATTAGTGCCGCCTTACATAATTCTGAAATTGAGATTTACAAAAGTATGGATTCACATACAGCTATTTCCTGTTTGATCAAAAAAACTGAGGAAGCGTTGGCTGTGAATCTGTTACATCAAGAATTTAGATTGGAGTAGAAAGAGATGAAAAAAATAATTTTAGCGCTTATCATGCTGGGCTTAGGTCTGATGTTGCTAGCGGAAAATCCGACTCAAGATGAAAAAAATAAGATGTTTATGACGCGGTTAGACCAAAATCTGACCGAGCTTTCCAAAGTTATCAGCGCTTATAATGAGATTCAACAGAATATGGCGAATGTAAAAAATGTGGAGTATTTCAACGATTTTTTATACAATAGAATTTTGGATTTGGGCAAGGTAAGAAAGCTGGTGATCGAATCGGAAGAGATGGATGCAGAAAACCGTGCCACTGCAGTAAGTAGCGTCTTGATGTCGATCAATAGCATCGACAACTACGATTTTGAGCAGAAAATTACTGCAGAGCAAGATATCGAAAATCGCCAATTTCTGACTGAGATTTCAGAGATCTTTCATCAACGTCTGATCTATACTAGAAAGAAGAAACTGGAACTGGAAAACAAAATAGCTGAGACCCTGGAATTGCCAGCAATCTACATGGATATGCTATCTCAGGAATTTGTTTATGCCTATGCGATAAGTTTCATGGATATCAGCAGTTACCTTAGTCGTAATGACCGAGATTTTTTGGTGAATATTATCGATGATCTGATCGACAAAATAGATGCAAAAAATGTCCGTGATAACTAAGATCTTGGCAGTATTGCTGGGGATTTTGCTGGCTTGGATTTTATTCAAGATAAATTCCTGTACACCCGGTGGCTGAAGTTTGTCTCAGAATGTCTGGATTTACATTCTATTTGGAGCTTATTTTGGCTATGTTCTATTTGCTGCTCCTCTGCAAAAATTGGCAGATAAGATTTTTTTCTCAGATCAGCAGGAAATAAGTGAAGTGAAGCAGGTTGAGCCCGAAAATGAACCTGATTTAAAGAAGTAATTTTTCATGGAATTTCAGATCAAACCAATCGTAGCAGCAGACAAAGCTAGAGTTTTGGAGATTTCTGCTACTATTTGGGATGGTGACGATTATATCCCCTATGTATTTGATGCCTGGCTTAATGCTAAAAATAGTGATTTTGTCGGATTGTGGGCAGATCAAAATCTGATCGCCTTCAATCGTCTGCTCTATCTCACTCCTGAAGATCTCTGGTTGGAAGGATTACGCAAAGATCAAACTAGCCAGATCAAAGGAGTGACAGCTCGTTTGGTAAATTATCATCTAACCAATATTCGCCAAAATCCCGAAGTGAAATCTGTGAGATTTTCTACCTACTTCAAGAAAAAGGGAAATAGGGTGTATTTCATTCGGGTATGACTCCCAGAGCCTGGTTGAGACCTGCCTGGGCGCGGCCCAGTTCGATACGGCGCTGTTCAAGATCCAGTGCGCTGTTGCGGGCCAGTGCCTGGGTTCGCAAGAGTTGCACCAG
>JAWOEN010000124.1:0-7442 GCA_046482725.1 Cloacimonadales bacterium (SeqCode)
AGCGAGCAAACTTTGGCTTGGATTGTCGAGCATCTGGGTTTCGATTCTGTTCAGATTTCGGGAAGATTGATCACATTTTTGCTCAAGTAGTTTTGCTGCAGTCACCTGGGAAAATGGTGCCGTGTCGTAGTAAAATTTAGCTTGCTCAAATAAAAGCAAGATCAAATCTTGTCATAGAAATAAAATAAACAGTAGAAAAGGAGATATTTAATGGCTTATAATCTTAGAAACAGAAATTTCTTAAAACTTTTGGATTTCACACCCAAAGAGATCAATTTCATGATCGATCTGGCAGCAGATCTGAAGAAGGCAAAATATGCAGGAACCGAGCAACCAACTCTAAAAGGCAAGAATATTGCTTTGATTTTCGAAAAATCATCGACACGTACGCGTTGTGCATTTGAGGTAGCAGCTTTGGATCAAGGCGCTCACGTTACCTATTTGGGACCCAGTGGCAGTCAGATCGGCGCCAAGGAAACCATGAAAGACACAGCTCGGGTTTTGGGCAGAATGTATGATGGCATCGAGTATCGTGGTTTTGGGCAAGCAGTGGTAGAAGAGCTGGGCGCACATGCTGGCGTACCGGTTTGGAATGGTTTGACCACCGAATTCCATCCTACTCAGATCTTGGCCGATTTTTTGACAGCCAAAGAGCATCTGCACAAACCATTTAACGAGATGACCTTTGCCTATGTGGGCGACGGCCGCAATAATATGGGAAATTCGCTGATGGTAGGCGCTGCCAAATTGGGCATGGATTTCCGCATCGTCGCGCCGAGCGCAGTACAGCCGGAAGCCGAGTTGATCGCAACTTGCCGCGAAATTGCCAAATCCACCGGAGCGCAGATCACCATCACTGATGAAATCGCCGCTGGTGTAAAAGATGCTGATATTATCTACACTGACGTTTGGGTTTCCATGGGTGAGCCGACCGAAGTTTGGGAGCAGCGCATCAATCTGCTGAAAGATTATCAGGTAAACCAGGCGATGATGGATATGACCGGCAAGCCGGAAACTATCTTTATGCACTGCCTGCCTTCTTTCCACAATACCGACACCAAAGTAGGCCAAGAGATTTTCGACAAATTTGGTTTACGTGAGATGGAAGTAACGGATGAAGTATTTGAAGGTGAGAAATCTGTAGTCTTTGATGAAGCGGAAAACCGTTTGCACACAATCAAAGCTGTGATGGTTGCCACTTTGGGTAAATAGTTATTTTTAGCAAATGACCTGCAGCGATGTGGGTCATTTTTTTTTAGGAACAAATTATGAAAATTATCTTAATCTTACTCTTTATCTTGTTGCTGGTTCAGATGAGCTATGCTCAAGTTTTCGAAGTAGACCGCTCTGAGTTTCTCTACCGCACAGCCGGTTGGGGCGTCATTAGCCTCTCGAATAATCTCTACAACAAAAATTATACTGATAAAATTGCTTCATCAACAATCGAAGCTCTGGAGGCTGATGAGATAAATTTTTTCGATCAAGCAGCTCTGATGCCTCATGATGAAACCCCAAAAGCTTACAGCGATTATACAGCTTATGCCACTTTGCTCACAGCTGGTTGGCTAGCTTATGATAATGAGGAATTTTGGGATAATATGTTGGTATTTTCGGAAGTGCTGATAGCTCAGGAAGCTGCGGGCAAATGGACCAAATCCTTGAGCAAGCGCTATCGTCCTTTGGCTTATGATCAAGATCTCTCGATGGAGCATCGCACCCAGAAAAATAGTTTACGCTCATTTTATTCGCTGCATACATCCACAGCTTTTGCTGCAGCCACTTTTGGCTATTATCTGCGCTACAAAAGTTCAGGCCACAGCTGGGGCTACGGCGTGGCACTTTATGGCACAGCAGCAGCCACCGGCTATTTGCGGGTAGCTTCGGGGCAGCACTTCCCCACCGATATCATGGCAGGCGCTTTGGTCGGCAGCGCTATCAGCTACCTGATCTGCCGCTCTTATCAATCCAGCAGATTTAGTCTTAACCTGGCGCCGGATAATCTGGGATTTAGCTACAAGTTCTAAAAATCTGCTACTCTTTTTCCAATCTACGACAGATTTTTTCCACTTCTCGGAAGGCAACTTTGCCGCTACCCATCAGGGGAATATCTTCGATCACATGAAATTCTTTGGGAATGGCGATCGCGGGTAATACTTTTTTCATCGCCTTCAAAATCTGTTTGCGATTGATCTCGCCTGTAGTTACAGCTGCCACAATATCGGCGCCTTTGGTAGGATTGGGCACATCCACCACACAGCAGGTAACTTCTTCCGGCAACAGTTCTGCCAAAATCTCTTCCACTTTTACCAGTGAAACCATCTCGCCGCCAATCTTCACAAAACGCTTCAAGCGACCCTTGTGCCACAAAAATCCATCTTCGTCCAGATAACCCATATCGCCGGTATCATACCAGCCACCACGAATGCTGCGCGAGGTCTCTTCCAGATCTCCATAATAGCCCAACATTACCAGATCACCTTTCACCTCGATTTTTCCGATTTTGCCGAAAGGCAGCTCTTCGGAAGTTACTCGGTCCAAAACGCGCACTTGCACACCCGGCAAAGGTAAGCCGATACTGCCGGGTTTATTGGCTTCGGGTCGATTGACAGAGATCACCGGACTGGTCTCGGTGGCTCCGTAGCCTTCCAAGATTTCGATCTTATGCTCGTGCAGATAGGCCAAGCGCAATTTATCATTCAGTTTATCAGCGCCGGCAATGGCAAATTTCAGGGAAGCGAAATCTCCCTTTTGGGCGCGATGCAGATAACCATGGAAAAAGGTGGGAGTTCCGATCAGAACCGAAATTTTATAATCAACGATAGATTTGACGATAGATTTATAATCCAGCGGATTGGCATGCGTGACAATGGTAGATCCCAGCGAATAGGGCAACCAGAAATTGGTGGTGAGCCCGAAAACGTGAAAGAGTGGCAAAGTACCGGCAAAGATATCTTGCGGTGTTACATCCAAGATTTTGGGAAAATTTACTAAATTATGAAAAATATTATTGTGACTTAGTTGCACAGCTTTGGGATCACGTTCGCTGCCGCTGGTGAAGAGAATCACCGAGCAATCATCCGGCTTGCCGTGGCTCACCTGAGCATTTAATAAGCTGAGCGGTAATTTGCTGCGCACAGCAGCCTTTAGTTTGTCCACAGTCGTTACTTCGCTCATGATATCTTCCAGAGCGACCATGCCGGGAATCGGCTCTATATTTAGCTTTTGCAGCAATTTTTTGCTAACGATGATAGTTTTGAAGCTGCATTTTTCCTGAGCGTAAACACAATTTTCCAAAGCTCCGGTAGAATAATTTATCATCACCGGAACTTTGCCACTCATCAAAGCGCCCAGCACGCTGAGGTGAGCTCCGGCTGAAGTTGGCACCATGATGCCGATATGTTCACCTTTGTATTTTTTGAACTTTTCCGAGAGGATCAAAGCTCCGATCAACATTCTGGCATAAGGAATATCCTGGCCTGTGGCTTGGTCGTGAACTGCGATTTTTTGTAGATCTTTTTTAGCATTTTCTATAAACATCTGCTGTAATAACATCTTTTTCACTCCTGTTTTTCTATTATCTTTTCTTCTGCTTTTCATTTCTGAGGCAAATTCAGAAATTTCTTCTACATCTGTCAATATTTCTCTCTGTCAAATTTTTGGTTTCTCGCTGATATCTGCTAATTGTTTTAGCGATTTTTCGAGCTAAAACCGGCAAGCAAAACTATGCTAATTGACAAAAGGAAGCACTCGGGGAAATTCGTCAAAAAGTTTTTGGAGTATTAGATTGAAGAAAAATATAGTTTCGGTGGATTCCTTGCAAAAAGAATTTCCCAATAAAATAATCTGTAAGCAGAGTTCATTTGGGATTCATGAAGGCGACAAGATCGGCTTGGTCGGCATCAATGGTTGCGGCAAATCTACTTTGCTGAAAATGATGACCGGTCTGGAGCCGGCTGATAGCGGCAAGATCGTGGTTCGCAAAGGTATCACCATCGGCTATCTGCAGCAAATACCCCAATTGCAACCTGAGCAAACCATCTATCAGCAGATCTATTATAGCGATCAACCCGCCATGCAATTACTGCGCGAGTATTATCAGCTTTCAGCCCGTTTGGCAGCCGATCCCTCGGCCCAATTGCAAGCTGAGCATCGAGAAGTGATGACCAAATTGGACGCGATCGATGGCTGGAAAATCGAGGTGCGCGCCAAGAGCTTGCTTTCTCAGCTGGGTTTGGAAGACTTTTCGCAGCAGATCTCCACACTCTCGGGCGGACAAAAAAGACGCCTGGATCTGGCGCGGGTGCTCTTGGATCAGCCCAATCTACTTTTTCTGGATGAGCCCACAAACCATCTCGATATCGAAACTATTGAGTGGTTTCAAGATTTTCTGCTGGATTTCAAAGGAGCTGTAGTTTTCGTGACTCACGATCGCTATTTTTTGGATGCAGTTTGCAATAAGATCTTGGAGATAGAAGCCGGTACTTTGCGTTTTTACGAGGGCACATATTCGCATTATATCAAGCAAAAAGAGCTGGAGCTGATCGATACTCAGCGCAAAGAAACTCGCCGCAAAGCGCAGCTTTCCAAGGAATTGCAATGGTTGCAACGCGGAGCCAAAGCGCGTACTTCCAAGCCCAAAAATCATGTAGACCGCGTCAAAGAGCTGATCAGCAAATCTTATCTGACCTCTTCCGAGGAGATGGAAATATCTTTTGGCAGTCAGCGTCTGGGCAAAACCATTTTGGAGATCAAGCAGCTGAGCAAAGCTTATGGCGACAATGTTTTGGTAGATAAATTTTCGCACAATTTTCAGAAATTGGAAAGGGTGGGAATAATCGGCGCCAATGGTTGCGGCAAGACCACACTTCTGAAAATGATCATGGGTGAAGTGGAGGCAGACAGCGGCACGATCAAGGTGGGATTGAATACCAAATTTGCCTATTTCCGACAAGATAGCGAAGATTTTCTGCAAGATATCACCGTTTTGGATTATATCCAACAATCTGCCAGCACTATCCGCACAGCCGACGGCAGCAAATTTTCGGCCTCTGAGATGCTACAGAAATTTCTCTTTGACGGTAAGATGCAGCAAAGCAAGCTGCATCTACTTTCCGGCGGTGAGAAAAAGCGCTTGTATCTGATGAAATCCCTGATGTTTGGGGCAAATTTTATTATTTTGGATGAGCCTACCAACGATCTGGATATCAAGACTCTGGAGATTTTGGAAGATTATCTGGATGCTTTTCGCGGCTGCCTTTTGGTAGTCTCGCACGATCGTTATTTTCTGGATCGAACCGTGGATTATCTCTTCGTCTTTGAAAATAATCAGATCAAGAAATTTCCGGGAAATTATTCCGATTCGCTCTTGGTGCGACGTTATCAGGCGGAAGAGCAAAAAGAGCAAAACACTCAACAAAAGGTCAGAAGCAAGCCTGAGAAACTGAAGCAGGTGAAATTGAGCTTTAATGAAAAAAGAGAATTGGCAAAATTGGATGGTAGAATCGCGGAATTATCAGCTGAGATCGAAAGTTTGAGCGACAAAATTGAGCAAGAAGCAGCCACTTTGGATCATCGGGAATTTGCCAAAATTTCCACTCAGCAGCAAAAGCTGGAAGCAGAGCTCGACGAGCTGGAGCTGCGCTGGCTGGAATTGGACGAAAAGCGCTAGAAATCTCCTTCCGCCCGTTTTACAGTGGGCAGATGTACATCAAAGATTATGGCAGCAAAGCGGATGCCGGCTGTCAAAAGTGTGCAAGCAAGAATTTGCAGATTCTCTGAATATCCCAAAAAATCTAAGCAAAGTAGCGAAATAGCACCCAAGATAGCAGCGGTCGCATAAAAATCTCGCCGCAAAACTGCCGGAATCTCCTGCACGAAAATATCACGAATCATCCCGCCGCCGGTCGCCGTGATCGCACTCAGCATGATCACTCCCACCGGGCCGGCGCCATAATGCAAAGCTTTGGTCGCACCGATGGCGGCAAATATGCCCAAACCCACAGCATCCAAATACCTCACCACATTCCACTGCCGAGCTATTTTGGGAGCGGCAAAAAAGACCAACATACCTCCCAAAATTGCTATCAACAGATAGCGTTCATCTCGAAATGCCAAAGGCATAGTATCGCCAATGATCAGATCGCGAATCACACCACCAAAGACGCCGGTAACCACCGATAGCACCAGCAATCCCAATATATCCAGATTGTGTTTGGTAGCACGCAAAGCGCCAGTCATGGCAAAGATAAGCGTTCCAAACAGATCGAAAAAATAGAGCATCAAAATCTTCTCCTACCAATTTTTTGGGCATTTTTTTATCTCAGCTGCAGAGGGCAAGCAAAAATATTTACCTCCCCATAGGCATTATGCTTGCATTATAAACACGAAATTTATATCTGGATAAAAATATTATTTAGGAAAAAAATTATGTTATATCTATTGATCAGCATTTTCACCAGTGCCCTCATTGGTAATTTGCTCTATATATTCAAACGCGATGCGCAAATCAAAATTCTGCAGATTTTTCTGGGTAACTATTTTTTGGCTGCCATCTTCAGCGCCATCATGAATGATACACCACTGCAGAAAATCGGCAGTTTCGAGATTTTGTGGGGCATGCTGACCGGATTTTTCTTTTTGGTGAATTTCTTATGTTATCAGAAAAATATCCGGGTCAATGGTTTGAGCCTGAGTGTAGGCACGATGCGCACCTCGCTGATCATTCCCATATTTTTTGCTCTGGTAGTGTTCAAAGAAGAGATTTTTTTGGTAAACTACCTGGGCATCGCCATCATCATCATTGCCTTTGCCATCGTAACCGAGACCAAGAAATTTCATAGCTTGCTCTGGTTGGCACTACTCTTTTTTTTGACAGGGATGGGAGAATCTTCCATCAAATTTTACGAAGTCTACGGTTTAGCGCAAAAAGGCAGCTATCTCTTTTTTCTCTTCAGCTCAGCTTTCATTTTCAATCTGATCTGGATCGCTGCTGAAAAACAGAAAATTCATTGGAAATCTCTGGCTTACGGTTTGGTTTTGGGGATTCCCAATATGCTCACTTCCAAATATCTACTCTACGCTTTGGAAGAGATCCCGGCAACGATTGTCTTTCCGCTGGCAGCTTCCTCAGTCGTGATTTTGACAATTTTGTCAGATATTTTTATTTGGAAGAAAGAGTTTGGTAGAAAGAAAAAGATCTCTTTTGCTCTGATTGTGATTGGGATATTTTTGATAAATTTGCATATCTAATAAATGGAGGGAAAATGAGGAAGTAGAATTTTCCAGATTTTACAATATTCGGCTGGTTATCGGGGCTCCCTTTACGCTAGCCTATTTTAACCAAGATCAAGAGACTATAATTTCCATTACTCCCAGTTGCTCATTTTTTTACTATTTCCAATAAAATCTTTAGCAGTGCAAAAATAAAAAAGCCCCGCAAATCG
>JAWOEN010000147.1:0-4483 GCA_046482725.1 Cloacimonadales bacterium (SeqCode)
CTACCATTTCACCTTTCACCTTTAACATTTCACTCTTTTTGGTTCGTTGAAAATTTTTCTTCTTTTTACTTTTTTCTTTTTACTTTTTACTTTTTTCTTTGGGGTCCGGGGTTCGTTGAAAAGATACAATTAAAAATACAGTTGGCATACAATGGGAATACAATGGGAATTCAAGATAACTCAAAACCTCACTTCCCAGCTCAGAATCACTGTCGCCTCTTTGTTCTCTCACTTACTCGTGCAGAGCTATGGCCTCTCTTGGTGATAGATCTAATCTTTTCGCTTGACGCTATCTGGCTATTTGCCCAATTAAGCAAAAGCTATTGCAAAAAAGAGTAGGAGACTTAGTATGAAATATATTTTATTAGCGATAACATTTTTTTTCAGTCTACAGTTGTGGGCGCAAGCGGAAGAGATTAGCGAGCCGCTCCCACCGAAATTTGTCTTTATGGAGTTTGGCTCAACCAGTTGTGTACCTTGTATTCAGATGGAAAAAGTTCTGGAGCAGCTGCGTCAGGAATATCCACAGCAGATCAAGGTCGAGTTTATCAATGTGGGCAAAGAGCGCAAAAAAATGCGGGAATACAAGATCAGAATTATTCCTACTCAGATTATTTATGATGGGGAGGGAGAAGAGATTTTGCGACACGTTGGTTATTTTCCCTTTGCTGATATCATCGATTTTTTGGAAAAGCAGGGTTTGGAGAGAAATTGATTTGGCAATATTGCGATAATTTTAAGGAGATCTGATGCTGAAAAGATATATTTTATCACTTTTCTTCTGCTGCTGTTTTTCTAGCTTACTGGCGCATGAATTAGCTTTTAGCTATAGTTTGGCAGGAGATGAAGATTTGCAGGGAGAGCAATTGCGCGGTTGGCAATTTAATTTTTTGGAACTGGCTTGGGGTAAGAACGACTATTCCGATTTTGCAGTTTCTCTATATTTTACTGATTTGAACTATATGTTCACCGCAGATGTGCGCCAAGCTTGGTTGCAATTTCGCATCAATAAATCTCATAAATTGCAGATAGGAAAGGATTATTATCTATTTTCGGCCGTAGAATCCAGTGGAGCGTGTTGTGGTCCCGGTGGCGGTTTTGGGGGATCTGGTTCATTGTCTCTTTACAATTTCCAACCTTATGAAGCTGATCCTGCCTTTATGCTAAAACATATTTTCCAGCAGGAGAGTTATAGTCTGCAGAGCTATCTGGCGCACAATTATGCTCAAAATGCTAATTTGGGATTTCGCTTTGATAAAGAGCTAAAATATTTGAATTTGGGTGGTTCCCTGCTCTTGCGTTCGATCAATGAGCCTGAGCATCTCAAGGAGTTTTGGGAGCTTGATCTGGTTTATCATATGGGAGAGAAGACAAAGATCTCTCAGCAGGTTTCCCAAATTTACTCGGAAGCAAATCTCTATTACTATGGGATAATTAGTTATCAACTTTCTTCCAACATAAAATTTCTGAGTGCGGTAACTCCCTATTTGGGTTATGATAAAAGTCAGCAGCAATATTTTGTATCCGGTTTCAGATTAGAGCCTATTACAAATTCTTATGCCAAGCTCGAGTGGAGCAAAGAGATAGATTCTAGTGCGCCAGCAAAGCTTCATCTGCAGTTGGGTTATGTTTTCTAAAAAAGAGGAATACAGAAGTTTTACTTTTGGTTAGATAGTGTAATAACTGACTGTGGGCAAAAAGCTTATCATTTGGGGTCGGGAAAAATAATTTGACGCATTTCATCCGCTAAATATTTTGATGTTGCTAGAGGGAAAAAATAAAAAATAGGTAAAGATATGAAAAAGATTGTTTTATCCCTGAGCTTGCTACTTGCTCTATTTTCGGCCGAAGCAGAAGTTATCGCCGGAGATCTCAGCGGAGATATCCTGCTGCAATTTTTGGCAGATAATTATAAAACTACTTACACTTTGGGTTATGATGAAGCCAGAGACATTATGTACTCTGAGATCGATCTGCAGCCCTACAATTTGCTGGAATGCGTTTATTCCGGCTTCACGATCGAGCTTGATCCTAGCTTGGATCCCTCCACTGATGCTTTTTATAAAGGCATAAATTGTGAACACACTTGGCCGCAAAGCTATGGCTCCGGTAGTGAACCGCAAAAAAGTGACATGCACCATCTTTTCCCCAGCAAAGATAACGTCAATTCTTCACGCGGTAATAGCCCCTTTGCCGAAAATATCGATACTGAGACAGATAAATGGTACTACAATGACATCGTCTTGGAAGAGATTCCGCTGACCAATATTGATAAATATTCCGAGAAAGATAATGGCGGAAGCGGCTATTTCGAGCCGCGGGAATCGCATAAAGGGGATGCTGCCCGTGCAGTGTTTTATTTTTATACCATGTATCAGGATGTAGCAGATGACGATTTCTTTCTGGAGCAAAAAGATATTCTTTTCAAGTGGCATATTTATGATCCGGTCTCCGAGGTAGAGATGCAGCGCAGCGATGCCATAGCAGAATATCAGGATTATCCCAATCCTTTTGTGATTGATGAAACTTTGATTAACCGCATTTGGTATCAGGATTTTTTGGTGCAAGATCGTGCCTTGATCGATCAGCAAAAGCTTAGCTTTATAGAAGCCGAAGATTTTGTAAGTGGAAAAAGTTTTGTTTTCACCAACTGCTATGAAGCAGATATTTATATAGAAGAGATATTTTTTGATACTCCCGATCTCTTCCAAACCAATTTTGCCACAACTGATTTTCCACTTGTGGCAGAACGTCTGGTCGATCTGGAGATCAATGTCTTGGCGCTGGATAATCAGCGCGATCTGCTCTCCGATACATTGCGCATCGTGACTGAACAGGGAATTTTTAGTTTGGAAGTAGAGTATGATCCTCAGTATATTGTGGAGGCGGAAACAGATTTGTTGCCGCTTGCGGAGCTAAGTAATTATCCCAATCCATTCAATCCTACAGCCGGCGAAAGAGCGAGTGCAACTACTATCAGCTATTCGCTTGATTCTGCTGCCAGCCCGGAAATATCTATCTATAATGCTCGCGGTGAAAAGGTGAAAAGTTTCTCAGAGCTAGCGGCAGGTAGGGGAGAAGTGATTTGGAATGGCAAAGATGCCCAAGATAAAATCGTGCCCAGCGGCATCTATTTCTATCGTTTGCAAAGTGACAATTTCAGTAAAACAGCCAAAATGCTTCTCTTAAAATAGGATTTGTAGAATAAGATTTTAATCAGCGCTGAAACTTGCTAAGATTTTTGCGATGGCAAAATCTGCCAATTGCTGCTGATCGCCCCAATTCAATTGAGGTTTATTCACCATCATCCCAGCTACACCGTAGACATGCATCCACAATACTTGCGCTATTTTACGAGCATCATCTCCTGCAAATATCTGCTGATCCAAACACTCTTGCACCAATTCTTGCAAAACAGCAAAATGCCTGTTTGCGCTCATCTCGGCTTTACTTGTTCTGATATTTTCAAAGTGAGTATTTAATAATTTGAACATTTCCGGGTGAGCGAGAGCTTGCTCGACATAAGCCAGGAGAAGATCTTGTAATTTTTCATTCGAACTTTTTTGGGTAGCAAGAATCGCTGTTTCTGTTGCTTCATAATCACAATTATAATCAGCCAAGATATCTTTTAGCAGCTCTTCTTTGTTTTGATAATAGAGGTAGATCGCGGTGGCTGAGTAGCCGATCTTACGGGCAATTTTGCGCATCGAGACCGCTTGATAACCAGCATCTAGAAATATCTCTTTGGTTGCATCCTTAATTATTTTTTTCAGATCTTTTTTCATAATTACACATCCTAGTTTTGTCTTTTATTACTATTTTCAGAAAATAAATCAGCCGAAAGTTTGTCAAATGCAAATCGCTTGCAAAGGAATTTTAGGTGAAATGCAGCTTGACAGTCAGGGCGCTTGGGAAAATATTAACAGTGTTAATATAACCAAAGGAGTTTTATCATGAAAAAAACAATTATTATCCTAGCACTGCTGCTGATCTGCGGCTCGCTCTTGGCCGAAACTGTGCAATTGAACAATTTCCAAGAACTGATGGATGCCCTGAAGCAGGGTGAAAGAGTGCGCGTAATTATTCATTATGGTCAATGCCAATTGATCAATAACAATGAGATCCAAGAGAGCTCACCCGATGCAATCGGCGGCATGAATATCGATACTTTCGAATATTTTGCCCCGATGTCAATCGGCAATCCTACAGCTTTTGTGGCATTTTCTCATGCTTCACTGATCAATCTGCGCGGCTTTGTCTACAACTATGCCAAGTTCAGAGTTAATGAAGATAATAGCGTGAGAATGACAGCGCAATACGCGGATCCCAATAACTTTGAGCTGGATATGAATGAAAATTTTTTCACCGAGATCAATGATGGCAAAAACAAGGGTGCCTGCTATTTTTACCTAGTAAAATAGCATCTACTATTTTGATATAATCTAAGCATCTGTTATAGAGCAGATGCTTTTTTGTTTGCCAT
>JAWOEN010000029.1:0-5655 GCA_046482725.1 Cloacimonadales bacterium (SeqCode)
GATCTTTTTTTGTGGGAGCATGCTACCGATAATTACTATCCTCTTGCAGAGGCTGAGGTTTTATTGGAGGTAAATTATCCTGAAGTTGAAGATAATTGGAGTTTGGTTTGGGGCGATTTACGACCAGATATTAGCTTTAACCCCACAGCTAGCAATTACATTGTAGGAAATCAGCTAGAGCTAGATTTAGATTTTTTTGCCGGAAATCTGATTGAAGAGTATTCACTCTACTTGGAAACAGAAAATCAGCAGTTTTTACTGGGAACCTATAATGAGATCAATGAAAATATTAGTCTGGAGATCTCTGAAGAGATGGTATGTAATCGAGGTGAAATAAGCTGTGAATTTGCCTTTAATGGTGATCAATATAGGGTGCTGGCTAATTACAAAATCAATATCTTACCGGCAGATTTTACAATCAATTATCCTGTAGGTTGGAGTTTAACAACCTACTATGATACTACCGCAACAGATCCGTCAGCTGCTTTTTCCGGACTTGAGGAGATTATCGGCTGGTCATCTGGTTATTACATTCCGTCGGAGATATATTTTGCTGATTCTTTTTGGCTGCACTTAGAGCAAACAGAAAATTATCTTTTCTCGCAAGCAACTGGCATAAGCGTTCAATCTGTAGAACCAGGTTGGAACCTCTATTCCAATCAAGCTTGGATAAATATTGCTAAGGAAAATCTTACATTTAACATTAGTGGGAATATCTATAATTATCAAGAGCTTTATGAAATGGGAATATGCCCCTATGAGATTATTGGCTATAGAGATGGAAAATATCTTAGCATCGATAGCATAAATGTAGGAGAAGCTTTTTGGTTCTATTTCTATCCAACGGTAGAATTGGATAATTTCTATCTGGCTGATCTTTTTCCAGATAACCCAGAGCTACCTGATCAGATCGCTGAGATCACTTCGCTTACTGCCAAGTACACAGACGCAGAATTTCCCATAAAAGTTGGTTTGAATGCAGAGAGTAGTGATGAGCTAGATTTATATGATAGTCCAACTCCGCCCACTCCACCTTTCAATCAGAAGCAAATCTATCTAACCAGCGATCAGCCAGAGATTTATCAAGGAAAATTAGCGACTGATTTTCGCGAATTTGCTGAAACCAATACAAGCTACAGCTGGGATTTTTTTATAAGACATCAAGATTCAGAATATGCAACTATTGAAATTGAGATAAATGAAAATCCCGAGTATAATTACTATTTGCGATGGGGTTTGGATCAGTTTGAACTAGCCAATGGCAGCAGCTTAGATTTGATCTGTTTTGCAGATGAGATCTCTTCTGGTCAGTTCATTATAGTGAAGGCGTTAAGTGGGGAAGAAGAGCTCAGCCTGGATTCAGATCTTAGCTGCTATCCCAATCCCTTCCTGCCCAATAATTCCAGGCAGGGATTTCAATTGCAATTTAGCTTGCAGGAACCTGCAAAGGTAGAGCTGGAAATTTATAATATCAAAGGGCAACTGGTGAAAACTCTTATCAATGATAAATTGGAAAAGGGAAACCATAAATCTGTTTGGGATGGTAAAGATGCTGCGGGAAAACATACTGCTAGTGGAGTATATCTGATCAAGCTGGCCAAAGGTAAAGAGATCACAGCCCGCAAAATGCTACTGCTAAAATAAAAAAAATTGGGGACGCCCCTACAGCGTCCCCACAATTATAATCCTAATTTAGATTCCTAACTGTATTTTGTTACAAGTTCTACCAATTCTGGCAAAGCGATGCCCAATTCTTCTAAACGTTCGATAGTCGGCTTACCTGCAGGTGTCCAACCTCGGCGCTTATAAGCCGCATCGGTCAATTTGTCATATTGTTGATAGCGATAATCTCTGACTAATTTCACCTTTTCGGCTGAACTCAAGCCGGCAGGGTCAACCCCGATCTCCTCTTTTAGCTGCTTGTCGTAGCGCTCTTGACGAGATTCATACTCAGTGACTGTAACCGGTCCCATCGCGCGGTAGGGAGGAATATCTTCTTCGCGGGTACTTTTGCCCAGCAACATGCCGATGATTCTCTGCAGATTGTAAACCCGCGCCGACATATTCAACATCTTTTCTTCATTCAACTCGATGCCGGTCATGCCTTCATAAAATTTCCAGTAATTGTAAACGTGTCCGGGTATTTTAGCAGCTTCTTGCGGCTGATATTTGGTGCTGTTATCAGCGGGAACTACATCATTCCAAACTATTTTGCACAAGCCCAAAAGACCAAACCAGGTACGGAATAGTGGGAAATAATAAAGTGCTTCCGCTTTATCTTCAAAACTAGGTAACTGATTGTTTACCATATCCATAAAGATCAGCCAGGCTTCGTCATGTTGCGGACCTTTCATAGCCAAAGTGTAGCCACCTTGCTGAGCCAAAGATTCTTTGGAAACATACTCGGAATATTCCAAGCCTTTTACTTCCATCCCGATATCTTGGACAAAATCTGCCATTTCCGGCTTCAATTTTGACCATTTGGCTTTCATACGTCTGATGCCTTGACCGACTTCCACCCCGAAACCTTCGCCTCGAGCCATTTGATGCAATACTTCCAAACTATCGAGAGTTGCACCAAAGTTTAGTTCCAAGCCACCAGTATACTCTTTATCGATTACACCATTTTCGTAGCACTCCATCACAAAAGCCATGGCTGTAGCAAAGGAGATCGTATCGATCGCATAAGTATCACAGTAAAAATTGTACTCTGCCAAAAAGTCTCCATCAAAGCAGCCCATATTGGCAGCTCCGGCCGCAGTTTCATACTCGGGACCGTCCACACAAACTTTATCACCTTTATAAGGCCCGGTTTTCAATTCGAAATTGTCGATAGTTTTAGCACAAGCCATCGAGCAGCCGTGCCAACAGCCATCGTTTTGGCCTTGAGTGAAGTACTTATTTTTCAGCATTTTAGAATCTATCTTCCATGTCTCTTCGTGAGAGCCATATTGATAATTTTTTACAGGCAACAGATCATAAGCATCCATCACTTCCACGATATTAGCAGTACCAACTTCGCGCATGCGGCATTGATAAGCATCCAGATTTGCCATTTCAGCATTTACCTTCATACCGTGGCGGCGGATTTTTTCAAAGTCTACCGGATTGTTTAATTTGTCAGTTACCTGAATAGCGCCGGTGGGGCAGACGAAAGAGCAGCTGGTGCAGCCTACACAATGCGGATCTGAATCTCCAAAGGGCATAGTGATATGACGCTGAATACCGCGTCCGGCAAAGTCGATCAGGTTTTCCTGAATAAAGCTATGGCAGGCCCGAACGCATCTGCCGCAGAGAATACAAGCTTTGGGATTTTCATCTGTCAGCTCACTGCGATATTTCTCTTTGTCAGTGGCACCACATTTCTGGGCAATCTCCTGAATTGCTTCCACGTTGGGCCATCTGCCCAAGTACATTTCGGCCAGAGTTTTGCGATGTTGTTTTACTTTCTCGGTCTTGGTATTTACCTTGATCTCACTGCGCACAGGAAAGTTACAGCTGGTAACCATTTTCTTTTTTCCACGTTCTTCGATCTCTACCATACAAAGTCGGCAACTACCGCTGGGCGTAAGATCTTTGTGGTGACAAAGAGTGGGAACCACGATCCCGGCTTCCAAAATTGCGGGCAGCAGATAGGAATCTCTGGCTACCGAAATTTGCTTACCATCTATTGTTATTGTTATCTTTTTATTATCAGCCATTATTTCACCTCCACTGCGTCAAATTTACATGTCTCGTAGCAGATACCGCATTTGATGCAGAGTGAGCTATCGATCACATGCAATTTTTTTGGGTCGCCACTAATACAATTTTGCGGGCAATTTCTAGCACAAGCAGTACAGCCAGTACAGTTATCATTGATCGCATAAGTGATCAATTCTTTGCAAATTCCGGCCCGGCATTTTTTATCATTGATATGCTCTTCATACTCCTCACGGAAATATCTGATCGAGCTTAGCACCGGATTGGGTGCACTCTTGCCCAGTCCGCAAAGACTGCTGTCGATGATGGTTTCACTCAGCTCTTGCAAGCGTTCGATATCACCAGCTTCGCCCAAACCATTACAGATTCTGTCCAAAATCTGTTTCATGGCAAAAAGACCTTCGCGACATGGTGTGCATTTTCCGCAACTTTCGTTGACCAGAAAATTGGTGAAATAGCGGGCAACATCTACCATACAAGTATTGTCATCCATCACGATCATGCCACCGGAGCCCATCATCGAGCCGGCTTCATCCAAGCTATCAAAATCTATCGGCATATCCAATAAACTTTCCGGGATGCAGCCGCCGCTGGGGCCACCGGTTTGGATAGCCTTAAACTTTCGGCCATCCGGTACTCCGCCCCCGATCTCTTCGATGATTTCTCGCAGAGTAATACCCATGGGAACTTCTACCAAGCCAGTATTTCTGATGTCTCCTACCAATGAGAAAACTTTGGTTCCGCTGGAGCCGTTCCAAGGATTTTCGCTAACGTCTCCGGTACCGATGGCGGCAAACCAGGCAGCACCTTTATTGATGATAACCGGGATATTGGCCCAGGTTTCGACATTGTTCAAAACAGTAGGTTTATTGCGGAAGCCATACTCGACGCTGCGCACATATTTGGCGCGCGGTTCGCCGGGGCGACCTTCCATTGAAGCCATCAGGGCAGAGCTTTCTCCGCAGACAAAAGCGCCGGCTCCGCGATGGATAGTGATATCGAAGCTAAAATCGCTGCCCAAAATATTCTCACCCAAGAGACCATACTTCCGTGCTTGGGCGAGAGCTTTTTCCAATCTGACCAAAGCTAAAGGATACTCTTTGCGCAGATAGATGAAACCTTCTTTAGCACCCAAGGTGATTGCTCCGATTAGCATGCCTTCGATTACAGAGTGAGGATCTGTTTCGATGATCGAACGATCCATATAAGCGCCGGGATCTCCTTCGTCAGCGTTGCAGACTACGAAGATCTCTTCATTTTTCTTCTGTTTGATCTCATAACCAGATTTCCATTTGACGCCAGCCGGAAATCCACCACCGCCACGCCCGCGCAAGCCGCTGGCAATAATATCATTGATGGTTTTTTCACTGTCATTTTGCTCGATAATTTTTTTCAGGGCCAGATATCCCTCGCGAGCTATATAATGATCTATATTCTCCGGATCGATCAAACCTTTGTTGCGCAAAGCAATCAGTTGCTGTTTAGAGAAAAAACCGATATCTTCAATTTTTTCATTTTTGGCACCGGTCACCGGATCGGTGTGCAATAGTTCCTGCACAATATTTCCCTTTAAGAGATGTTCTTGCACAATTTTATCGACATCATCAGCTTGTAGTTTTTGGTAAAATATGCCTTGAGGTTGAATAACGGCGATGGGACCAACCGCACAAAATCCGTTACAGCCGGTAGCCACTGCTACCCAATCTTCAGCCAGATCATATTTTTGCAGAGCTTGGTCAAACAGGTCTTTGATGGTAAATCCGCCCGAAGATACACAGCCGGTTCCGGTACAAACCATGATCATGCCCTTGTAGCCGGCCTGTTTCTCTTGCTCTTTTTGGGCGATTTTTTCTAGATCTTGCATTGCTAATTTATTCATTTTCGCTCTCCTTTGCCTCTGCTACAAGTTTTTCTGTAGACCAAAGACCAATACTCCAAGGCCAACTCTCAACA
>JAWOEN010000059.1:0-3581 GCA_046482725.1 Cloacimonadales bacterium (SeqCode)
CGTGCCGACCACAATCTGCCTGCTAATTTGGCAGTACGCGCTATTGCGCGAGCGGCTGGTATTTTGAAAGCCAAAAAGCAGCAAAAGAGTACTGTCAAACCAACCTCGATTGACTATGATGCCCAGGAAGCACAGGCAGCTCTGCAAGAGTTGCTGGCAAATTATGGAGCTGCAGCAGAATTTTTGATCGAAGAGCGTTTGCAGGGAGCAGAGATTTCGATCTTGGCTTTTACCGATGGCAAAGATTACCAATTGCTGCAACCTTCGGTAGATCACAAGCAGCTTTTGGCAGGTGACAAAGGCCCCAATACGGGCGGAATGGGCGCTTTTTGCCCCGTACCTTTTTATGATGCTGAGATCAAGCAAGCGATAATAAAAGAGATAGTGCAACCCACCCTGCGCGGAATCCAAGCAGAAAAATTTGATTACAAAGGTGTGCTCTATTTTGGCATTATGCTGACCGAAACCGGTCCCCAATTGCTGGAATATAATGTGCGCTTGGGTGATCCGGAAACAGAAGTGGTCTTGCCGGCGCTGAAAAGTGATCTGGCAGAACTGATTTTAGCTTGCTTTGAAGGAAATCTCAGTCAACTGAATTTGGAATTTCATCCCGGCTATTTTGTGGATGTGGTGCTTGCCAGTGGCGGCTATCCCAAAGCTTATACAAAAGGCTACGAGATCTCGGGTTTGGAAAATTTGGAGCCCGCTAGTTTATGTTTTTGGGCCGGAGTGCAGAAGCAAGCTGACAAATTGCTGACCGCTGGCGGTCGCGTTATGAATATTGTGGCGCAGGGAAATAATCTAAGGGAAGCGATCGCCAAAGTTTATGGTGAAGTGCAAAAAGTGAAGTTTCAAGATAGCTATTATCGCCCTGATATAGCGCAACGCGATGATATGAAGAAGAAGTAGAGAGATGAAAAAAATAATTATCATGATTTCGGGTCGGGGCTCCAATATGGAGGCGATCATAAAAAATTGCCATAGTGGTCAGCTGCAGAATTTATGCCAGGTAATGGCAGTATTTTCCGATAAGCCAGCAGCTGCCGGATTGCAGATTGCCCAAGAAATGGGTATTCCTACCTACTCGATCCTAGCGCGAGGTATCAAGCGAGCAGAATACAATCGGCAATTGGCAGCTTATCTGCAAAGTAAAAATCCCGATCTGATCGTGTTAGCCGGCTATATGAAAGTATTACCAGCAGCGATCATAGCCAAGTTTCCGCAGCGCATCATCAATATTCATCCGGCAGATACCCGTCTGCATCAGGGTTTGCATGGCTACAGATGGGCTTGGGAGAAACAATTGCCCAGTACCAAGATTACGGTGCACTTTGTCGATGCCGGGCTCGATACAGGCCAGATCATTGCCCAGCGCCAAGTAGAGCTGCGAGCTTGCAAATCATTAGAAGAAGTGGAAAAAGTCGGCTTGCAGGTCGAGCATCAGTTTTATAGTGAGTGTTTGGCAGAACTAATGAAAAAGAATGATCTGTAATAATCTAAAAGAGATATGATTCTACTAGATGAAAGGCAAAAAAAACTTAAATAAAAATATCAAGATAAAAGAGATAAAGGTATGATATGAAACAAATAGCAATAATAGATTTTGGTGGACAGTACACCCATTTGATTGCGCGCAGAATCAGAAATTTAGGCGTTTATAGCGAGATCTATCAACCCGAAGAATTTGCATTGGCGCCGGAGATTTGTGGCATCATTTTTTCGGGCGGACCGCAAAGCGTGAAGGCCAAAGATGCTTATCGGATAGATTTTAATATTGAGAGCAGTCCGGTTCCGATCTTGGGAATTTGTTACGGGCATCAGCTTTTGGCACAGATGTTGGGCGGCGAAATTGCCAGTGGCGAAAGCACCGAATATGGCGCTACTGTAATGAATTGTGAGAGCGGATGCGATATCTTTTCCCAGCTAAATCCCCGCCAGCAAGTCTGGATGAGCCATGGAGATCATGTAGCTCAATTGCCGGCGGGATTTCGGGCTGTAGCTACCTCCGATTCCATTGAGATTGCGGCTTATCAAAGTGAGTGCGGAAAATTTACCGGTTTTCAGTTTCATCCTGAAGTAACCCATAGTTTGCAGGGAGAGCAGATGCTGGATAATTTCCTGAAAAAATGTACGAAGCAGCGCGCTTGGGATAGTAAACATTTTAAGGATGATCTCATCCAGCAGGTGCAGCAGCAGGCGGCTGGCAAAAAATTGGTATTGTTGCTCTCGGGTGGGGTAGATTCGATGGTGGCGTTGGAACTTTGCATCGCGGCTGTGGGCAATGAAAATATCTACTCGATCCATGTGGATACGGGCTTTATGCGGCAAAATGAATCGAGCGAATTGGAAGAGCATTTTGCGCAATTGGGTTATCAGAATATCAAGATTATCAAAGCTGAAGAACGCTATTTACAGGCTTTGCATCAGGTGGTGGAGCCCGAAAGTAAGCGTTTGATTATCGGGAAAATCTTTGTCGATATCGCTCAGGAAGAGCTGGCCCAATTGCAGGCCGATGAAGATTGGATGCTGGTGCAAGGTACTATCTATCCCGATACGATCGAAAGTGGCGATAGCAAAAAAGCTGCCAAAATCAAGACGCATCACAATCGGGTAGAAGAGATCGATAAATTGATCAAAGCCGGAAAAGTGATAGAACCACTGGCAGACCTCTATAAAGACGAAGTGCGTGAACTGGGCCACGAATTGGGTTTGCCGGAAAATCTGGTGAACAGGCATCCATTCCCCGGACCAGGATTGGCGATCCGCGTGATCTGCTCAGCCACAGAGCTGGCTGAAACAAGCTTCCAAACTGAAACAGCCAAAATGAACCAGATGTTGGCTGCCTATGGTATGGCCGGGCAAATCTTGCCGATCAAAAGTGTGGGCGTACAGGGCGATTTTCGCACCTATCATCACCCAGCCCTGATTTGGAGCTTGAAAAAAAAGGTGGATTGGAAAATATTGAAAGAAGTTTCAGCCAAAATCATTAACAATCTGAAAACTGTCAATCGCCTGATCTACTCAGCTGATCCGGTTCCGCAGCTAAAACTAACCGAGCTCTATCTGCAAAAGCAAAACTTGGAAGAGCTGCGTCAGGTGGATGCGATCTTGCGCAGCAAAACAGATGATCTGAAAGATATTTGGCAGATGCCGGTAGTGCAATTGCCACTTCTGGACGAGGATAACCAGCGCTGCTATCTGATGCGACCGGTTTGCTCGCAAGATGCGATGAGCGCCGACGTCTATGAGATGGATCCTACTTATATGGATGAGATTATTCTCGAAAGCCGCAAGATTCCTGCGATTGGTAGAATTTTCTACGACATCACCACCAAACCCCCCGGCACGATCGAATGGGAATAAGCGGCTAAGAATAAGGCTAAGATTGAGGTTAAGGATAAGGATAAGGATAAGGTTTATGCGCCGACTGGCGCATTGAGGATAAGGCTAAGAATAAGGTTAAGGATAAGGTTTATGCGCCGAATGCGAGCTAGCGAGCTGCAGGGTACTTGTGCGCCAGGGCGCATTAAGGCAAAGGTTAAGGTTTATCAGCCTAAGGCTGGCTTGTGTGTCTATGGCGC
>JAWOEN010000130.1:0-12109 GCA_046482725.1 Cloacimonadales bacterium (SeqCode)
GTTGGCAATCTAGTGGATGATTCTATCCTCTCTTTTTGCTACATGGCGGGAGTAATTAATAATTCTACAGCCGGAGCTTTGGTAGGTAATATAATGACCAACGCTATAATTAATAACTGTTTTTGGGATTATGAAATCTCAGGTTCTTCTCAACCTATAGAAATTAACCTTGATGGTACTGGAGTTATTAATGATTCCTCTGGTTTAACGACAGCAGAAATGAAAACTGAAACAAGCTATACTGAGAATGGTTGGGATTTTAATGAAATCTGGGCTATTGAAAACAATCTGAATGATGGTTATCCTTTTCATCAAAACCAGGAAGTAGCTGCCCCAAACGAATCGATTAATTTAACCTCTGCAATTGTAGCAAAAAATTACCCCAATCCATTCAATCCGTCTAAAACCGGGCGGGCTGGAACTACCACAATAGAGCTCAGCTTATCAAAAGCTTGTTCTGTGAAAATTGATATCATCAATCTTAAAGGTCAAAAAATAAAAAACCTGGTTCATAATAACTTACCTGAAGGAAAACACCTTTTAGCCTGGGATGGAAGAAATGACGATAACTCTCTTGTTGCATCAGGTGTATATTTTTATCTTATTACGGCAGGAAATGAAGAGATCCGCAAGAAAATGATCCTAATGAAATAGTCTCAAAATAATCCCTCCCAATTAGTTATTTTTTTATTAATGAGGAGGGATTTTTTTTCACCTTAACTCAATAATTTCGTTTTAGCCAACTCCCATACCTGTCGTAAAACTAAAAAAATTACCACAGATTTCAAGACTTGCCTAAATTCCAATTTGTGGAAGAAGGCAATTCCGGCGCTAAAAATTATCAGGTTGGGGATAAAGGCATAAAGTCCCCAATAGTGACGCAAGGCTGCCCCTGCAATATTTAGCACCAAAATAGTGATCGCTAAAGGCCAAAAATCCGGCAGAGCATGATAACCTACTACGTAATACAAGATCAACCAAAAGATCATCGTCGGAATGAGTAAACTTGCTAAATAGATAAAGTACTCCTAACAAAAGAATGATAATCCACAACTTCAGACTTGAGTCTGGCCTAAAAAAACAAGCCATCTATCCCACAGAATTTGCGATGGGATAAATGGTAAGAAAACCTGAGTTAGATTGTCTCCAAAGCCAATTGCATCATCTGCTTGAAGCCAATCTGCCGCTCTTCGGGTGTGCTTTTTTCACCGGTGATAAAAGAATCTGAAACTGTCAGTAAAGTAAGAGCTTCCACTTTGTGTTTGGCAGCCAGAGTATAAAGCGCAGCTGCTTCCATCTCCACAGCCAAAATCCCATATTCAGCCCAAATCTTCCAATCCTCCGCATTATCTTCATAAAATGTATCTGCTGTCAGAATATTGCCGGCTTTGGCTTTTATTCCCAATTCCTGGGCTTTTTCCCAAGCGCTAAAGAGCATCTGCTCACTGGCTGTGGGCGCAAAAGTTCTGCCCTGAAAGCGCCGGTCATTTATCGCCGAATCTGTGCTGGCGGCTATAGCGATAACTACATCGCGCAATTTCAATTCAGGCTGCAAGGAGCCACAAGAACCGATTCGCATCAGACGTTTGCAACCAAAGTGATCGATCAGCTCATGTGTATAGATCGAGATCGAGGGCACGCCCATCCCGGTTCCCTGAACCGAGACTTTTTTGCCTTTGTAAGTGCCGGTGTAGCCCAACATGCCGCGCACTGTGTTGTAGCAAACAGCATCTTCCAAAAAATTTTCCGCGATAAATTTGGCTCGCAGCGGATCTCCGGGTAATAATACTCTTTCTGCTATCTCTCCTGGCTTGGCGTTGATATGTGGTGTTGCCATAAGATTTATCCTCCATATTTTTTTTAATGATAAACTTGCGATTCCAACTTATTTCGGCAATCGTTTTTTTGGAAAACGATTATTACTCAATGATTTATTTACTTTTTCTGAGCCAATTAGCCTACTGCCAAAAGCTTGCTCAGTCAAAATAATTTGACAGCGAGAGACTCATAGCTTCAATTTGACAAGGTTAATAAAAAGCAAGGAAGCAAGCTAATGGAAGCATATGAAATAATAGTAGATGGAAGAGTTCAAGGCGTTGGTTACCGCCATTTTGCGGTTACTCAGGCTCGGGCTTTGCAGATCTGTGGCTGCGTCAAAAATCTCTATGATGGACGCGTCAAAATCATAGCTTCCGGTGAAACAGACAATTTGCAAAAATTTATCAATCGACTGCAACAGGGACCACGCTTTGCACATGTAAGCGATATAAACCAAGAGCTCTATCTGGGAAAAGAAAATTTTAGCGATTTCTCGGTCAGGTTTTAAAAAAAAGTTGGAGCCTCTACTTTTGAAAAAATATCTGCTTCTAACCCTGCTAATTTTTCTGAGTAGCAATTTGAGAGGAATGTCGGCTAATCCTCGTTATTTCACGCCTTCGGAAGATTTTCATATTGTGCAAGCCGGCGATACCTTGGCCTCGATCGCTCAACGCTATAATCTTAGCGTGGATAAATTGCTGCTTTATAATGATCTAAAAAATGATAAAATATTTTTGGGACAACGCATATATCTCACTCCCAAACCTCAGAAATGGCAGCAATACATCACGGTCAGAGATATTCCCCAATCCGGCTATCATCTGGTGCGTCCCAAAGAAGATATCTACCTGATAGCGCGCATGTACGATCTGGAGATTATTGACCTGATCGATATTAATGATCTTGCCAGTTTGGATCCTCAACCCGGAACCAAGATCTATCTGGTCCGCTCGGCCCGCCCCAAAAGTGTACCCAAACCAGCTGCCAGCGTTGATCTAAAAGAAGAGCAAGCTATTGTACCTGAAACAACAGCACCAAAGCCGCGAATAATCTCTAGCGACAGTAAGCTGGTTTTGCCGGTAGCAGGCAAAGTAACTTCCGAGTTTGGTTTGCGCAATGGTCGCCCTCACAAGGGCATCGATATTGCCAACAAAAAGGGTACCCCGATTTTGGCTGCGCTGGCAGGAAAAGTAGCCTATTCCGGCCGGCAACGCGGCTATGGCAATGTGATAATCTTGGAACATGCCAACAGTGTGATGACAGTCTATGCCCACAACGAGACCAATTTGGTGCGGGTGGATGAATTGGTGAAAAAAGGTCAGCCCATTGCCACTTTAGGCTCTAGCGGCGTCTCTTCCGGGCCGCATCTGCATTTCGAATATCGCGAAAAAGGTCGGGCTATCAATCCTCGCGATCTCTTGCCGCAGCTTGATTGACCTGAAAATCTCATAAAGATTAAGGAGAACCATGAATCAGCAAAAGAAATATTTTTTGATCGGAGAAGCTGCCAAACAGGTAGGAATCCACGATCAGACGATCAGGATGTACGAGCGCAAAAACCTTTTGAGACCGCATCGTACAGCTAATAATACCAGAATATTCTCGGCAGACGATATCACTCGCATCAATACGATCATCACCTTGACCCAAGAGGTTGGCTTGAATCTTTCCGGTGTAAAAATGGTTTTTTCCTTGGCAAAAAAAATGGATATGAGTGACGATGAATTATTGGATTTTATTTATGATCATATCAAAGAATTTCAAGTTTAAACAAAGTGAGGATGAATAAATGGCAGAAAATGTATTTTTGGACAAAGCGTTGCAAAGTTACCTGAAAGATATCGCACATATAGATCCACTCAGTAGAGAAGAAGAGCATGAATTGGCGATAAAAGCACAATCTGGCGACAAAGCTGCCTTTGAGAAATTGGTGAGATCCAACCTGAAATTTGTAGTAACAGTGGCTGCAAAATATCAGAACAAAGGGCTCTCTTTGGCCGAATTGATTAGCGAAGGTAATGTGGGTTTGATCAAGGCGATCAAGAAATTTGATCCTGAGAAAAATATCAAATTGATCTCCTACGCGGTTTGGTGGATCAAGCAAACCATCTTGTTGGCGCTGGCCGAAAAAACCGACCTGATCCGCATACCTTTGGGTAAGACAAATTCGGTTAACAAGATAAAAATGGCCAAAGCCAAGATTTTCTCGGAATTGGGTCGACCTGCTACCAATGAAGAAATTGCTGCCAAGGCTGATCTTTCCGTCGATGAAGTAGCTCGAGTAGCAGATCAGGTAGTGGATACGTTTTCGCTTGATTCTACGCAAACATCCGACAACACTTCCATGTATGATTTTTTGGAAGATCGCATCACCAAAGATCCTCAAACTCTTTACTATCGAGATAAAGTAATAGATTCGATCGAGAATTCCCTGGAAGAGTTGCCTCAGCGCGAGTCTTTGATCGTGAAGAAGTATTTTGGATTGGAAGGTGAAGCTAGTAAGAATTTTGCTCAGATCGGCAAAGAGCTGGGTTTATCGCGCGAGCGAGTAAGGCAGATACAAAAAGCTGCCTTGGAGCATATTTTGGCAGATTCTTACGATGGCCTGAAAGATGATATTGAGAAAATCATCGAATAATTTTTAGCGAATGAGAAAAGAGCAGGCGGAAATATCCGCCTGTTTTTTTTTAGCTCAACACACAATTTTCTATTTTTTTGGTCTGCTTGGTTTCATACTTTACATCGCCCACCACCACCACATTTTTGCCAAAATAGAGATCACCTTCCACCTCAAATCTTTGACATTTCTTGAGGCTGGGAACTGCTTCAGCAAAGCGCTTCTCAAAATCTTCTACCAATTTATAATATCGCTCATCCAAGTTTATAACCGGAGTATTTTGCACCCCATCCGCCAATCTTAGATGAAAATCTGCTGCCAATTGAAAAAGATCGGAACGAATTGCCAGCAGGTCATTTGTCTTCTTGACCGGCGCAAAACGCTCGCGCTGCACCACCATTGCTTTGGAACCGGAAAATATGCTAATCGCTGCGCCCATGGCAGATTCCAGTTGATAGACTTTGCTTCCATTTACCTCTTTGGGATTGATGATAAGCGCCAGCGGCAAAAAATTGCCATTAGCTGCCAACTCTTTCTGCAAAGCCGGCAAATTTACCCAGAGATTGTTTGTATTGAAATATTGATAGCGCTCGATATCTTCAAACAGCTCTTTCTCTGATTCCGGACATTGAGCTGTCTCGCGTAAGATCAGCTGACCATCTGTGGTTTCTGCCAAATGACCACCTTTTTTATCCATCTCGCTGCGCTTACACACCTCCATCATAAAAGGAAGCTGCTTCTCCGCAAAATATCCCAAAATCTTTTCATCTACTACCGAACCCAAATTATCAGAATTTGAGATAAAGATATATTCTATTCCGGCCTGCAGAAGTTTATCCAAAGTTCCGGTTATCGCTAGCGCCATATAGATCTCACCATGGCCGGGCGGGTTCCAAGTTTTATGCTCTTCAGCATCTTCAAAGGGTTGTAAATTGTCTTGGCGAATCTTGGGAAATTTGTTTTGTAAAAAATCCAAGGGAATCTGGGGAAGATTTAATTCAGGATAGCGCTGCAGATAATCCAAACAATCTGCTTGAGTATTGAAACTATGCATAAAAACCAGGGGAATCTGGCAATTGCTACTCTTTCTCAAATGCAAAATCTGTTGCGCGATAATATCCAGAAAATTGTATTGCTCTTTCACTTTCAGCAGAGTTTTAGCTTTATCCAAACCCATACTGGTGCCCAAGCCGCCATTCAATTTGAGCACGGCCAATTTTTGCAGATCGACTGCTTTTTCTAGCTTGATATCTTCATATCTGATCAGGTTTTTTTCTTGAGGTGGTCTAATAATATCTTCACCCAATTTGCCGCTGCAACCTTGCAAAACCTGTTTGTAATAATAAGCAAAAGCATCATTCACAATAGGATCCAAGCCTGCATCTGCAATTTTTTTGCTAAATTTTTCCATTCCCATCATTTACCTCGTTTTTTCTCTAAATTCAATTTTTCTCGGATCGAGACCGTATATTTTTTATTGAGATATCGGGTTTGATTGACGATCAATTCTGCCAATAAGCCGATCGAAAAAATCTGGATACCAACCATAATCAATAAAATTGCCAAAAAGAGTAGTGGGCGATTGGATAAAGGTTGGTCGTAACCATACTTCATGATGGTGAGATAGATGCCGATAATGAAACCAGCCAAGCTGAAACCGAAGCCAATTCTGCCAAAAAGATAGAGCGGACTGTGGGTGTAGGCGGTAACCAGCTTTACCGAGAGCAGATCCAGAAAACTGCGAAAGAAGCGTTCAGCTCCATATTTGGATTTTCCGTAGCTGCGCTTGCGATGATGAACCGGAATTTCGCAGATGCGAAAACCTTTGGCCTGAGCCAGAGCAGGGATATAGCGATGCATCTCGCCATAGACATCTATTTCCTGAATTAATTCTCGGCGAAAAGCTTTGAATCCACAGTTATAATCATGCAATTTCAGTTGGAAAGATTTCGACATCACGCTGTTGGCAAATTTGGAGGGTAAAGTTTTATTGAGCGGATCTTTTCGATCTTGTTTCCAACCTGTCACCAGATCATAGCCGGCTTCGATTTTAGCAATGAAGTTCGGAATTTCTCGCGGATCATCTTGCAGATCAGCATCCATCGTGATAATAATGTCGCCCTCGCAGTTTTCGAAACCAGTCTGCAAACCGGCAGCTTTGCCAAAATTTTTGCGGAAACGAATCACTTTTACCGAGCTATCTGCTACTGCCAATTTCTGCATGATCGAAAAGCTTTCATCACTACTGCCATCATCCACAAAGATTATCTCATAATCAGTTTGTGGAAGATTTTCCATGATCTCAGCATACAATGTTTGCAAGCTTTCTGCTTCGTTTAAAACAGGGATTACTATCGATAATTTCATATTACCTCATCAAATAAACATATTTACTAACGTCATAACAAATCCGGAAATCAGAGGAATCTTCAGATTATCGTCCAGATTGTGGGGATAAAATTCGGCAAAAGTAGTAGCCACTGCCCCGCTAAAGGCCAAGATGGGATGAATAAAAAAGAGGCCAAAAGCAAAGGTGCTGATAAAACAGGCCAAACTTCCTTCTACACTCTTTTGGGTTCCCAGCAATTTTCTCTGCCCAAAATTTATGCCGATGATAGCTGCCAAAGTATCTCCGATCGCCAAAGAGGCAATCGCTACAAAAGTGATATTCACCGGAAAAAAGGCGATGCAGACAATGGAGGAAACCAAGAGGAAGGTTGCTCCTGAAAAGTTTTCACTTTCATGAGCCCGCATCATATGTCCTACTTTTTGGGTAAACAAGCTACGAAAACCGGGATGCCAAAAGCGCAAGATCTCCATCAAAATCGACAGAAGAGTAAGTGGCACCAAAATCAAGAAGGCAATTTTTCGATCATTGTTTAGCAGATAACGAAATCCCAGCGGAATCAGGATCGCAGAAAAATGAATCATCTTTCTACCAAACTCATGCCGAATATTTTGCACCATTAGAACATTCTTATTTAAACTTGGCTGAGATAAATGTTTTGGCTACTTGCATTACCAATTTGGGATCATCGCGCACCGCTTCTTTGAACAAGCGGGCTACCGTAAATTTTTCGGGCGGGATGCTATTGCAGATTTTCATCAAATTATTAAATTCCGAGTCTTGCATTGTCATAAATTTATTTTTCATCGCGTGGATAACTTTCTGATTGTTACCCAATCGTTTATCCCAATTTTTGCGATATGCTTTCAAGGTTTTGGCATCAAATTTATTCTTTTTCACAGCTGCCGCTGCTACTTTTCCACATAGCTCCCCGGCAATCATACCTTGTACGATTCCGCCTCCGGAGATGGGATTTACCTGCCGGGCAACATCGCCCACCAGCATGATATTATCGCGCACGATCTCATCCAAGCCCCAAGCTGTGGGAACTCCACCGTAGACTGTGTAAGTAACGGTAGCACGGGGAAAACGCTCGTTTACGAATTTATCCAAATAATATTTTGGCCCTTTGGCAGCTGCCATATCGCCACTGATCCCGATTCCTACATTTGCACTATTTTTGCTTTTGGGAAAAATCCAAACATAGCCTTTGGGAGCCACTTCATTGCCAAAATAAAATTCGCAGGTTTTATCTTCCACCTCGATATCGCTCAAAGTATATTGCACAGCTGTCTCGATATCATCCAAGCTCACTTGAGTCTTCATTCCGGCCCAGCGTCCCACGCGAGATTCCACGCCATCTGCTCCGATCACAATCTTGCACTGCACTGTTTTGAGCTTGCCCAAATATTTGTATTTCACTCCCACAATCTGCTGATCTTGCCAAACCAGATCCAAAGCATCTGCCTTGGTCAACAGATCTGCTCCCTGCTGGCAAGCTACTTCACAGAGAGCTGTATCAAAGATCCTACGCTCCAAAACATAGCCTTTGCCATTGCTGTACATGCGGGTAGATTCTCCATTGGGAGCCTGCAATTTGGCAATATCAATATCAGAGGCAATCCAACGCCGATCGATCTCTATATAGGGCTCTATGCCCTGATGAGACACACCTTCGGCACAACGCACCGGAATACCCGGCTCACGATCTCTCTCCAAAATCAATACTGACGCACCATTTTCTGCGGCAAATCTGGCTGCTACACTTCCGGCCGGACCCGCTCCGATTACCACTACATCATATTTTTCTTTGATTATCATGCCTGCTCCTCGGATATTGCTTTGATCGGACAAATAGCAATACAGTTGCCACAATGAATGCACTTCTGC
The DNA here is from genome assembly GCA_046482725.1 of Cloacimonadales bacterium (SeqCode). Lineage (GTDB taxonomy): Bacteria > Cloacimonadota > Cloacimonadia > Cloacimonadales > TCS61 > DAOWES01. The sequence continues at coordinate 8,673 of JAWOEN010000130.1, forward strand.
TCATCTATCTTTACAAAAAACTCACTTACCACGATCGCATCTACCGGGCAAACTGCTACGCAGGTTCCGCAGACATCGCACAAATCTTGATTAATCTTCATATCATCTCCAAATTATCTCTTTCATTTATTGGGAAAAAATCTAATACTTTTATGCTAGATCCTTGTAATCTAAAAACTACATCATACTCATTATTCTCACTAAAGATCATCTCTTTTTGAGAAAATCTCTTACTATCACGCAGCGGATTGAAATTTTGCATCAAAAAAGTTGGCTCGGGATTTCCCTGCCCAAAAGGCTGCAATTTATTGTAATCTTCCTGAACAAATTGCTCAAATTTTCCGATCTCAGTAGCAGAAAAAACTGCATCGATTCGATGTTTCCACTCGGAGGTGATGCTGTCTCGGCGAGCAATAGTATATCCATAGAAATGTTTACTGAAGGATTTCAGCTTTTTTTCTTCCATTGTAAAGCCGGCAGCTTTCACATGCCCGCCATATTGAATCAGCATCTCTGAAAAATAATTAAACATTTCCATTAGATTAAAGCCATTTGTACAACGCGCCTCGCAGGTAATTACTCCATCTTTCCGCTTCAGGAAGAGCACCGGTATTTTATATTTTCGGAAAAGTAGAGAAGCAGCCAAGCCCATACATTCCAAAGCAATTTCATCATTTTTATCAAAGAAGAGGAAGCCAAATTTTTGGGGATCAGGTCTAAATTTGCCGATAATTTCCCGGGTAGAATTGAGTTTTTCATCCCACTCGCGCATTTCCTGAATAAGTTCTTTCAGCGTCTTGTTTTTTTCTCGCAGCGGATTCAGCATAAAGTAAAGGGCTTTATGTTTGCCATCAGCATCTCTACCGTTGGATAACAACTTTATCAAATATCTGATTACAGCTAAGCGGGAGATAAGATTGGAGCCCGACCAGAGATAAGCGGAAAGAGCTGAAGTAACTCTGTTTTCATAGATGTACCAATTATTTAAGACTTCTTTCACGATAATTCTATTTAATCCATCTAAAGGAGCTTTATCTGCTACTGTTCCCAAAGCAGTCCAAAAAAGATATTCCGGCTTCAAATCTAATTTCAATTTTTCTGCCAACATTCTACAGAGATACCAACTGACGCCAACGCCGGCCAGCATAGTATAGGGAAAATTGCAATCTTTCTGTTTTGAGTCTACCAAAGCAAAAGCGTTGGGAAGCTTTTCCGGCACCAAGTGATGATCTGTGATAATCACATCAGTACCAAAAGAATTGATCTCATCCACAGCTTGCCAGGAAGAGATGCCGCCATCCACGGTAACAACCAAATCAAAATTTTCGTTTTTTACCTTATCTATGAAGTTTCTCTGCAATCCATGATTTTCCAGCAAGCGATTGGGAATATAATAATAGTGAGCTTGGGAACCAGCTTTTTCCAGAAAATCGAATAAAATATAGGTCGCAGTAATGCCATCAATATCATCATGTCCAAAAATGATAATCTTCTCTTTATTTGCGATAGCCTTAATGATGCGATCGGCAGCTTTCTCCAGATCTTTCATCAAATACATATCTGCCAAATCAGCCAAAGAGCTTTCAAAATACTCTTCGTCATAACCACGATTTTGAATAATCTGATTTATGATTTTGCCTTGCGTTACCTGCTTTTCCAGTCGAAATCTCATCTTCTAAAACTCTGCTTCCGGTATATCGCGAGGCGCTATCTTCTTGGGTCTTCTGGAAAATATATCAAAACCGGTAACTCCGATTGAAAACATCAGAGAATCTTCGGAAAAGCCATGTTCGGCACTGTCACCACGAGTAAGATATTCCACAGCCAGATCGATACGCTTGTTGGGCGATTGCAGAGGAATCGATAAACCAAAACTAGCTTTCAGTTCGTTAATTTGAGAATTATTGATCTGGAAAGGTAATTTACGGTAAGAAAATCCACTACGCAAAGGAATGCTTTCATACCATTTTCCATAACCACTAAGCGGATCGTAAGAGAGACCAGCTGCAAATTTTGTGCTGTTCTCTTCATAAGATTTGGTATCTTCCCACATTTCCAAATGCGCATCTGCATGCAGCTTGAAGGTTTCGGCAAATTTCCAAGTTACTCCAGCTGAAATTTTGGCCGGCACTTCCAGAAAAAAATCTGGTGAGGCCAATTCATCTTCATAAGGCGGATGATCATAAGCAAATGTGATATCTCCCTTTAGTTCTACCGGGTTAGAATAAGCAAGTCCCATGGAAAATTTTTCCAAGCGCTTGCTGATTCCCACTGTAAAACCGGGATTTTTGAAAAGCTCAGTTCTTTCATATTCACTATCCAGTAAGGTAGCATCTTCAAAATCAAATTCCCAGTAGTTGATGCGATGCCCGATATAATAATTTCCGGCTATTCCCAGATTGAGAAAGCGGTTTTTCCAAGCGTAAGCCAGATCGATCTGATAAACATTGGAGATAATCGAATTTTGCTCTGTATAGGCAAATTCTTCATCATCGTCACTAACGAGTGTATTTTCGCTAAATGTATCTAGATTTCCCGAGCTCAGAAGCGAGTATTTTAGTCCAAAACGATGTTGTAAAATGGGAAAAGATGCTGTGAAATAGGGCAGGAAAAATCCATCATCGCGAAAACTGTTATCATTATCATCATAATAATTTTGAAATCCCGAACTTACAGCCGTAGAAAAGATCACAATATTGGATGAAGCTAGCATTGAAGGATTTCGATAGCCGGTATTGATCCGAAACAGATCGTTGATTCCGGCATCTCCCATACCGCTGGAATAAAGATCGTTGCCGTAGTATTGATTTGCCATACCCTGAAATGAAAAGATAGAGTTTGCACTCAAAGCCAAAGTTATCAGTAGGAAAGCTATCATAAATTTATATCTCATATTATCTCCTTAATCGTCAGAACAATTTATCTAATTTTTTTTTGATGATTCTCTTAAAAAACAGAGGCACAAAATGTAAAGGATTTTCTACAAATCAGATACAGCTTGTGCCTATTATATCTGTCTTTAAGACAATATATTACTATCTTGCTACTTGCTTAATTTTTGGTCGTCGAGGTCAACCTTCTCGGCCGCTGGCTGGGGGAGCTCACCAATTCGGGCGTTAATCCCCTGCTCGGCGAGATATGAAGCGGTCCGAACCGCCCCACGGACACCCTCGCCGTACTGCTCGACGTGTAGGCGGTCCCACCCTTCGGCGTCCTCGGCGTCCCGGAGTGAACTCGTCGGGGGCTCGGCGTCGTTTACGATATAGACTCTCCCCACGTCCTCGGCTTCAAGCAACTCGGCGAGGCGCTCCCGGTCGCTAATCTTGAACGACGTAGTCACCGGCGAGAGACACGCATAGCCCGCCTGATGGGCTGTAATGGCGTCGGCTATGCCTTCGGTAATGAGGACGTCCTCGCCGGGGGCGACGGTGTCTCTC
>JAWOEN010000186.1:0-5740 GCA_046482725.1 Cloacimonadales bacterium (SeqCode)
GAGCATATACCCAGATTGATACCAGGGGCATTCAGGATTTCTACAAGTTTCGCAGCTTCTGAGCTAGCCTTGGCAACTTGGTTACGCAAAGGAGAATTAAGAGCTCAAGAAATAACTACCAATAAATATTCCAGGGCAAAAATAAAAAATTTGGTAGGTGAAATCAGGCAGCTGACTACAAAAGAGCCCGAAGATTTCATAGATATTTTGATAGAAAAATGTGCAGATAGTGGAATTGTCTTAGCTTTGGTTCCGCATATCTCAAAAACCCATATTAATGGAGCAACAAAATGGATAAACTCACAGAAGGTAATTCTGCAATTAAGTTTAAGAGGAGCTTACGCAGATATTTTTTGGTTTAGTTTGTTTCATGAAATTGGACATATTTATTACAAGCATAATACAAAAGAAGTTTTGCTCGAGAAACTAGATACTCACTCCGAAATTGAAATAGAAGCAGATGATTTCGCACGTAAAATGCTGATACCTGACAAAGAGTACAACTGCTTTATTGCCAATAATCAGATAACCAAAGCAAATATCATAAGCTTCTGTGCAGAGCAAAATATCCATCCTGGTATTCTTGTTGGTCGTCTTATGCACGAAAAGTTGATAAAGTATAGCCAATTTTCCGAGCTAAGAGATAGATATAGCTTTAGCTTTTAGCTTCCTGCCTCCGGAATTCCCAGCAAGGAGAATTTAGACTATTTCAGCAGCAGCATTTTATTCATTTCGCTACTTAGTTGGGTTTTCACTTGGTAAAAATAAACACCGGAGCTGACAGTTTTTCCTGCTGCATCATCGCCGTTCCAGATGATAGAGTGGGGACCGGCTGCAAGTTCTTGCTCGATCAGTTTTTTCACTGTTTGTCCTTTTAGGTTATAGATTATCACTTCTGTTTTTTGCCTATCTTTTATAGTGGTGAAGCTGATAGTCGTGGTGGGATTGAAAGGATTGGGATAGTTGGAGAGCTGCAGGTCGGTTGTTGGCAGCTGATTTTCGGCAGTGACGAGCGGTTCGCCATTGAAGCCCAAAGCCAGATCCCAATTGCCTTCGATGCCCAATTCTGTTGCAGCCGAGTACCAAGTGGTTCCTAGTTTTAGCAGGTTTCCGTTGGGGTTTGCGCTCAGGCCATCGGTGTAGCCGATATTGTTGTTGGCATTTACGATGCCGTAAGCCAGGGTTAAACCTTCTGCCAGATCATCTTCGGTTAACAGATAAAAATCATCCAACCACACTTCCACCCAATGGCCCTGCTGAAAGGCGGGTAAAGTAGCTGCCATAACAATATCCATATTACCGGCCAGCGGATCGCCGCGGTAGAGTTTTAGCTGCAAATTGCAATCTGTGGAATTTTCCGGTGCGGAGAAATAGAGCCGATTGAGGTGGCAATCTGCATAGGCGGTTAGCATCTCTGGCGGATAGTGAGCTCCCACAAAAATCACAGGAGCTGCAGCGCTATTGATCAGATCGACAGCACCGGCGCTATAGGTGAGGGGAGCAGCTGCGGCAAATTCCTGCATTTCGATCTCTAGAAAATCATTGTCAGCGCTAAAATCAAATTCGCCTTGATAATAAAAATATCTTCCCAGGCGTGCTTCCACTTGGTAGAGATCGTAAGGCAATTCGGCAAAATTAAAATTGCCCTCAGCATCAGTTTGGGCTTCATATTCAGCGCCCAAAGAATCGGTCAGATAGATTTCAGCATTTTCCAGATTTCCCGCGGCGATAATGGTGCCGTTCAGTTGAGCCATATTTTCATAAAATTGCAAAGTCGTACGCAGAGTAATCTCGGCTGCTTCGGTAACTGCTGCCAGCTCTAGTGCGGCATTGACGTGCACAAAGCCGGCAGCGCGGCAGTAGTTTTCCGCTTCCGGTTCGGCGTTCATATTTTGGTACCACATGCCGAGGTAGGCGATATAGTTGCAGAGATAGTTGCCGGGATCGCCATAAATATCGACCCAGGCGTTGATATTGGTCTGTTCATTTACGGCAGCTTCGATAGCAAAATTTGGCAGAGTCGAGTAGCGCGAGGCGTTGGCAGCGAGGGTAGAATCGGGTGGATTGGGAGTGGGATAGTAGGGATATTCGTCATCTGCTACCCAGTTATCCAGGTTTTTGGCTTGGGTTTCTATTTCCCAGGGTCCGTTACCGGCGCCAAAGCTGATAATGATTTCGGGAGTAAATTGATCTACCCGCGCCCAAAAATCGTTCCAAGTGGCTTGATAATCTACTTCAAACTCACGCGTGGTAATATCGAAAGCGGGGAAAAAGGCATAAACGTCATAGCCGCGATTTTCCCAATTTTCGCCAATCCAGCCCTCAGGATTGAGCTCCGGATCGGGTGAGAAACGATAGAGCATTTCGTTGGTAGGATGCCAATACCCGGTCAGCATCACGACCGGGCGAGCTACTGCCCCGGAAATCATTAACAGAAAAAAAATAGATAAATAAATTTTTTGCTTTCTCATCTCTCCTCCATTTTGGTTGGAACTCCTACTTTACGAGGAGTTTCAGGCATAAAATTTTTCAAGTCATTTATTTTGTTTTACTTACCAAATCGATAGCAGCTTGCAGAGCAGTATCCAACATCTCCTGAGGCGGCTGGACGATCAAGTTTTCTTTTTGCAAAACGTCTGTGAGTTGGCGGGCAGCCAGGATATCGGCTCGGGCCATACTATAGACTTGCTGAATATCGCGTTTTTCGCGAGCCACACCATCAGCTATGGCTTGTCGCGCTACGGCTGCTGCCACCAGTGGGAACATTTCGGTTTCATCCATTTTGGGCACGATATTAGTCGGCTCTATTCCGCGTTTTTCTGCAAAATCAGCGATAGCTTTTGCCGCTGCGATTGCCATATTATCAGTGATTTTGCGAGCTTTGACCAGAAGTGCTCCTTTCAAAATTCCGGGAAAGCCCAGCGAGTTGTTTACCTGGTTGGGAAAATCACCGCGTCCGGTAGCTGTGATAAAGGCGCCGGCTTTTTGGGCTTGATGCGGATAGATCTCCGGTACAGGATTGGCGCAGGCAAAGACGATAGCGCGCTCTGCCATGGTAGAGATCCAGGCCGGTTTGATCGTGTTGGGACCCGGCTTGGAGAGTGCGATCAGCACATCAGCGTTTTGGCAAGCTCGCTCGATCTTATCAAGGCAGTGGGGGTTGGTGCTTTGGCAAAGTTCCCACTTACGATAAAAGCGAGGATCAGCTTCGATATCAGCGCGCTTTTGATGCAGACCACCGCGGGAATCGAACATGATAATATTATCGGGATCTCCACCGGCTGTGATGATGAGGCGAGCAATCGTGGTATTGGAAGCTCCGGCTCCCATCAAAACAAAGCGAGCAGCTGAGAGCTCTTTTTTTGCCAGTTTCAGAGCGTTGATGACACCGGCCAAAGTTACGCAAGCTGTGCCCTGAGCATCATCGTGCCAGACCGGGATCTCGCACTCTTCGCGCAGAGTATCTAGAACTTGAAAGCAATTGGGCTGCGAAATATCTTCCAAATTGATCGCGCCAAAACTGGGAGCGACCATTTTGACAAAGTCGATGATTTTCTGCGGATCAGGATTGCCCTGTTTGTCTTTGCTATTGATGCAGAGCGCAGTAGCATCAACGCCACCCAAATATTTCATCAAGAAAGCTTTGCCTTCCATCACGCCCAAACCGCCGGGAGGAGTGCAGTCGCCATCGCCCAAAACTCGGGTAGAATCGCTAACGATTCCCACCAAATTGCCACGATTGGAAAGTTGGAAGCTGCTATCATTATCAGCACGGATTGTGGTGGAAACTCGCGAAACTCCGGGAGTGTACCAGACATTGAACCAATTGAACCCGAAGATTCCGGCTTTGGGAACGGTCTGCACTTTGCCCTGATAAAATTTATGCGCTTCTAATGAGAGATTTTTTAGAAATTCGGTTTTAGCAGCAGCGATCTGCTCGGGGTCAAATTCTGCGGGGAAAACCTGGTCTAGGTTAGAAAGATCTAGTTTAATTTTTTTTTGCACTTCATACCTCTATTTTTTATATTTATTTACACCGATTTCGAAAAGGTCATTCCCTGCCAGATCATTGGCGACGATACAGGGAAAATCTTCTACTTGCAATTTATGTATAGCTTCAGCGCCCAGATCTGCGTAGGCTATTATTTCAGCCTGCTTGATGGCTTGCGCTATCACCACAGCCGCGCCGCCGATTGCCACCAGATAGACAGCCTGATATTTTTGCATTGCTTGCCGCACTTGCTTGCTGCGCTGTCCTTTGCCGATGGTTATTTTCAAACCGTTTTGCAAGAGCAGGGGAGTGAAAGGATCCATACGATAGCTGGTGGTGGGACCGGCAGAGCCGATGATTTTTCCGGGTGGGGTGGGAGCGGGACCCACATAATAGAGGGCTGAATCTGGCAGGGGAAAAGGCAAAGCTTGGCCTGTTTGCAGCAATTTGACCAATCTCTGGTGAGCTGCATCTCGGGCTGTGTAGATAGTACCGCTCAGTAATACTTTCTCACCAATTTCTAAGCTTTCCAGCTCGCTGGGGCTAGCGGGGAGTTTGATTTTTTTCATAATATAGCTCTCTCCTAGATGATGATACTTTTGTGGCGGGCAGCGTGGCACTGAATATTTACTGCCACAGGTAGACTGGCGATATGGCAAGGTTGCTGCAAGATATGCACAGCCAGAGCCGTGGTATTGCCGCCCAATCCTTGCGGACCGATGCCCAAAGCGTTGATTTTAGCTAAAATATCTTGCTCGATTTTTTGCCATTGCGGCTCAGGATTGGCTTGATCCAAATCCCTTAGTAAAGCGCGTTTCGCTAAGATGGCGCTCTGCTCAAAATTGCCACCAAGGCCCACTCCTACGATAATGGGAGGACAAGGATTTCCGCCAGAACGTTCTACGCGATCGACTACAAAATCGATCACTCCTTCTAGCCCGTCAGCTGCTTTCAGCATCTTGATTTCACTCATATTCTCACTACCGCCACCTTTGGGCGCAACTGTCAATTTTAGTTTATCGCCCGGAACTATTCTGCTGTGAATAATAGCCGGAGTGTTGTCGCCGGTATTGAGGCGTTGCAAAACCGGGTCAGCCACGATCGACTTGCGCAGAAAACCTGCTGAATAGCCAGCTGCAACTCCGGCATTTAGCGCTTGATAAAAATCTCCACCAGTCAAATGCAGATCTTGTCCAATATCGGCAAAGATCACGGCGACGCCAGTATCTTGGCAGATCGGCATCTGCTTTGCCGCCGCCAACTGATAATTTTGCAATAAAATGTCGATCACTTCACGAGCAGTAGGTGATGTTTCCCGGGTGCGGAATTCCTCTAAGCGCTTGCTCAGGTCTGCGCCAATATAATAGTTCGCTTCAATACACAATTTGGCGATGACCGGAATCAAGCTTTGTACATTTATTTCTCGCATCAATCTCTCCCGAAATAGTTTTAGAATACTCTCTGCAAATATCAATCTGGAAGCAATGATAGCAGGTCAAGAATTTTCTGTGAAATGGTTGAGCTGGGAGTGAGGTTTTGAGCCGGTTGCTAAATAAAGAAGAAAATTAGCCACCGAAAACACCGAGCAAGAAATAGCGACGGGCGAGAGAGGGATGAGGCGAAGCCGCCGAGCAAATCGCCAGTATCCTGATCTCGCTTTTGCTTATCATTATCTCCGCGGGCATTATTCACCAAGCGTATGAGCGCATCTACAATCCCGAAGAAACTCCGCTTCCCGGCGTGCTCGCA
>JAWOEN010000199.1:0-12657 GCA_046482725.1 Cloacimonadales bacterium (SeqCode)
CACTTCCATCGCAGATATCTGCGGAGTCTTGATCTATTTCTCTATCGCCACCAAATATTTTGGTGTGTGAGGAGATAATAGAATCAGTCTAAGCTAGAATTCGCAAATGGAAAATGTCCAAAATATTTTTATCAGGAGTTAATCATGAATTTCGTCCATCTCTCTTCCAGTTTGGAAGATTATCTGGAAGCGATCTATTATTTGGAAAAAGAGAATAAAGTAGCTCGCGTCACCGATATCTCGCGTCATCTCAAGATAAAAAAATCTTCTGTGACCCGTGCCTTGAAACAATTAGCTGCCCGGGAACTGGTGAATTATGAAGCTTATAAATATATCACGCTGACCGGCACTGGCGAAATGCTGGCTGCCCGCATTACCCGCAAACACAATTTACTAAGCGATTTTTTGCAAAAGATCTTGCTCTTTGAGCCGCAGCCGGCTTGGGAAAAAGCCTGCAAAATGGAGCACTTTATCAATTGTGCAGATCTAACAAAATTTCAGGACTTATTGGATTTTATGGAAAAAAATCCGCAGATCAAACAAGCTTGGCTCGATTTTGAGCATACAAAATTGTGAAGCTATCAAATAATTTATACCAGGAATTCTGATGATTACTACCATTGCCTTGATTATACTTTTGGGTTTAACAGCCAATCTCCTCTTTATCAAATTAAAGCTTCCCGGCTTGCTGGGAATGCTAATTTTAGGTGTCATAATTGGGCCTTATGCTCTTGATTTGATGGATGAACTGACTCTCTTGATCTCGGCAGATCTACGCCGAATTGCTTTGATCATTATTTTATTGCGAGCCGGCTTGGGTATAAGCCGCAGCTCACTGAATAAGATTGGTTTTACAGCGCTAAAAATCAGTTTTATCCCCGGCCTCTTAGAAGGTTTTAGCATCGCATTTCTGGCAACGAAGATTTTTGATTTTTCGTTGATTGAAGGCGGTATTTTGGGCTTTATCATTGCAGCCGTCTCACCTGCGGTTGTTGTGCCCAAAATGTTGGATTACCTCAAAGACAAACTTGGTACCAACAAAGGAATTCCTACCCTAATTTTAGCTGGTTCTTCGATCGATGATGTCTTGGCGATTACTATGTTCACTACGTTCTTGGGGCTTTATAGCGGAAAACATCTCAATATTGGTATCCAAATACTCTCGATCCCGGTCTCAATAATTTTAGGCATTTTTCTGGGAATTATTATCGGCTTCCTTTTGTTACGAGTTTTTCGTAAATATCAGATCCGCGATACCAAAAAAGTTTTATTAATTCTCGGTTCTGCCCTCTTACTTTCAGCTATCGAAAATGCTTTGAAAAGTACGATTGAAATTGCCGCTCTGCTGGGTGTGATGACAATCGGCTTTATTATTCTGGAAAAGCAAGCTGATCTTGCGCAACGTTTAGCTCTCAAATTTGATAAAATTTGGATTTTTGCCGAGATCCTACTCTTTGTTCTCATCGGTTCTCAGGTTAATATCAGAGTCGCTTTAGATTCCGGCCTAAAAGGTCTACTCATCATTTTCGTGGGTTTAATTGCCCGTAGTTTGGGAGTGATTATTTCTACTCACCATGCAGGTTTAAATTGGAAGGAGAGATTTTTTTGTGTCTTTGCCTACATACCCAAAGCCACTGTTCAAGCTGCTATCGGCGCAATTCCTCTTGCCTTGGGTATTCCTTCCGGTGAGATTATCCTAGCAGTGGCTGTTTTGTCAATTCTGCTGACAGCTCCCCTTGGGGCCATCTTGATCAAGCTCTCTGCTCCTCGCCTCTTGCACTCTGAAGTCGATCAGCTTACATAAAAAAAATCAGGAACCTGCTACAGATTCCTGATACGATCTTAGGATTTGGAAGACAAATTATCGTGCATAAAACTTCCAAGCAAAGCCTAATCCCAAACTAAAACTAGGATCAGCACTATTGGATAGATCTTCTTGGGCTACGCCTGTCAGCAGCGAAAATTCTAATACCTCCCGGGGAAGATAATATAGCTCCAATCCAAAATCTATACTATTCACCAAATCGGCTGCTGCCAAAGAGTTGCCTGCATAGTTCAGAGCAGTACCTACAGTAAAATTCCGATTCAGATCTTTATATGCTTGCAAGCCTGCCCATAATTCATACTCTTCCGGCTCCTCCGAATTCAGCTGCCGACGATAGCCCCAGCTGGGCTTGATCATATAAGCTGCAGCTGGCTGAAACCAAGCATAACTCAGCTCAGCGCTTAAAAAAAGAGAATCATCTTCCTCCTGCTGAGAATCCAGCTCGGCATAGAGCGAAGTTTCTGTTCCCAAACTAAGCTTGTAGCCGCTTTCATAAGCTTCCCAATAAGAGATCCCAGCCAGATCTTCTTGCAAATTTCCATAAGCCAGCTCGCCGCTCAAATCGATTGCGTAAGCAGTAACCTCATCTGTGACGTCATTGCTAAGTGCAAAGGGAAGAGCTAAACTCATCTTCCACATCTCACTCCAACCAAACTCGATCTTTGCTTCGCTGAAGAGATATAAGATATTGTTTTCAGCTTCACTAACCATCCAACCAAGCTCATTTTCCCAAAAAAATTCCAAGCCGAGCTCTGTGGCGTATTCCATTTCCTGAGCAAATCCTACTGCAATCTCTGCTTCCGCTTCAGACAAATCTGCCCAAGCGCTGCCAGCTACCAGCTGCACTTCATTGCTTACAATTTCTGCCTGCAAAAATGACAGGCTCAATAACAAGGCCAAAACTACTCCAATTCTTCTCATAATCTTACTCCTCTATTTTTTTATATATTTTATTCGCTTTCGCATCACAAGCTCCACAAGATTTGGAGCAGCCGCTACAGGCAAATTCTACCAAAGTGATTTTCTGCTTGCGTTCCAATGTTTCCAACATTCCTGCCACTGCTTCTGCCTCCAAACCAAAATGCGTGGCAACATCTCGTACTGAAAGATAGCTACTTTCGGAAAAATATTTTATGATCTCGCGTAACATCATCTCACCTTGATCCGATCAGCAGCATTGCGTGGGATGCTGAGCCTCATCTCATTCAAGCCCACGATTAGATTATCCTCAGTAACTTGATTGCGATGCAGATAGATAAATGTATGCGGAGCAATACCCATCTCCAAAGTCTGTTTGTGTGGATTTTGCAAAACCAGATAGCGTCTGCTAGCGGCTGCTTCCGACAAACTGGAGATCGAGCGCGGATTACCTCTTCTGCCTCTACCGGGCTTGGCAGCTCGGCAGCAATTTCTCTCTCTTCTTCTTTTTCCAAACATCTATATTCTCCTTCTAAATAACCCGAAAGGCTGGCGACTAATGGGAGGAGAAGCTATCGCCTTGCTTCCGGGTTTTGGTGGCTAGACTTTGATTTTACTTGCTTGATTTTTCATAAAAAAGATGCTAATCAAACTAACTGCGATAACAAGGGCAATCCAGGCAGCTGATGTAGCCGGATGAAGGGCAAAATTACTAACTTGATAAAATAAAGTAGAAACCAGCCAAGCCAAAATGGTAAGATAGACCACGCTGAAAATTGTCCAATTGAGATTAGTTTCACGATAGATAGCCGCGATCGCTGCTACACATGGCATGTAAATCAGGATAAAAAGCAGATAAGCAAAAGCTGCACTACCCGAACCAAATCGTTTTTGCATTTCGGAAAATGTACCCAATTTTACAGCTTGCTCAGCAGCTTGCAATTCCAGATTATCCAGCTCATCACTCACATTCACACCCAAAGGATCGGAAAAAGCACCACCCATCTCAGCAAAATTCTCTTGGATCGAGACAAAAGATTCAGCGATTCCATCCCAAAAATTAAACTCGTCCTCTGCAGCTTCCTCTTCAGCCAGTTCCAAACTGGCATAAAGATTATCCAAAGTACCAACAACTGCTTCTTTGGCAAAGATACCAGTGAATAATCCCACGGTAGCAGGCCAATTATCCGGCTGAATTCCCATCGGCTGAAATACGGGCACCAGAGATTTTCCGATCTGACTCAGAACAGATTTCTCACTGTCAGAATTGCCAAAACTACCATCTGTGCCGATAGAGTTGAGGAATGAAAGAATTATCACAACCAAAATTATCACTTTCCCGGCGCGGCTGATAAAACTTTTCAGTCGATTCCAAGTGTGAGTGAAGATTCCGTTTATTGTGGGCACATGATAGGGTGGCAGCTCCATCACAAAGGTAGAAGCTTTGCCTTTGAGAATTGTGTTTTTGAAGAGCAAACCGGTTAAGATTGCCAATATTATTCCGATCAGATAAATAGAAAAAATTACCAATCCCCCGTGCCGCGGGAAAAAGACTGTGGCAAAGAGTACATAGACCGGCAAACGCGCTCCACAGCTCATAAAGGGATTCATCAGAATGGTCAGAATCCGATCACGATTATTCTCCAGTGTTCTGGTTGCCATTATCGCCGGCACATTGCAACCAAAGCCTACCAGCATGGGAATAAAAGCTTTGCCCGGCAACCCGATATAGCGCAAAAAACGATCCATCACAAAAGCTGCTCGGCTCATATAGCCGCTATCTTCCAAAATTGATAAAGTGAAAAACATAAAGAAAATCGGCGGAATAAAGGTAGCAACTGTCTGCATACCACCTCCGATTCCATCTGCCAAAAATACAATCAACCACTGTGGAAGATTTATCATCTCTAGTACAACAGCAAAACCATCTACAAAGATGGTGCCGGTGAAAATATCAAAGAAATCGATGAATGCTCCCCCCACATTGATGGTGAGCATAAAAACCAGATACATCACAAACAGAAATATCGGGATACCCAGATAGCGATTGAGTACAACTTTATCAATAGCGTCGGAAACAGTTTTGCGCATCAGACTATCACGCTTCACTACATCACGAGCCAAACCGTGAATAAAGCCATAACGCCCGTCGGCCGTAACAATATCCACATCATCTCCCACATGCTTGCTGATCTTGGCAGCTTCCGCCTCTACCTCAGCGACAAATCGGTTGGCAGTAAGCTCCACCGCCAGCTCATCATCCTCCAAAAGTAATAGCGCCAGCCAACGCGAATCTACTGCCTTCTCATCCGCAATTTCAGTGACTAGAGCTTGCAGACGACTCAACGATTTTTCCACAACTTCATCATAAAATATTTTGGTCGATGAAACATTATCTCTACTTCGGGCCTGAATTATCTCATCTTTCAACTCGTTCAATCCGCTTTGCTTGGTCGCTATCATCGGAATTACCGGACAATCCAGATGCTCTTGCAAATGTTCGATCTCGATCGAAACTCGGCGTTGCTTGGCTATATCCAGCATATTGAGCACAACCACCACCGGGATTTTCATTTCCATTAATTGAGTGGTGAGATAGAGATTGCGCTCCAAATTGGTGGCATCAACGATATTCACTACCAGATCCAATTTCTCATTTAGGATAAAATCGCGTGAAACTTTTTCATCCAAAGAGTAAGCGGAAAATGAATATATCCCCGGTAAATCGATAACTTCAACTTCTCTGCCCTGATGTTTAAAACTGCCCAATTTATGCTCAACTGTCACACCTGGCCAATTGCCAACTCGTTGACGAGAACCTGTTAAGGAATTAAATAGAGTAGTTTTCCCACTATTGGGATTTCCAGCCAAAGCAATTTTTAGCTTCTTCATCGAGCTACCTCCACCTGTAAAGCATCTGCCTCATCTTTACGTAAAGAAAGATGCGAGCCGTTAAGATTTATTTCCAGCGGATCTCCCATTGGTGCGCGGCGAGTAAGTGTAAACTCGGCTCCGCGAATCAAGCCCATCCGCAAAAGTTTCTGACGATAACTTCTATCGTCAGTCTCATAGCCACAGACACGCAATCTGGAGCCCAGGGCAAAATCTTTCATTTTCATACAAACCTCCGATTTATTTTTTTATTGATTCTCATTCTCATTATGCACTCAAAAAAAATAACACTTGTTGCTGTTTTATCTTTATGTTGCATGCGGCTAACATTTTTCAGCCCGCCTAATTTGTCAATTGCTTTTTTTGGCAAGCAGAGCTTTTGGAAAATCTTTCTGCTTAGAAAGATCACTCATCCCGCTGTTCTGAGGAAAATAAATAGCTTTACTCTTCTGAATAAATTTACAATTTTAGCTTTATGAAAAAAAGTAAAATTACGCCATCAGATATAAGTAAAATTGAAGCAAAAATTGCTGCTACTCTGCGCGG
The DNA here is from genome assembly GCA_046482725.1 of Cloacimonadales bacterium (SeqCode). Taxonomy (GTDB): domain Bacteria; phylum Cloacimonadota; class Cloacimonadia; order Cloacimonadales; family TCS61; genus DAOWES01. Next base: position 6,182 of record JAWOEN010000199.1, read on the forward strand.
TAGCCTTTTTGCCAATCACGTCTATTTGGTGGGAGGCGTGGTGCGAGATCAGCTGCTGCAGCGCCCGACCAATGATCTTGATTTGGTGGTAGATCTGCCCAATGGCGGCATTCGCCTGGCAGAATATTTACATCAGCAAAAGCTGGCTTCTCATCCCAAAATTTTCAAGCGCTTTGGCACTGCCTTGATTCAAATCGATCAGATTGATCTGGAATTGGTGATGACTCGCCGAGAATTTTATAGCAACAACAGTCGCAAACCCGAAGTGAAAGTTGGTAGTTTGGCAGATGATGCGATTCGCCGAGATTTTACGATAAATGCTCTGTATCGACCTTTAGCATCTAATGAAATTTTGGATCTAACCGGAATGGGTTTGGCAGATCTGCAAGCGAAAATCTTACGTACCACAAACGATCCACAATTAGTATTTTCGGAAGATCCTCTGCGCCTGTTGCGGGCAATTCGCTTTGCCGCTCAATTAGATTTTCAGATTGAGCAAAGCTGTTGGCAAGCGATAAAAGAGCTCCACGCCAAACTTGCCAATATTTCCAAAGAGCGAATTCGCGACGAATTGTGCAAAACTTTGCTGGCAAAAAATCCAGCTCGTGGCTTCAGCTTGTTGCGAGATTCATCTCTCCTTGCATATATTATAGGCGATTTCTCGAGCTTAGATCAAGCCGGCTGGCAGCAATTATTGGCAAAATTGGAAGAGTTACCTGATAATTTGGAATTTCGCCTAGCGATCATCGCTGCTGCTCTTTTTGCCAAAAGCTATCCTCAAACTTTAGCCGCTTTGAAATTTTCCAAGGCGACCATTCGGCAGGTAGATTTTTTGATAAAAAATTCCCACATCTTAGAAAATGATGGCTGGCAAAACTTGACCGAGGCAGATTGGCGCTATTGGCTTTTGAAGTGGCAAGAAGCTAGTGCTTTGCTAGTCGATTTTGCCGAGCATAATAGCGATCTTGTTTCTCAAGATAAAGAGCAGAAATTTAATGAAATGCGCAAAACAATTTCACAGATAAAATTGCCTGACCAAAGATTTCCGATTAATGGAAATATCATCAAGCAAAGATTTCCGCATCTTGTCGGCAAAGAGATTGGGGTAGCCTTGGCTCAAGCTTATCGAATCTGGTTGGAAAATCCTGAGGCAAAACCTGAAGATATTTTCAAAATAATGCAAAAAGGGATATAAAATGAATTTTATGAGAAGTAGCATCATCACTATTCTGCTGATAAGCCTTACCAGCTTAGCAGCTGAAACTGTGAACTTTGTCGATGGAACTACTATCGAAGCCGAGATTTTACAGATCAAAGAAAACCAAATCTATCTGCAACTGGGGGAAAAATTGTTTATCATTGCCGATAAATTGATCGAAGGAGAAGCAGCTGATTTCTCGGGAAAGATCAATTACAATTCCTTTCCTGAGATCATTACGATCTCTAGTCAAAAGAATCTGGATAAATTGCACTTTACTCCCCACAGCAAAGTTAAAACAAAACTGGAAAAGAATGATTTTATCTATTTTGAACTCTCCTCAATTTTAAATGGCTTAAATGGAGGAATTTTTTATGAATTATTTGTCCATCAAAGCGTTGGTTTATCGATCGGTTACTACAGAGGATCAAATCTTACTCTAGGCTTACTTACCGAAAGGAGAAGCAAGATAAATTCATTTCCTTTGGGCATTTTACTGGTGCCACAGATCCAGAAACAATTAAATGCAGAGCTTGGTTTTTTTGTAGAATATTTCGATATCAAGCAAACAGAAAGCTCACTGTTTGCTGATGAAACAAACACAATCGAAGATAAGACTGAATTTAAAACCAGTCTCAAATTCGGTTTACGCTACCAGCCCGAGTTAGAAGGAATTTCCTTTAAGGGTGGTGGCAAACTATTTTTGGACAAAGGGATTGAGAATTTTGGAGTTTACTTCAATCTGGGAATGAGATTTTAGCTCTGAAAAATTATTCGAATTGACATGAAAATAGCTGGCGATAATTCTCGCTATTGCTTAGATTTTTTTTTGAAGATAACGTAACTTGGAGGTAATATGAAGATATTAATAGATAATCCACAAAAAGTGGTAACCATGAATGATAAACGTGAAGAATGGTCTGGTGGACACATTTTGATCGAGGATGATAAGATTATTTCTTTGGGAAAAGAGCCATATGCAGGAGATTATGATCGTAAAATTGATGCTAAAGAAATGGTGATTTTGCCCGGCTTTATCAATACTCATCATCATCTCTACCAATCGCTGACTCGCAATATTCCCCTGATGCAAGATGAAGAACTATTTCCCTGGCTGGTACATCACTACGAAGTATGGCGCGAAGTTTTTGACGAAGCTATCAGTGTCAGCGCCAAGACTGGTTTATTGGAAATGATGCTTTCCGGCGTCACTTGCAGTTCAGATCATCTCTATCTTTTTCCCCGAGATTGCAATAGCCAATTGATAGATCTGGAAATAGAATCTGCCCAAGAATTGGGTATCCGGTTCCAACCTACCCGCGGCTCCATGTCATTGAGTAAAAAAGATGGCGGCTTACCACCGGATAATGTAGTGCAAACCGAAGCTGAAATCATGCAAGATGCCCAACGCCTGATCGATAAATATCACGATGACCAACCCGGAGCGATGACTCGCATCTCTTTAGCGCCCTGTTCACCTTTTTCTGTCACCCCCGAGTTGATGCAGCAAACTGCAGATTTTTGCAAAGAGCATAACTTGATGTTTCACACTCATTTAGCCGAAACTATCGATGAGGAAAATTTTTGTATCGAGAAGATGGGCGCTCGGCCTGCCGCTTATTTAGATTCGGTGGGGTGGATAGATGGCAACGCCTGGGTGGCGCATGCTGTACATCTATCCGATGCAGAAATTGCTCAAATGGGCCAAGTTGGCATGGGAATCAGCCATTGTCCCTCTTCCAATATGCGCTTGGGCAGCGGCATTGCCCGCATCAAAGAGATGATGGAGGCTGGCGTGGCTGTCAGCATGGGAGTAGATGGCTCAGCTTCCAATGACTCTTCCAATATGCTTTCGGAAATTCGTCAAGCCTTGCTGCTAAGTCGTTTGCGTGAACCAAAATATTGGCTGACTGCCCGTGAGGTACTGTGGATGGCAACCCGGGGTGGCGCTGCTGCTTTGGGTCGTGATGATATTGGTAGCTTGGAGATCGGTAAACAAGCTGATCTTGCCATGTTTGGTACAAATTATCTGGAATATGCCGGTGCCATGACCGATCCGGTCCCCGCATTGGTCTTTACCCAGCGTATGCGTCCCATCGATTTTCTGATAATCAATGGCAAATTACAGATCGAAAATTGTCAGCCCAAATATGATCCGGAAGCCCTGCGCCAGCGTCATAATGAAATTAGCTGGGAATTGGTAAAGCGAGCAACAACCAATACAGGCATCAAATTTGTCTAAAGCAAAGATTAGAAAAATAGCAAATGGAATTTTCTGTTTGCTATTTTTTGGTCTTGGATAAATTTAGTTGCAAATCAACTGGGAGTTTTTAGATGAAGAAATTATTTTATAATGCCAAAATATATACGATGCGCCAAGAGGAAGAGTATTTTTCCGCAATGCTGGTCGCTGGTGAAAAAATCGAAAAGCTGTTTACTACTATCCCCCATTATCTCAAAGCAGAAAAAATAGATCTGCAGGGTGCTTTTGTCTATCCGGGATTTATCGATACACATACACATAGTTTTGAAGGCGGGCTTTATAGTCTGGGAGCAAATCTGCAGGATGTGAAAAATTTAGATGAACTATTTGAAATTTTGCGCGCTACCCAACCAGTTAGTAATCGTATTTTTGCCTATCATTTTGATGAAAATGCAATTGAAGAAAAACGCTTTCCCACTGCTGAAGAATTGGATGCAATTTTCCCCGATACTCCAATCATTTTACGGCGGGTTGATGGTCATAGCTGTGTTATCAATACGATTGCTGCTGAATCGATCGCATGGGAAACACCTCTGCCTCATCCTTTTACCGGGCATCTCAATCGACGTTGGAATGATACTGCAGCCAATTGGTTTCACCAAAATCTCTCGGATGAGGGCATTTTGCAAGCTTATCAGAATGCTGCCGAAATTGGCATCAAATATGGACATACCGGCATTCATACAATGATCGGGGATGGTCGCAAAGATCCTGAACATTATGTGCTAATTCGCGATAACCTTCAGAATTTCCCGCTGGATTTCGTGCTTTATCCTCAAATTTTTGATGTGCCGGTAGCGGTGAAATTGGGTGCGAGCAGAATTGGTGGATGCGTGATCGCTGATGGCTCTTTTGGTAGTCATACAGCTGCTTTGAAAGAACCATATTTCGACCAGCCTTCTACCCAAGGCGAGCTTTACCACGATGATGCCTTTTGGGAAAAGATGATTACTGAAGCTCATGAAAATAATCTGCAAGCTTGCGTCCATTGCATTGGTGATGCAGCGATCGAACAAATCTTGTCGATCTACGAAAAAGTCGAGAAAGCCAAACCCAAAAAGCTCAAGCATCAAATTATTCATAACGAATTAACCAGCGATCAGATGCTGGATAGGATGGCAAAAGCCGGGGTCAGTGTAGCAATGCAACCAATGTTCGATCGACTGTGGGCCGGCCAAGATGGCTTGTATGAAAAGGTCTTGGGCAAAGAGCGCACCTCAAAAACCAATCGCCTTCAATCTATTTATCAACGTGGGATTTTATTGGCGGGAGGTTCTGATTGGTATATCACCGATTTGGACGCTTTGCAGGGAATCGATGCAGCCACCCGGATCCATAATCCCCAAGAACGTTTGAGTCGCTATCAAGCGATCGAGATCTATACAAAAAATGCTGCCAAAATATGTGGCGAAGAAGCATTTTATGGAAGTTTGGAAAATGGCAAACGTGCCAATTTTGTCTGTCTGCAAGAAGATCTTTTCACAACCCAATCGATCAAAGATGTGGTTATAAAGCGCGTCTATGTCAGAGGCGCCCGGAGGGATAAAAATGTTTAGTAAAGATGCGATCGTCTCTAAGGTTCTGAAAACCTTTGCCAATCACTTCATCAGTGCTTATGGAACTCTGGAAACATTCCAGGTGAATAGTCAAGATAAATCAATCAATCTGACAGTGATGTTGCAAGGTGAATTGAACGAACTAAATTTGCAGCTATTCGATTATGAGATAAATTTTGAACACGAGAAAGCCTATCTGGTTTTCTCATCAATGCACGCTTCCAGACAGTGGATAAATTTGCTCTATCAAAATATCCTATCCCAAAAAGAGCTGAAAATCGAAATCCCAGCCAATCTGGCTAAACCGTTAAAAATGTTTATTTAGAGGTGATTAATTGCTATGAGTATTGAAAATGAATTGAAATTTCTGGAAAATTTGAAGTTTAATCTTGGGGCATTCTTGCTAACTCCGATCTGGTGCTTTGTTCATGGTAAACTGCTCTCTACCATAAGCTTGATCATTATCTGGGCTGCTCCCTTATTGTTTGAGCTAACTAAACCTTTCAGCCTGATTTTTAGCGTCACCTATTTTGCTCTGGCCCTTTACTACGGAATTAAGGGTAATGAGATCGCAATGGAAAGTGGTAAATATCGCAATGAGGCAGAATTGGAATTTGCCAATAAAAAATGGTTTTCTGCTGGAATAATCTTTATTATCACCTATTTTGTTGTAAGTAGTATTTGGCATTCAGTAGAGTCAGGAGCAAATATTTTGCAGATAGGATTAGATGCTATATTATAGAGAATTTTGGGATTTTATTGGAAAGTAAACTAGCAATTCCAGAAAATAAGCAATGCTGCTTAAGATGTATTTTTATGAAATCTATCATGAAAAACGGTCAAGTAAATGCCTGACCGTTTTTTCTTTGAACAGCGAGTTATAAAAATTTTGTTTTATTATATTTGTAAATGGAAATTAAAATTGGTACACTAATGGCAGTTTAAAATGGTAGATCTATTTTCTCAAAAACATAAAAAATTGGGAAACAGATGATAGGAGTAGAATTGAAGCACACAATTCATGTTTAAATGACTAACAACAACATTATCAGGAAGTTGCAGATTTGCTCGTTATAGTCAGAACTACTGGAGTAGAGTTCCTAAAATTAAATTGTGCCAAAGCTGCAAAAAACTTTCAGCAGTAAATCGCCCGAGAAAATTAACACAATATTTTAAGCAAGCGGCTGGCGCAGCAAACGCTAAACATAGTATCTCAAAAAGGCGGCTTGCGCAGCAAACGCCTCAGCTGGCAATTGATTCTAATAAATCTAGACGCAAAAAGAGTGTTTAATAAGAGGTGGCTTGCGTAGCAAACGCCTTAAAAGTATTTTAAAAAGGCGGCTTGTGCAACAAACGCCTCAGCTGGCAATTGATTCTAATAAATCTAGACGCAAAAAGAGTGTTTAATAAGAGGTGGCTTGTGCAACAAACGCCTTAAAAGTATTTTAAAAAGGCGGCT
>JAWOEN010000091.1:0-13473 GCA_046482725.1 Cloacimonadales bacterium (SeqCode)
CTGCTGTAGAGGCATCTCAGAAATCAGGTTTTTTTGTAGCATAGTTTGGAAAGCATCATAAGCTGCCAAGCAAGCACCGGTGATAGCTGCAGTCCGGGTGCCGCCATCTGCCTGCAAAACATCACAATCCAAAATCAGTTGATAGTTGGGAAATTTGGTCAGATCGATCACAGCACGCAGAGAGCGGCCGATCAATCTTTGAATCTCAGCAGTTCTGCCCTTCACACCGTTACGCTCACGCCGAAAGCGGGAATTGGGCGCTCCCGGTAACATGCTATATTCAGCCGTCAGCCAACCTTGAGGCGGATTAGCGTCCTGCACAAAGAAAGGCACTCCTTTCTGAACAGTAGCTGTACAGATAACTTTGGTGTTGCCAGTTTCGATCAAAACAGAACCGGCAGGATATTTCAGATAATTTCTGGTAATTTTTGTCTCGCGTTTTTGCATCAATTTCTCCTTGGGAAAATTATATTTCTTGCGTTCCTACTATTTCTCAGCTCAAAGCCATCACCTTGTTTCCGGGCAATTTTTTTACCACATCTTTCAGCTCTAATGAAAGCAGCAAACTGGAGAGCTCGCCGACAGTGAAGCCGGTTTTCAAAAGCAGTAGATCAAATTGCATCTCGGGTCTGTTTTCCACTAGAATATCATAAATCTTTCTTTCCATCTCATTCAGGTGGGGAAACTTACTATGAATCTGGGGCATGACCAGATCAAATTCATCCAAAATATCTTGCGCTTCACAGACAATTTTGGCGCCCAAACTAATCAGATAATTGGGTCCGGCCGCCTGAGCTCGGTTCACATCACCGGGAATGGCAAAGACTTCCCGATTTTGTTGCAAGGCAAATTTGGCAGTGAGAAGAGCGCCGCTTTTTTTGGAGCCTTCCGTTACCAAAGTTCCCAAACTACAACCGCTGATAATTCGATTGCGGGTGGGAAAATTCCAAGCTTCTGCCTGAATGCCCGGCAGATATTCAGAGATAATCGCTCCGGTTTCAATAATTTGGTCAGCTAATTCCCGATTGGCAGCCGGATAGATCTGATCGACTCCGGTACCCATGATCGCATAAGTCTGGCCGCCGGTTTGCAAAGCAGATTGGTGCGCTTTGGTATCTACTCCCAAGGCCAAGCCGCTGATGATCGTAAATCCGGCTTCACTCAATTGCCGGCCAAATCTCACTGTCATCTGCAATCCATAATTACTAGCTTTTCGGGTACCCACAATGGCGATCGTACGACGAAAATCTTCTTGGTGTAAATTACCACGATAAAAAAGAAAAGCCGGCGGATCGTAGATACTGCCTAAAAGCTTGGGATATTCTGCATCCAAGCGGGTTGTAAATTTTATCTGACTAGCTTCGATCAGCTCGAAGCTTTTTTCCCATTTTTCCTGATAATCTACCCTACTAAGATATTCCAAGGCTTCGACTGTAAGCAGGCTAGATTCTGAGATTTCTGCTAATGATGAGCCAATAAACAGATGCGGTTCACCATATTTTTTTACCAATTTCACAGCTGTAGCATTGCCGATCCCCGGCGTATTTAGCAGCTGTAACCACCCTCTAATTCGTTCCATAAAGCATCCTTTGTTTTCTAATTTACTTTTTGCGGCGGCTCCTCACCAGCGATAATAGCTTTGATATTTTCTAGACAGATCAAACCCATATTGGTTCTGGTTTGCAAAGTTCCACTTCCCAAGTGGGGCAATAAAATCACATTATCCAATTCTGCCAATCCGGGCTGTAATTTTGGTTCTTGCTCATATACGTCCAAGCCGGCTCCGGCAATAATATTATTTTGTAAAGCGTCTACTAATTCAGCTTCATCCACTATCGGCCCGCGCGCTGTATTGATCAGATAGGCGGAAGATTTCATCAGCTGCAGTTCTGCTGCTCCTAGCAAGTGCTGAGTTTCGGAGGTCAGCGGTAGATGCAGGCTAACAAAATCTGCATTTTTCAATAGATAATCTAGCTCTACTTTCTGCGCATTGGGCAGATCTAAAACAGAACTACGGCTGGTATAAAGAATTTTCATGCCAAAGCCCAGAGCTCTGCGAGCTACAGCCGCACCGATGCGGCCTGCTCCTACAATGCCCAAAACCTTGCCATGAATATCATTGCCCAAGATCAGTTCGGGAGCCCAACCACGAAATTTTCCGGCGCGGGTAAATTTGTCGGCTTCCACCACACGCCGTGCTACGACAAAGATTAGAGCCCAAGCCAAATCTGCGGTGGTCTCTGTCAACACGCCCGGAGTATTGGTGACAGCTATCTGACGTTGTGCTGCATATTCCAGATCGATATTGTTATAACCAACTGCATAATTGACGATCCCCTGCAATTTGGGTAAGCTGGAGATCAGCTTTTTATCTATTTTATCGCTAAGCATACAAAATAGGATCTGGCAATCTGAGGCCGCCTCGATAATCTCTGACTGGCTCAGGCCGCGATCTTCCGAATTAACTCGCAAATCGCAGATTTTGCCTAATTGATCCAAAACGGTTTGTGGTATCTTACGGGTTAAAAAAACTTTTAGCATCTAAAACTTCTCCTTTTCTCAAAAAAAAATCTTACTCGAAGTCGCCGTCAAACTCCTGTACCATATCATGCAAATCGCGCCGCAACTTCTTTATTCCCAGACCAGAAACAGCCGAAATCATAAAAATCTTTTCATGTAATTTGGCCTCAAATTCTTGTTTCAAAAAATCCAAAGTTTCCTCTCTTTCATCTTCGGGAATCGTATCAACTTTGCTAAGCACTATCAAATGACTTTTTTTATCCAGATAGGGATCATACATATGCAGTTCTTTTTTTAGCACCTGATAATCATCAAACGGGTCATCGGAATTGATATCGATGAGAAAGAGCAAAGTTTTGGTTCTTTGGATATGGCGTAAAAATTGAACTCCCAAGCCTTTGCCGTCGTGAGCGCCTTCGATGATTCCGGGAATATCTGCCATCACGAAAGATTCGAAATCAGTTACTTGCACCACGCCCAAAGTGGGAGCTAAAGTGGTAAATTCATAGTCGGCAACTTTGGGATGAGCATGCGATAAAGTGCTGATCAGGGTAGATTTGCCTGCATTGGGAAAGCCAACCAAGCCTACGTCTGCCATCAATTTCAGCTCCAGCTCCAGTTCCAGTTTTACAGCATCTCCTCCGGGCTTGGCATAGCGGGGAGCTTTGTTGGTAGCTGTGGCAAAGCGCTTGTTGCCACGTCCGCCATTGCCGCCTTCGGCTAAAATTATTTTTTCATCATGCTGAGTAATTTCGCCCAATTTCTGATGTTTGCCCTCGCTGATATCATAGATTACTGTGCCCAAAGGCAATTCCAGCACGAAATCTTCTCCGCTTCTACCGGTACAATTACTGCCTTCTCCATGAGCGCCGTTTTGGGCTTTGAAAAGTTTATTAAATCTGAAAGCGATGAGAGTATTGATATTTTCGTTGCCCACAGCTATTACATCGCCACCTTTGCCACCGTCTCCACCATCAGGGCCGCCTTTGGCGACAAATTTTTCCCGCCGAAAGCTCACACAGCCACTGCCACCAGTGCCCGATTCCACTTTAATTCTTGAATAATCTATAAACATTAAATTTCCTTTGTTGTTGTTTTTTCTAGCTTTTCTTAATGATACAGCTTTATTAAGTCCTGCTATTTTATCAAGTTATTATCTCAATTGCTCGGCATATTCTCCCAAAGAGAGCGGATCAAAAACGAGCTGTCATCTTTCATTTGCTGCAACAATTCCCTGCTAAGATCACTATCTATACTTTTTAGCGAACGCGCGGTTATTACCCGGATCTTTTCACTTTCATGCTGAATATATTTTGCCAAAATCTCGCAAGCTGTTCTGTTTTCCATCTGACCCAAAGCAGATAAAATGGTGGGAAGATATTTTTCTGCTTCCAAAAAAGATTTTATTTTGGGAAACTGAGAATCATCCGAGCTAAGGCCAAGCAAAGAGATAGTATTCTTCACGATCAGGCTATCGCTACTTTCTAGTAATTGGGGATAGTAAGATTTGAATATTTCCGATTTCTGAGCATAATTACTGATCGCGCGCCAGGTCAGTCCGCTTCTGCTGTTCATTTGATTTTGGGCGATATATTCTGCAGCTTCTGCATCACGTTTCAGAAGTATCTCGGCAGCTCGCTTGACGCTATCACTGTTGTTGCCCACAGCCCAACCCGCAGCGAGGGAAAAGATCTCCTCGATCGCAGCCAGAGAATCTACTGTCGCAGCACGCTGAATAGAATCTTGCTCGATCGAACGCAGTGGATTGGCGATGACCAGATCTGCTGCCAAACCATACTTGCCGCTTTGCCATTCACTTTCGTTGGCAGCTTGCTCCACGGCATATTTATCTTGCCCGCCTTTATCGATAAAGAGGCCAATACTACCACTGCCACGCGCTAGTCTGCCCACTCCATAATTACTGTCATTTTGCCTTTCATAACGATCATCGCCAGCTGCATCGAGAAAGATTCCCACGCTGTTGGCCAAGCCCAAACCATTGCCACCTTCCACCGAATAAGCATCATCTCCGCTGCGATCGATCAGAAAGCCCACCCCATAATCATGCCCGGCGCCTTGCCCGGGTCCATGTTTGCTATAGTAGCTATCTTCGCCGGCGCCATCATAAAGCAAGCCGCCGGCCAAATGAATTCCGCTGCCTTGCGGATAGTAGACTGCATTATAAAAATCATTACCTTCAACATCCAAAAGCAAACCCAGCGCATACCAATAACCCACACCCTGAGCGTAGACTCCACCGTCATAGCGGTCATTGCCGGCGCTATCGGCCAAGATGCCAATCCCGCCAGCCAGATGAGGGCGCAAACCATAACCAAAACCTTGAGCCAAAGATCGGTGATCATACGGTGCCAAAGGTTCGTGCAAATATTTTCCACCTGCAAAATAGAGATCGTTGCCAGCCCGGTCGTATAATATACCCAGACCCAAAGTGCCGCCAAAACCCTGTCCCAGCTGGCTGACGCTGTAGATGTCGTTGCCAAAATCACTCTGCAAGATTGCCAAGCCGTAGCTGGCAGCGCCCAAGCTATGCAGTCCGGCGCGATAACTATCTTCGCCACAATAATCACGATGAAAATTGTAGCCGAAAAAGGCAGATAAACCCAGATCGCCTAATAAATAGAGATCGTTGCCATCACCATCATAACTAAAGCCTAAGCCAACAGTAGCTGAAAGCATGCTACGGAGATTGCGGTTATTGTAGCTATCATCGCCCTCCAGATCAATTATCCAATAATAACTGTTTTCAAAGTCTGTATTGATCTCACCCTGATATTGATCGTTACCGGCCAAGTCGATGATCAAACTATATCTTTCGCGATAAAGATCATTCTGGTTGCTACCGATTATCATCTTGCCCCAGGCAGAATCTTGCTCGATTGCTAGCGGGATATCCCAGCTTTGTTGCTGCAAAAAATCGACCAAAGCATTGAAAGCAGATTGCTGCAGATAGGCAGCTTGCAGCATGGCTGCAAAGTCTATCTTCTCAAACAAATCTTTGATCTCAGCGATTTCCAGATCCGGATATTGCTCAATATCATATTTCTGATAATAATTTTCATAGCTCATTTCAGCTTGCTTTTCAGCGTACAGAGAGAGCGCAAAATAATAGATCTGAGATTTTTCTACTGCTGTCAGATCTTTGAACACAGCCTGATAATATTGATCTGATTCTTGCCAAGCTGCTTCTACATAAGAAAAAATATCTTGCGGCTGCTTGATCTCAGCCAGACAACGCTCTCGATAAAATTGGTAATCTCGCTGCTCTGCAACTAAATCTGCTTGGTACAAAATCTCAGCTGCCAACTGCAGCATTTCCCGGGAAAAATCCGGTTGCAAAATCTCCAATACAGTTTGGGCAAACTGCGGAAAGCGGAAAGGTTGATTGATAATATCCACCACCAAAGGCAGCTTAAAATCAGTCTCAGCAGACCAATCTTTCAGAAAGTTCACCGAATGAGGCTCCAAGTCATTGCTTTGCATCAGATCTTCAAATAATTTCTGCTCTTGTTGCTGCAATACCTCAGCCGCCAAAAATACTCCGCTAAAGATAATTAATATCAGACAAATTGCTCTTTTCATATATCTCCCAAATCATTTGCTTTTTTTTATAAATTGGAAAATCTCTTTTCTCTTTTTTTCAGTCAAGCTAATCTCTGGGCAGCTCTCATTTTGTTTTTACTTAACGCTATTAAATTATCTGGAAACTGATCACTCTATCCAATTCATTGGGCAGAAAAGAAACAATCTTGACAATCTACAGAATAATTCAGAATTTTATTTCATCTTAGTTTTTTTTTGATAAAAACTAAATCTATTTGGATGATTTGGTTTTTCCTTGAGATTGCAATAGCCTGTTATGAGGATTTATGAAAGACAGAAAAACAAAAACGAAACCTAGTTTTATTCACAAGATCAAGTTATGGAGTATTCTGATTATCATTCTAATTGGTCTGATAGTAGTAGGTTACAATGCAATCAGTTCATATCTCAGATTTCAATGGGATTCTGAGAGACTAGAGCAAAGAGAACTGCAGCGAGAAAAAGAGAATGCCAAAAGTAAAGTAGAATTTACTGTGGATAAAATCAACCAGCAAGAAAAGTTTCTACAAGATCGGCTAGCGCATTTGCTGCAAACCAAATTGAACCTTGCCCTAAATCAGATCAGACTTATCTTCCTAAAATATGACAGCCCCAAACAATCCCAAATTCTAGCTGAAATCAAAGCAGAGCTGGCAAAAATCGATTTCTCTCCTTCGCAAGGCTACTATTTTATCATTACTTCCAGCGGAGAGCTGGAATATATCTACTCAAACTTAGATTCTCAGGCGCAACTACCGAAAATTTTTGATGCTACTTTAATGCAAAAAATAAAAAACGACATTGCCACCACCGGCTTTCATCGCATCGACCTGGGTCAGCTCACCCATTCTGCAGAAGATAATCTTTGCCACAGTATCTTTTTTAAGAAATTGCCACCTTTAGGAATAACCTTGGGGATGGGCATGAGTACATGTGAGATTATTGCTCAATCTCGTCACGACATTTTGCAAACTATCAGTCAATATCGCTTTGATGAAGAGGGCTATATCTTCGTCAACGATTTTGCCGGCAATGCTATCATTCATAATGGAGAATTTGTGGAAAAATCGCAAAAACTCTGGGAAACCAACCCGGCTCAGGAAGAGTTGTTGCGAGATCTTTTTGCCAAAGAGCTGGCAGCCATCGAAAGCCCGGCCGGTGATTTCATAACCTATCAATTTCCCAAGCTGGGCGAACCCCACGAATTTATCGACAAAACCTCATTTGTGACAGCAATTCCGGAACTGGAATGGATCGTCGGCGCCGGAGTCTATCTGGATGATATCCGAGAAAATATCGAGCAATTGAAGAAACGCGAGATAGAAAGATTCTTGATCAACCTGCTCTATTTGATTAGCTTCTACTTTATCATCATCGTGCTCTTTCTGATCCTAATCGAAAATTATTCCAGAAAATTGCAGAGAGATTATCATAGCTTGACCAACTTTTTCGATAGCCTCGCCACATCGCCTCAAACTATTCAGCGAGATCAGCTGATTTTTTCCGAGATCGATACGATCGCTACCAACGCCAACAACATGTTATCGCAACGTTTGCAAGCAGAACAGGCACTCTATAATGAAAAGGAAGAATTGCTGGTAACTATCGATTCTATCCAAAGCGGAGTGATTACCACAGATAGCAACGGCAAAATAATTTTGATGAACAAGATAGCGCTGCAGCTCTGTGGCTGGGAAAATTCTGACAAGCGGCATATCTCGGAAATCGGAAAATTTTATAATTCCAGGACAGAAGAAATTATCACAAATCCGGTGTTGCAAGTCTTGCAAAGCCAGCAAAACATCAAAAAAATATATGGCTATAAACTGGTAACTGCAGAAGAGAAAAGCTATCAGATCTCATATTCAGCCTCAGCTCTACGCAATGCTCAGCATCAGATTTTTGGTACTGTGTTGGCCTTTCAGGATATTACCAACGATTATCATCTGAAAGAAGAATTGAAAAGAAGTGAACGCCGTTATCGCAAACTTCTGCATACCACCAGCGAGGGCTTTGTACAAGTTGATAATAAATTTCGCATTACCGACCTCAATCAAACTCTATGCACGATGCTTTCTCACAAACGCAATGATATTCTGGGCAAAATCGTTACTGACTATATTGTGTTTCAAAATCCAGCAGAAGCAGATTTGTTGGTGGAAAAATTTCGTAAGACTGAAGCTATCTTTACCGAATTCCGACTGAAAGTAGCTGATGATAAAATCTTGGAAGTTTTGGTCAATGCTACACCTTTGTGGGATGAAAATGAAAATCACCTGGGATATTTTGCCTTCCTGACCGATATTTCCCAAATGAAAAAAATCGAAAAAGCGCTTATCAAATCGGAAAATTATCTGCTCTCTATCTTCAACGCCATGACCGATATCTTGATCGAGCTTGATAAAAACGGCAAATATCTCTACATTGCCCCCACTAGCCATAACCTGCTGATCAAACCACCGCAAGAGCTATTGGGCAAGACAATCTTTGAGGTAATGCCGCCTGAGCTGGCTACTTCCATCCAATCCAAAATCAAAGAGACTCTACAAGATCGGCAAATTCACACTTTGCAATATTGGCTGATTTTAAATGGCAAAAAGACTTGGTTCGAATGTAAGATCGCACCCAAAACTGATGAGACTGTGCTCTATATCGGGCGCGATATCACCGAGCAAAAAGCTGCTGAAGCCCAGCTGATCGCCAGTGAAAAACGTTATAAATATCTCTTTGACCAATCTCCCACCTCGATCTGGGAAGAGGATTTTTCGGCTGCCAAAGAATATTTGAACCATTTACAAGAAATCGGCGTCAAAAATATCCAAGCTTATTTTGAGGAAAATCCGCAAGAACTAACCCGCTGTACAAGTCTGGTAAAAGTTCTGGATGTAAACAATAAAACCCTGGAGATCTTTAACGCTAAAGAGAAAAAGGATTTAACCCAGAATTTGACAAAAATACTTTCGGAAAAAGGAATACAATTTTTCATCAAACAGCTTGTCTCTTATGCCAATAATGAGCAAGAATTTATCAATGAGACCGTCAACAAAACTTATGATGGACGAGAAATCAATGTGCTGATCCGCTCCAATGTGGTGCCGGGCTACGAAAAAACTTATGCCAAAGTATTGGTTTCCCTGATCGATATAACTCAGCAAAAACGCAAAGATCAGCGCTTAGCGCGAAATCTGCAGGAAAAAAATACTTTGCTCAAAGAGCTCTATCATCGCACCAAAAATAATATGCAGATCATCTCCTCCATGCTCCGCCTCAAGAGTGCCCAATGCAAAGATGCTAATGTTATCGAGACCTTTAACAGCATCAACAACAAAATTCAGGCGATGAGCCTGGTCCACAAAAAGCTGTATCAAAACAAAGATTTGTCGCAGATTAATCTGAAAGAGTATATTGAAGATTTGGTAAATCTTTTGATTCGCAGCTATCATATCGATTCCGAATTTGTTAGCTTGGAATACAGAATGGAAGATATCTACATAATGATGGATTCGGCGATTCCTTTGGGCTTGTGTTTGAATGAGCTGATAACCAATTCTTTCAAATACGCTTTCCAACCTCGTCAGAAAGGAAAATTATTTATTTCCTTGCAGAGAAATGGCAAATATATAAATCTGAAAATTGGCGATTCCGGAAGAGTGGAAATAGATGATTTTGATCCACAAAGATCTGCTTCTATGGGCTTAAAAACGGTCTATAATTTGGTGGAAAACCAATTAAACGGAACCATAGATTTTAGTATAGACGCTGGCTTGTGGTGGAATATTAAATTTGTAGATAATCAATACGAAAGTAGAGTATAGTAAAAATAAGGAGAAAGATGTCGAAGCAAAAAAAGATAATAATCGTAGAAGATGAGGTAATCATCGCTGAATGTTTGGCTATGGAGCTGCAAATAGCCGGCTATGAAATTTTGGGTAATTTTACCACCGGATTGGAAGCAATAGCTGCCGCCCAAGAGAGCAAACCCGATGTAATATTGATGGATATTCATCTCAGTGGTAATCTGAATGGCATAGCAGCAGCTGAAAAAATTCGTACAAGTTCAGACTGCTTGATAATTTTTATGACTGGTTTTGATAAAGGTGATATTATGGCGCAGTGCCAGCATTTGGCAAATGTAGCCTTTTTGGAAAAACCGGTAGAGACTTATCAGGTGGAAGAAATTATCACAAAATTGTAAGATCTTTCCTTAGTGAATTTGGCTGCGCCTTAGAAAATCCTATCGATTAAAATAGTTTCAAGCTGATTTTGTAGCTTGCAGAGATGAAGAAATGCTTACCAATTCTTTGGAGGGCAGATTATGAACCCAAGAAAAATTGATAATTTTGATACTATTACTTTGGCCCAGAACAAAGACTTTTTAAAATTTATCGAAGCTTTGCAAGATTGGGTTTGGGAGATGGACGTCGAGGGAACTCATACCTATTCCAATCTTGCGGTAGAAGATATCTTGGGCTATAGTGTTGATGAGGTTGTGGGCGAATCTGTCGTAAAATTGTGGGGCGAATATGCTACACAGCCTGCGATCAACTACATGAAAAATAAGTTGAAAAAAGCCCAAGCTTGGAAAAACGTTAAAGGTAAATTTCAGCACAGAGATGGCTCTTTGGTTTATACAGAAAGCTCAGGTCATCCCATCTTTGATGCGAAGAATAAATTGATCGGCTATCGCGGAGTAGATCGTGATATTACTCACAAAGTAAAGCTATTGCAATCTTTGGAAGAGAGCGAAGAGAAATTTCGCGTTCTCACTCAATCCAATCCCACCGCAATTTTACTTTATCAGGATGATAAATTTATCTTTGCCAACCAAGCAGCCACAGCCATTACCGGCTATAGTACGGCAGAGCTGATGGCTCAAAATTTCTGGAATATTGTGCATCCGGAAGATCGGGAAATGGTGAAGAAAATCGGAGAAAAGCGGCAACAAAACTTAGAAACCATCAATAATTATCAATTCAGGATTATTGATAAAAGCGGTAATCTGAGATGGCTAAGTTTGTTTGGTACCACCACCATCATCAATAACAGACCGGCAGGAATTATCTCTGTTCTGGATATCACACGCCGCGTAGATAATGAGAAGCTGTTGGCCAAAAGCAATAGTTTACTAAAAGAAACCAGCTCGATTTTACGACACGATATTGGCAATGATCTGGCTGTAATCAAAAGCGCCCTGAAGCTCTATCAGCAAAGCAAGCAAAACAAGATGTTAGATGAGATCGATAAGCGAGTGGAACAAAGCCTGGATCGTATAGATCAACATAGAAAGTCGGAGTTTTTTATCGATCATTATTCCAGGTTGGATCTAATTGATCTGAACAAGACTTTGGTCGAAGTAGCAGAAAATTATCCCGAGCTGAAATTGGTGGTGCAGGGCCAAGCCCATGTTTATGCCGATTCAGCCTTAAAAAAAGTTTTCGATAACCTCTTTAGCAATGCCCTCATCCACGGCAAAGCCGACAGAATAGAGGTAACAATCAGCAAGCACGGACTACGTTATCATATCGAATTTTGGGATAATGGAATCGGCATTCCGGATCAGATCAAAAAAAGCATCTTCGAAGCGGGTTGCATTCATGGTGAACAGGGAAATTTGGGAGTTGGCTTGCACTTTGTAGAGCAGACTATTCAAAGCTATGGAGGCAATATCTACTTAAATCCCGAGACTAAAGAAGGCAGCAAATTTGTAATATTTCTCAACGCAAAAATAAGTAAAATGTAGTTTTTTTGTCCACAAGGAGAGGTTATGAAAAACAAACTAGTAGCAATAGTTTTTCTTATCCTGATTTCCACTTTGGCAGCCACCCAAATCGAAGTGGGATTTTATGATAATCCGCCCAAATTGTATCGGGATGAGCAAGGCAATGCTGCTGGCTTTTGGGCTGAGATTACCACCGAGATAGCTCAGCAAAATAATTATGAGATCATTTGGGTCTTTGGCAGCTGGCAAGAGTGCTTGCAGCGGCTGCAAACTGGCGCAATAGATCTGCTACCGGATGTAAGCTATACACAAAAAAGAGCAGAAAAATTTATCTTTGCTGAACAAACCGCCCTGCTCAGCTGGTCTAGATTGTATATACATCCCGACACCAATTTTCAAACTATCCTTGATCTGCAAAATAAAAAGATCGCTGCCTTAGGAGGTAGTGTGAACCTTGAAGGCAACGAAGGTTTACGAGATCTACTGCAGCAATTTAAAATCGAAGCCGAGATCAGAGAATTTCCCGACTACCAAGCAGTCTTTCAAGCTATCGAAGATAAAACCGTTTTTGCCGGAGTAGCCAACAAAGATTTTGTTTCTCGCTTGGAAAACAAGTTCAAGCTAAAAGCTACTCCCCTGATTTTTCAGCCGGCTGATCTGCGCTTTGCCTTTGCTTCCAATTCTGCTTACCAGCCCCAAATTATCAAACAGTTCGATGATTCGCTGATTCAACTAAAAAATGATTCTTCTTCAATTTATCATGAATCAATGCAAAAACATCTGGGTAAAAGTTCCCGGCAAAAATTTACCCCCCCTTGGCTCAAGTTCAGCCTTCTTTGGCTATTTATCATTTTGCTGATCTCCTTCCTGGCAATAGCTCACCTCAATCGTAAACTGGCTCATAAAATCAAAGAAACTGCTAACTTGAATCAGGAGTGGGAAACTACTTTTAATACAATCAATGATTATATTTGGATTTTGGATAAAAATCAGAAAATCATCAAGATAAATCATCCGCATCAGCCTACTCTGGGTCTACCTTTGGATAATATCCTGGGCCAGTATTGTCACAATATTGTGCATCAGCAAGATTATCCCATAGAAGCATGCCCGCTGAAACGCTCAGCCCAAAGTCTAAAACGCGAAAGCATGGAACTGAGATATGGCAGCAAGTGGTTTAAGGTGATCGTCGATCCCTTGCTCGATGCTGAAAACAAGTTTATGGGTGCAGTTCACATTATCCAAGACATAACGCAAAGCAAAGAATTCATAGAAGAACTGCAAGCGACAAATCAACAATTGGCTGCCAGTGACCAGGAGCTAAGAGCTTTGAATCAACAGCTGGAAGCTAGTGAGCAGCAGCTAAGAGCAGCAAATCAGCAACTGGCTGCTCATGAGAAGCAGCTGATGGAGACTAACCTGAGGCTTTGCCAAGAGATCAAAGGCAAAGCGGAAACTCAGAAACAACTGGCTCAACAATTAGCTACCAAAAAAACTTTGCTGGAAGAACTTTTCCATCGCACCAAAAATAATATGCAGATTATCTCTTCTATGCTCAATGCAGAGCTGCGCAGAACCGATAATCGGCAACAAGCCAAAACCCTGACCAATATCAAAAATAAAATCTATGCACT
>JAWOEN010000178.1:0-38909 GCA_046482725.1 Cloacimonadales bacterium (SeqCode)
CTCACTGCTGCGTTTTGCTACGCAAAGCCACAGCACGTTGAGCTGGGGATATTGCATATCCCTACGGATGAGAGGATTTTCCCGATTCATCGGGACGACTTCTCGACCAGCATAATATGATTTTTGTTCGACTGGATATTGGTTTGGGGAAAGTTTATTTAGGGGGCTACAAAAAATAATGGTCGTCTCACTGCTGCGTTTTGCTACGCAAAGCCACAGCACGTTGAGCTGGGGATATTGCATATCCCTACGGATGAGAGGATTTTCCCGATTCATCGGGACGACTTCTCGACCAGCATAATATGATTTTTGTTCGACTGGATATTGGTTTGGGGAAAGTTTATTTAGGGGGCTTGAAAATAATGGTCGGGATGAGAGGATTTGAACCTCCGACCTCTCGACCCCCAGTCGAACGCGCTAACCGAACTGCGCCACATCCCGATCGCTGTCACAAATAAAAAGCTGAGTTTTTGTGACAAGATATTTTTTCTGCTGAGCAAAATCCAGCTCTCTTTTCGCGGCAGGCAATTTGCCTGATTGCAGCTGCTTTCATTCTCTGTTGACAGATGACAAGAGCTGCTGAATTTGGCATTGAGGTAATAAAAAATATGAGTTTAGTCGCTTTATCAAAAATCAGTCATAGCTTTGGCATCCAAACAATATTTCAAAATATGAGCTTCTCTTTGGAAGCGAATAGCCGAATCGGTTTGGTGGGAAAAAATGGTAGTGGAAAAACCACCATTTTCAACCTGATCACGCAAAAAATCCAGGCCGAAACCGGCAATGTGCATCTGGCCAAAAATGCCAAAATAGCTTATTTGACCCAAGAGCCCGAGCTCAATAATAATCAAACCTTAGAGCAATCAGTTCTGGAATCGCGGGCAGATTACGTCAGATATTCTGCCGAGCTCAGAACTGCTGAAGAGCTTTTGGCTCAAGCCAATACTGAGCAAAATCTGCAAAAATATGCGCAAGCCCGCGAAAAATTTGAATTTATCGACGGCTACAATTTCCGCACCGAAATGAAATTGGTGCTGACAAGTTTGAATTTCCCTCTTGCCACTTGGCAGCGCACTATTCGCAATTTTTCCGGCGGCGAAAAAACTCGCATCCAACTCGCTAAAATCTTGCTGCAACCATTCGACCTTCTGCTGCTGGACGAGCCCACCAATCACCTCGATATTGAGATGATCTATTGGCTGGAAAATTATCTGGTTAATCTGGGAAAACCCTATATGATCATCTCGCATGATCGCCTCTTTTTGGATAAAACAGTCAGCAAGATCGCCGAAATTAGCGGACATGCTTTACAGTGGTACAAAGGAAATTTTTCCTTCTATCTCCAAGAACGTGAAGCGCGGAGGATTTTGCAGGAAAAGCTGGCCAACAAGCAGCAGAAGCAGGCTGACAAATTGGAAGAGCAGATCAAGCAATATCGCATTTGGGGGCGAGCGCGTGATAGTGAAGTAATGTTTAAGCGCGCCAAAGAGCTGGAAAAAAGGCTCGATAAACTAGAGCCGGTGGAAAAAGTGCAATCTGAAAAATCCTTAAACTTAGATTTTGGCAAAACCCGCCGCAGTGGAAATGATGTCTATGTTTTGCAAGATCTCAGCTTGGGCTGGCCCGATCTGATCTTGGCCAAAGATGTCAATCTGCAGCTCAATTATCAGGAACGCATCGCTGTCTTGGGACCCAATGGCTGCGGCAAAACCACTTTCCTCAAACTTCTAAACGGCGAGCTTTCGCCGCTAAAAGGTCGAGCCCAGCGCGGAGCTTCTCTCAAAGTGGGCTACTACGATCAGATGCATCTGGTTTTGGATAATTCGCTTACCATCAAGGAGACGATCTGGAGCTTGGCACCTTTGGCTCCGCGCGGCTATGTGCTAGGCTATCTGGCCCGCTTTGGCTTTACCGGCGATGATGTTGATAAAAGTGTGGAAATACTCTCCGGTGGTGAAAAAGCTCGGCTCTATCTGGCCAAACTGATCCATGAAAAACCCAATTTCCTGATTTTGGATGAGCCTACCAACCACCTCGATATCGATATGATCTCCTATCTGGAGAATGCTTTGGAAGAATTTGCCGGCACCATCATCTTCGTCTCGCATGATCGCTATTTCATCGAAAAAATCGCTACCAAAAAATGGATATTCCGTCAGCAAACCATCGAGGAAACTGAAAAAAAATTGGTCGATCTCTTTTTCCAAAAAAAGAAGAAAAGCAAAAATGAACAGACAGCAAGCAAACCATCAAAATCCAATAATCCCACCAACCCCATTGTGCTAAAAAAATTGCATGATAAGATCGAAACCATGGAGAATTCTCTGGCTGAAAATAAAACTGCTCTGACTACTCTGCAAGCCAAATTTGCCGATCCTGAAACTTTCAAAAATGAGAAAAAGGTTTTGCAGATCAATGCCGATATCAAGCAAAAGCAGCAGGAGATTGCAACTATATCAAGCGAATTGGATGAGCTGGAAACAGAATATTTGGAACTATCTTTGGTTTGAAGCAGCCACTTTTTTCATTTCCCCCAAAAGTCACCTCAGCTCCTAAAATTGATCTTTCTACTTTACAATTTTGGACAGATAAAAGTAGTAACAATGTTTGCTTTGGACGAAATAAATTTTATGAATTAGGAGAATGCTAGAAATGAAAATAGGATTTACTACCAGCTTTCCGGTAGAAGTAGTTTTTGCAGCCGGGCATATCCCGGTAGATCTGAACAATATCTTTGTGCTGGGCGATGCTCCCGCTTATGTGGAAGCAGCAGAATTTGCCGGCTATCCGCGTAATATTTGCAGTTGGATCAAAGGCATGTATTCGGTTGCCCGGACTGCCGAGATCGACGCTGTGATCGGGGTGGTGGAAGGTGATTGCTCCAATACTCACTCTCTGATGGCAACCTTGCAAGACGAAGGCAAAGAGGTCATTCCTTTCTCCTTTCCCTTTTCCAAAGATCTGGGCTTCCTAAAAAAAGAGATCTCCAAATTGGAAGATTATTTTCAGGTAGAGCATGCAGCCGTCCTCCGGATGAAGCAACGCCTCGATAAAATTCGCCGAAAATTGATAATCTTGGATCAGCTTACTTATGAAGAAAACAAAGTTACCGGTCTGGAAAATCATCTCTGGTTGGTAAATTCCTCAGATTTTAATGGAGATCCGGATGATTTCGAAAAGCGTTTGGATATATTTTTGGCTGAAGCCAAACAGCGACAACCGATCCAAGCAGAATTTCGCCTCGCTATTTTGGGCGTGCCCACCATCATCACCGATCTTTATGATTATCTCAGTGCGATGAATTGTCAGGTTGTATTCAACGAAGTGCAGCGGCAATTTAGCATGCCGCATCTGGAAACAGACCTCTATCAGCAATATCTCTCTTTCACCTATCCCTACACCATTTTTGATCGCTTGGCAGATATCAAGCCGCAGCTGAAGCAACGCAAAGTGGACGCTGTACTCAGCTATGCCCAAAGTTTTTGCCATCTCCAGATCGACACAATGATTATCAAAAAGCATCTACCCTACCCGGTTTTGGCAGTGGAAGGCGATCAGCCCACAGCGCTGGATGCTCGCACAAAATTGCGTCTGGAAAGTTTTCTTGATATGCTCAGATATTAGCAGTATGAAAATCATAATCAGAGAACCCAATTCAGCTGCAGAACTGGAGCAATACTATTATCTGCGCTGGCAACTTCTGCGCCAACCTTGGCAGCAGCCACGCGGCAGTGAACAGGATGAGCATGAAAACATTGCTAAAAAAGTCATGGCTCTTGACGAAGCTGAAATAATCGGAGTCGGCCGCATCCACCAGATAGCAGAGCAGACTTGGCAGATCCGCTATATGGCAGTAAAAGAAGCCTATCGCGGCCAAAAGGTGGGCAGAAAGATTTTACACAAACTGGAAACTTTGGCTCATGAACAAGCTGCCAGCGAAATAGTTTTGGAAGCTCGCGCCGGCGCTGTAGAGTTTTATCAGAAAAATGGCTATCGCAAGCTAAAACCGGGAAAAAATCTCTATGCAGAAATTCCACATTTTTGGATGCAAAAAAAATTATAGGACTTGGTTATGAAAGTAAATGGAAAAGATTATCGCACTATTTGGCTGGAAGCGGGCCAAGTATATTTGATCGAACAAAATCTCTTACCGTTCCAGTTTGAAATTTTCTGTTCGACCGATTATCGGGAAACTTGCCGTGCGATCAAAGAGATGTTGGTGCGTGGCGCTGGCGCTATCGGCTCAGCCGGAGGCTTTGCTTTGGCTCAAGCCTTTTTGGCAGCTCCGCAAGTAGATTGGTTGAGATATATCCAAAAAGCTAAAAGTGAGATCGAGCAAACCAGGCCCACAGCCCAAAATTTATTTTATGCTACCAACCGAGTTTATGAGCAAGCACTAGCTAGTAAAGATCCTGCCGCCGCTGCTGTAGAAGCTGCCCAAGCCATCGCTGACGAAGATGTCGCAGCTTGTCAAAAAATCGGTGAATTGGGCAATCAGTTGCTGCCAGATAATTGTAGGATCGAGACACATTGCAATGCGGGTTGGCTGGCCTTTACAGATTTTGGCTCGGCCCTCGCTCCCATCTACACTGCGCACAAGAATAAAAAAAATATCTTCGTCTATGTCGATGAGACTCGTCCCCGCTCGCAGGGCGCACGCCTTACAGCTTGGGAACTGGCAAATGAAAATATCCCCCACGCTATCATCGCCGACAACGCAGCAGCTCATCTGATGCAGCATAATAAGATCGATCTGATTATTGTAGGCGCCGATCGGATCGCTGCCAACGGGGATGTCGCCAATAAAATCGGCACTTTGGAAAAAGCTATTTGCGCTAAGAACTTCGGAATTCCTTTCTATGTGGCAGCACCTGCCAGTACTATAGATTTTGCCTGCGCTAGCGGTCGCGATATCCCCATCGAAGAACGCTCAGCTGAGGAAATATTCTTTCAAACCGGAATCGATATCCAGGGCCAGCTGCACAAAGTACAGGTTTGCTCTCCCGGTTCACCAGCCGTCAATCCTGCCTTTGATGTGACTCCTGCCAAGTTTATCACGGCGATTATCACAGAAAAGGGTATCTTCACTCCTGCGGAAATCGCTAAATTGAAAAACAAATAGAAGGAAATTTTATGCCAAAAATCGATCTGATAATAAAAAATGGATATATCTTAGATTTTAACAAAAGCGGCTCGGAATTTGAGCCGGAAGATCTGGTGATCGATCAGGGAAAGATTATTTTCATCGGTACTCAGCACGATTATACAGCGAATGAGATTATCGATGCTACAGAAAAAATCGTGATGCCCGGTTTCATCAACACGCACACCCACGTCGCGATGAGTTACTTTAAGGGAATGGCAGATGATCTGCCCTTGATGCAGTGGCTGAATCAGCATATTTGGCCGGCTGAGAAAAAATTTTTGGCTGCAGAATTTGTCTATGATGCAGCTCTCTTTGGTTGTGCCGAACTGATAAAAAATGGGGTGACGACTTTCAACGATATGTATTTTTTCCAAGATAGATTAGCTGCCGCAGCCGAAAAATTGGGAATCAGAGCTAGCTTGGGCGAAGCTATTTTGGAAACTCCCAACGAGGGAAAGCTCGCTGCTGAGCGCACCTTGCAACGCACCGAGCAACTGGTTCAGCAATACCGTTCCCACCCGCTGATCGAGATCACCGTGGCGCCGCATGCCATCTATACTTGCAGCACCGAGACCTTGCAGAAAGCCCGAGATTTGGCCGGGAAACTGGGAGCTTTACAACATATTCATCTCAGTGAGACAAAATTTGAAGTGGAAGAATCTCTAAAAAAATATGGCAAACGACCGGCGAAATATTTGGCTGATTTGGGCTTTTTCGATAATCCTACCTTGGCGGCGCATTCCCATTGGTTGGATGAGGAGGAGCAGAAGATTTATGCAGAAAATGGTGTAGCCGCTTCGATCAACGCCAGCAGCAATTATAAGCTCACTTCCGGAATCAACGCTTTCGATGCTTATCACAAAAATCGGGTGAATCTATCTTTCGGAACAGATAGCGTGGCTAGTAACAACAAGCTCAGTATGTTTGCCGAGCTCAATCTTTTTGGTAAAGTGCAGAAAGCTCTCACCCAAAATCCTCAGTTTCTACCAGCCCGGCAATTGCTGAAAATGGCAACGTTAAACGGAGCGGAAGCGCTGGGCAAAGGTCAAGAGCTCGGTAGCCTAGAGATCGGCAAAAAAGCTGATCTGATAACTGTGAACCTGAATTGTTTGCAAGCGCAGCCAATTTATAATCTATTTTCCCAATTGGCTTATTCTTTGGATTCAGAGCAGATAATCGATGAAGTTATTGACGGAAAAACAGTGATGCATAATCGTAAACTTGTAAATATAGATGAAGCAGAATTGCTGGAGAAAGCAAAGTTCTGGCGCCGGAAAATTATGACACGCTAAACAAACCAGGAGGAATCATGACGATTATCGAAGTTGACAAAGGCCGATTTGTAAATCTCAATCACGTATTTAGGATTGATCTGATTCAAGTGGAAAAAAGTGACAAATTTTATGTAAAATTTTACAGCGAAAATGGAGAGTACAGCATCAGCAAAGAGTTTTTGAACGAAATTGCTGCTCGAGATTGGTTAACATTGAGCGTACTGAGATCTTCAGGCACGCATGAAATATTGGAATTATAGGAGAATTGATGAAATTACGAGGAAAACAGAAAGCCTGGCTAAAAAAGCGAGCTCATAAAATGCCCGTGACAGTGATGATAGGCGACAAAGGAATCACAGAAAATCTGATCAAAAGTTTAGAAGATAATTTAGTTGCTCACGAATTGGTAAAAGCCTCGATCGCTCATCCCGACAAGAGAGTTCGGGCCGAGTTTGCCCAGGAATTGGCCGAAAAGACAGACGCGATCATCGTCAATACGATCGGCAAAACGGTACTCTTTTATCGTGTGAATCAGGAAAATCCGTTTATCTCGGAGCAATTGGGAAAAATCTGATGACATTTGAAGGATTGATTTTTAATAATGGCTATATTGATATCGTTTGCGTCGCGCTTTTTTTAGCGCAAGCTCTAAAGGTAGTGATCGCAATTTTTCGAGAAAAAAAGCTAAATTTTCGTTATTTCCTAGATACCGGCCGGATGCCCAGTTCGCATTCAGCTTCGGTAGTTTCACTAGCAGCGGCGATCGGTTTTTTGGAAGGAATTTCCACTACCAATTTTGCGATCAGTGCAGCACTAGCCAGTGTGGTGATGTATGATGCTACCGGCGTGCGACGAGCTGCCGGCATCCAAGCTCAGATTTTGAATAAAATAGCGGAAAATATTCGCAAAAAGGAAGGCTTAAGAATTTTGGATGAAAACCTGAAAGAATTTTTGGGACACACTCCCATGGAAGTTATCGGGGGTGCGGTTTTGGGAATCTTAGTTGCCTTTTTGATGACCAGAAATGTAGTACTATAATTATTTTTTGCAGCTAAACTAATGCTAATTTCCCAGCAGGGAAAAGCAGTATAAACTAGAAAAGAGGAAAATCTCACGCGTAGATTTTCCTCTTTTTCTTAGCCAAATACTTTTCTAATAAAACTTGTTGATAAACTTCACCACTCTCTCGTGCCGCACGATATAAGGAATCTGAGAAATAAACAAACCGCTGATTACCGTGATAATACCCACAATTTTTTGCAAGCCAAAAACTTCTTTCAAGACAAAATAAGAGCTGATTGCTGTGATGATTGGGATCAGATTGGTAAACATATTGGCATTGTTCAAGCCGATACCACGCACCACCTTGGTCATCAGAATAAAGGCTAATACCGAGCCGAAAAAGGCCATCTTGAAGATGGTCGAGATCGCTTCATAATTTGCCGGAACTTGGATAAAACCTCTGAATTCGAATCCCATAAATAGTGGGAAAAACATCAGCATACCAAAGATGCTCTGCCATTTGACAATGGTAATACTTGAGTAGCGATCGGCCAAACCTCTCACCATGATGCCATAACCCACAGCCGAAATCACGGCAAAGAACATCAAAAATACTCCCAGCAGCGAGCTGGAACGCTGAGATTCTTCCAGCACGATCAGGGTAACGCCCCCAAAAGATATTATCAAACCGAAGATACCAAATTTTGTGATTCTCTCTTTCAAAAAAAGAAAGGCAAAAACCGGGGTCACCAAAGGAATGGTGGAAATGATAATCGAGCCCAAAGAAGAGCTGACATATTTCATACCAAAGCTCTCTCCCAAAAAATAACAAAAGGGCTCAAACGTGGTAAGCAGTAGAAAATATTTCCAATCTTCCCGCCGCACTTTCTCTTGCCGCTTGGTTAGCAAGGCAAAAGCCCACAATAAAAATCCCGCTATCAATAACCTGAAAAAGGTGACTGTCAGCGGCTGATAATATTGGTACACCACTTTGAACCAGATAAAGGATGAGCCCCAACAGGCCATCGCAATAACTGCATATAAATAAATCAATAATCTGTTTTCTTGCTTCATATTTTTACCTCACGTTCTCTAAATTTTTTATAACTCATTTTGTCAAAAGATTCATGCTCGGCTCGCTATTGGAGTTCTCATAAAAAAATCTTGTCATTAAGTTCAGCAGATTAATTTTCGTTTAAGGAGATAAATTTATGCAAAGAATAAAATATTATTCCATTAGTAAGAAAGGCAAATCCAGCCGGCAAAATGAAGATTTTGTTGCCCTGCCCAGCAAAAAAGTTGCCAAGTCTGTATTGGCAGAAAAGGGTCTCTTTTTTGTCTTATCTGATGGCTTGGGCGGTGCCACTGCCGGCGAGATAGCCTCCAGAGTTTGTGCTCGCACCATCTACGAAGATTATTACGCCTCCAATTATGAGAAAAACATCCCGCTCTGGCTGATCAATTCGATCAACGCTGCCAATAATCGCATTATCGGCCTGATCGAAGATTTTCCCCAATACAAAGGAATGGGCACCACTCTGGTTTCGCTGCTAATCCGCGATAATGAGGCTTATATCAACAATGTGGGCGATAGTCGCTGCTATCTTTATCAAAAGGGTAAACTGGAGCAGATCTCGGAAGATCAATCACCGGCCTGGGAAAATTATCGCAAAGGCTTGATCACCAAAGATGAGCTGGTAAATTGCAAATACAAACACCTGATCTCGGAAGCCATCGGCATTCATGTCAACCCCATGATCAACGCTTATCAATTCCCACTGCAAAATGATTTTACTTTTTTACTCTGCTCAGATGGCCTGACAGACCTCTGCACAGATGCTGAAGTCGAAGAGATTATCGCAGCAGCCAGCAGCCTGAAAAGCTGTTGTAACGCACTCTACAAAGCAGCGATCAAGAAAGGTTCGCTGGATGATATCTCGCTGATTATCGTCTCAAATTATCTAAATAAATAGGAGCTATAAATGAAAGCAGAAAGCAAAGAAAAACGCTACAGCAGAGTTTACCAGCAGATCGCAGATTTGATCAAAGAGACTGACAACGTCTCGGCCAAATTAGCTACCATCAGCGCCGTCTTGCATCACAAATTTCCCCATTTTTTCTGGACCGGCTTCTATATGATCTCGGGGGGTAACCTGAAAGTGCGCTGCTATCAGGGACCACTGGCCTGTCTGGTTTTGCAAAAACACAAAGGTGTTTGCTGGAATGCGGTAAATGCCAAAACTACAATCATCGTGGATGATGTGCACAAATTTCCGGGTCATATCGCTTGCGACAGCCGCTCGAATTCTGAAATTGTGGTGCCGCTGATCGATGATGAAAACCTCTGTCATGGAGTTTTGGATATCGATAGCAAGGATTTTGCCGCTTTTGACGCCATCGATCAAAAGTGGTTGGAAAAGATCTTGGGATTAGTCTAGATGATAATTTTAATATCTTTATTACTTACAATTGCTTTAGCAACAATTTTTGAGAATCAGTTTTCATCTTCTATTCGATATTTTAGAAAGTTACTGGGTAAAGAATTCATCAAAGAGTTCACTTGTGACGAGAATGGAATTGATCAACTTGATGTTGGCACAATTAATGGGATATTTTATGGAAAACAATATCATCCGGTCTTCTTAGCTCACAAAGCTTTAAAATTTGAAGATATAGACAATCAAGACAAAGAAAAATTTCTAAAGATTGCAGATTGGTTTATAGCCAATATAAAAGCTGAAAATAACTTTTTTCTACTGTATAATTATCCCTATCCCAAAATAGGTATGCAGGCTCCATGGTTTTCAGCGATGGCTCAGGGAAGAGCTCTAGAAGTATTAACTCTAGCTTATGATATAACCAAAGAAAATAGATATTTAGCTAGTGCAAACAATATCTTAAAATCATTGTCAATTTCTACAGAAGAGGGTGGTGCTACTTGTAAATCAGAAGCAGGCTGGTGGTATGAAGAATATCCTAGAAAAATTGCTACACAGCCCAGAGTTTTGAATGGTATGATGTATACTTTGATGGGTTTAATCAAGTATAAAGAAATTATTAAAAATAATAAAGCTGATGAATTAATTTCCAAAGGCCTGTTAGCATTGGAAAACAATTTACCCAGATATGATCGCAAAGGAGATTCTTACTACGATGCTTTAGGTACTATTACCGGAGGTGATTATCACCAAACTCATATTAAACAATTAAAACTGCTATATAATTTTAGTGGCAAAAATATTTTCGATCAATACGCGAAAAAATGGGAAAACTTCGATAATCAGACCTTTAGCGTCAGATTGATCAGAAAACCAAGCAAGATCAATCTCTCTGTCTTTATTTTTGCGTTTATTATCTCAACGATTTTGCTACTATTTATTAAAATACTCAGATAATATTTCTGCAAAATCTCCAACTTCGATTTCTAACAATTTTACAGCTGCACCACTAAACATTGGTAGACTTAAATTTTCTCTATTTTTTTTATCATGTAATATCTGTTTCAATATTTCTTCTTTTGATAAATCTATTTCCAAATTCTGTTTCAAGTTATGTTTAGCCAACAGTTCATCTATTTGATTGTAATAATTTCGATCAATTTGCTGCCTCTGCAAGCAGATCTTTGAAATCAAACTTAGCCCGTATGCTACAGCTTCGCCATGCGAGACAGTAAACCGCGAATTAGATTCGATGAGATGCGCAATCGTATGACCCAGATTAAGTAGTTGCCTTTTCCCATTGTCATACAAATCTTCTTCACAATACTCTAGCTTAAGATCAATTGCTTGTTTTATTATTTTATAATCAATTACAAAATCAGTATTTTGCATGGCTTGCAATAATTCAGAATTTTCTAATAATGCAATTTT
Source organism: Cloacimonadales bacterium (SeqCode) (assembly GCA_046482725.1). Classification (GTDB taxonomy): domain Bacteria; phylum Cloacimonadota; class Cloacimonadia; order Cloacimonadales; family TCS61; genus DAOWES01. Next base: position 11,292 of record JAWOEN010000178.1, read on the forward strand.
TAGGATTTCAGTTAAACCATTTTTTTTATCAATAAGCTCTAGGGTTTCTAAAAAAGCTAAATCAATGATTACAACTGCTGCTGGATAAAATGAACCAATACAATTCTTGGTCGATCGGAAATTGATTGCTGTCTTGCCGCCTATGGCTGCATCCACCATAGCAAGCAAGGTAGTCGGGACAAATACTAGCTGACATCCCCGCTTGAAAGTAGAAGCGGCAAACGCTGTAATATCGCAAGTGATGCCACCCCCAACCGCAATAATCTGATAATCCCTACTTACCTTTTCTTCATAAAAAAAAGAGAGTATTCTCTGATATTGTTCAAAATTTTTGTTCGATTCATTTGCTTCAAAGATAAAAAATGGTGAGCAAGCTAAAATTGATTTCTGCTCATCTGAAATCAAAGCATAGACTTTCTGGTCAATAACTAATACCTTTTTTTTATAACTTTCAATAACCATTAACCAATCATTGGATTCAAGAATTTTTGTCGCAATTTTACTCATCAGGTTACCTCTAATTCACGGCTTTTATTAATGATTTATTTTTCATGAGGATAAATATCGAAACGCTACTAAAAACTAATATTTTTATGATTAGATTAATCAAAGAAACATTGATGAAACTTACAATAAAAGCTAAACATATCATGAAAGCTGAAGCTATAAAAACTGGATACAGTTGAAATTTTACAGTATATATTTTTTTCACACTGTAATAATTGATTGAGACTATAACCAAGTATGATGCGATAGAAGCATATCCTGCACCCCAAATCCCAAATCGGGGAATCAATAGCCAATTTAATAAAATATTGATCGTTGTGCCTAAGATTACTGTTACAGCTATTTTAGCTCCCTTTTGAGTTTTATAAAATCCAATATTTATTAGATTAAAAATACCATGTAAAAAAGTAGAGATAGCACCGATAAAAACTATATCACTAGATTTGATGTAGGCCGCATCAATAAAATAGACAAATAAATCTTTGGAAAACAAAATAATCCCTGAGCCTAAAAGCACAGCTAGCAGAAGATAAATTTTCTCGACCACTCTGACTTTACTACTTGCTCTTTCCTCTTCTTGAAATTTCATAAGATAAGGCAAAAAAGTCATACTAACTATCGAGACTAAAACATGCATAACAGCACCGATCTTATAGCCCATTGCATAGATTCCAGTATCAGCGAGTCCATCTGATGAAAGGTTTGTAAGCATTAATCTATCAAAGATTCTCATACCCAGAAGTGCTATTGTACCCGGAATCATTATTGCACCAAATTTTATGGCAGGTAACAAAATATCTAAATCAAATTTATTTTTATTGGTTAACTGAAAAGATTTTAAGATAAAGCTAATATTGAAGAGAGAAATTAGCATTACTATAAAAGAAGAAATTGTAACATAAAATAATACATCTTCAACTGAAAATTTTCCTATCAAGGCACCGTACGAAAATAAGAAGAGTTGAGATAAATTATTAATGACACCCAAAATAGTATAATTCAATGAGCGGCCCAACATTTTCAAAATACTAGCTGTAAGCACGTAAAATGTTTGAGTTATAATTATCAAGATACTATATTTTATAAGATGAAGATATTTAAGATCTTTAACGATTAGAAGTGTGATTGGCTTTTGTAAAATAATGATGAGGCCACTGAAAAAAACCGCACCTATTATGACAGCGATATACATGGAGCTGATAAAGCTATATCGATAGTCTTCAGAGTTTTCCTTATAGAAAAATGATATTATCGATTGATTAAATCCCAATAAGTAGAATAAGCGAGCTAAGGTAATAAAAATAATGAGATTTGAATAAACAGCATACTCGGCTGGTATCATGTACCGAGAAAATATTGGCAGGAAAAGTAACATTATCAAATTGTTGATAACATTTCCTGCTAAATAGTGTAATGCTTTGGTCCACATAGAGTTATTTCAACTTGTTATAAATCTTAACAGTCTGCTGGGCGATCACCGGCCAGATATAGTTCTGCTGAATATGTTTTTGCAATTGATCTGTTTGGGGTTTGTTCAGAGATTTTTCCACCGCTTTGCGGATCGATTGTATCGAGTCAGGATCGATATAATCGGCAAAATCTCCAAAATATTCTTTGGTGCCACCATTTGGGGTGATCACAATATTGGCTTGAGCCAAGCCTGCTTCTAAGGCAGCACGTCCCGGAGTTTCGTATCTGGTGGGAAGCGCAAAAACTTTGCAAGCTGCATAAGCCGAGGCCAAAAGCGGATCATCATGCTCGACCCAGCGTATCAGGGTAATATTTTTACTTTTCTCAATCTCATCCACACAGCGCTGGCCTTCCGCATTGGCAAAGACATTGGCAATGATAAAAACCGGAGCATCGACTTGGGCTAACGCCTTGATCATATTGTAGCCATTTTTGCGTGGTGAGCCCAAATGCCCCACATTTAGCACAAAATCCTTGCAGCCATATTTTTTGCTAAAGAGGCTGGGATCGGCCTCAGCGAATCTGGCTTCCACCCCATTGTGGATGGTAAGATTATTTTTTTCTGAAATATCCAAACCCTTGATCAACAGCTCTCTTTCAGCCTCAGTATTGGGCAACACCATCTCTGCTTGCTCACAGATAAATTTGGTAAAATCATAATCAGAGCGCGAAAGCTTGAAAAACTTCCGATGCAGATTATCTAATTTGCGGTAAAGCCGAATCGTAGCCGCCGAATGATTGCTAAAAAAGATCGGGTTCACCACATATCTCACTCCAAATCTCAATAAGTTTGCTGCCAAAGAGTAGGTGGAAACGCTGGCATTGAAGATATGAACCAAATCATGAGAATCACGGGTAATATTGGGATTCCACATATCATAAAATTTGGCCTCAATTCCCAGATCTGCCAAAGCTTTCTGGGTGTGAATCAGTTTATAGGAGGGTCCGCTTTTGTTCAGCATCACAGTATCGTAGCTTGCTAAAAAAATTCGCATTATCTATTCCTTCTACCGCGCCAGGATTCATAAGCATACAGTGTATCACGCCAATGATAGCGCCTGGCAAGCTGGTCATGTTGGTTTCTTTTATCGACCAAGTCTCTAAAATCTAAAGTTTCGAGCTTGATCTGTTTGGTATTTTTACTCAGCGCCAATTTACCTCGGTAAAAAATGCGCAATTCAATATTTTCATCAGGATTTTCCAACAAGATCTGTTTATCTACAAATTTTGCATGGAGAGGATAATCGAGTCGCTTTCTCCAAAAATCTGCATAATCAGCTAGGGTAAGATTGTCGATCTGTTGCTCGTCCAAAAATTCAAAAAGATGAGAAAACACTTCCAGATGAGCGTGATGCGGATGATGATAGATTATAATAGGTTCAGCATTAGCAGCTTTTTGGCTGACGATATTTTTATAATATTCCAACATCTCAGTTGGGCTGAAATGTGAGCGGCGCAATCTGCCCAAGCTAATGGGATGAAGAGGAATCTGTAAAACTTGCGAACTGTTGCCACTGACTAGTGGATAAAAGGGCAGATCATCATAGCTGAGCACAAATTCGGAAGAATAGCTAAAACTCAGCTGGTTCAGAGCCCGATCCAAAGCAAAATTCCAGCTGCCGAAAGGAGCTGCAAAGCCGGCACTATGCTCGGGAATAATAGCTAAATTTATCAATCCGTTCTGCAAATTCTCGAAATTTGCCTGATAGTCGTCAAAGACGCGATGCCGAAAGCAGTGCAAAGCAATTTCCTGATCTTTAAATTTGCCATAGCAATTTTGCAGGCGCTTGATATTTTTCGTATCTACAAACCAGCTGGCCGAGATCTGATGTTTTTGGCAGATCGCATACAATGTCTCAGCTTCTGCAGCTGAACAAAAATCGGTGTCGACTCGGAAGCAAAAATTACGCTGAGCCGCGGGAATATAAGATTTTTGGATAAAAGGCAACTCTCGTTCAGCATAGAGTTCTTGCAGCAAGCGGGTAATCAATTCTCTGATAGCCGCTTTGGAATTGGCAGCGACAATTTCTGAAGGCAATTCTCGCCGAGCTGCTACAAACTTTTTGCGCTGTCCACGATAAGCTTGCATCTCCTGAGATAGATCGAAAGGTAAGATAAAGTATTGCCCGGCTTTTTCTGAACCGTGATAGATCTGCAAGCCCTTGTTTTGACAAGTCAAGCCTTTGGTGGAACTAGGAAGGGATAATTTTCCCACCAAATCCAGCGGAGCTAATTTGCCAAAAAAATTTTCTGGCGAGGCATATAATGTACGCACTCGTTTAGAGCGCATTTTCCTAGTGTAAAACTGACTAAAAGCAGCTGCTGAAAATAGTATATTGCCCCCGGCCTCTAAAAATTTCTGAACTTGCTGCCGGGCCGAACCCAGATCTTCCACAATCAAGACAGCAAATTTTGCCGCTGAGATCTCGTTGGTCTGCACAGCCTGATAATCTGTGCCAATTTGCTCCAAAACCAGTTGCCAAGCAGGATTAATTCCCAATATTGCTAATCTCAGATCCATCCTTTCTCCTCAAACAAATTCCTGAACTTAGCTGCTCGAGCGGTTAGTAAAAAATTATCTTTCACACGCTGCTGTACTGCAGCATAATCGGTAGATTCGAGAGCTTTGGCAATTGCTACTCGGGCAGATTGCACCTGATCATATTGCATCTGGTAGCCGCAAGTGCCCACCACTTCCGGTAAAGCAGTAGAAGCTTCTACCACCGGAATGCAGCCAGCTGCCATCGCTTCCAAAAGCGCTACGCCAAATGATTCGCGTCGAGAAAACTGACAGTAAACTTGAGCTGAGCTCAGAATCTTGCTAATTTCTGATTGTGGTAAAAATCCTGGAAAAATTAGTTTGGGATTTAATGAGAGCAATCTATCTTTGGTGGGTTGATCAAAATCTCCGATAATCATAGCATCTGCTGATAGCTCGGCAGTTGCAGCGGCAAAAGTATGCAAACCCTTGAGGCGATAAATCTTGGCAGTCGCTTTACCGATCGTGACAATTAGCGGCTTTTTCTGAGCAAACTTTTCTATCTCAGCAATGCCATGCGGGATTACAAAAACTTCGCGTTGAGGTGCTAGCTTTTGCACTTCACTGCAGCTAAATCGGGAATTGGTAATGATCAGATCAGCCTGCTGCAAGATAAATTTGAGCTGCTTTCTGCTATGCCAGCTCAACAATCCGCCATAATCTATCTCCGGCAGTGCTACCACTTCGTAGCCACCGATCGCCACCGCCGACGGTTTATGCAATATTTTGGCAAAAAGCACGACCAGAAAAGCGCGAAAATCAGCGAAGCGTACAAAGCAATAATCCGCTTTGCGACACGCTCTCCAGAGCTGTCTGATAGTTTGATAAATATAGGCAAGAGAGCGCCGCGAATCTGCAAAGTAAAGCGCTTGGCAATCGAATATTTCCTCCATAAGCGCTTGATCTCGCAAAACAGAAGGGCTTTTGTAGCTAGAGACAAAGAGCATTTTTTTCATATGCTTCCTAGCGTATCAACACAATTTTACCGCGGGCTGTTTGTCCTTCTGCAGCTGAGATCAAATAGAAATATACTCCTGATCCACATTTTTTGCCGACAGCATTATTGCCATCCCAGCTAAACTGCTCATAATCGTTTTTAGCAAGCGTCAAAATCAGTTCTCCTGAGATATCAAAAATCTTGCAAGTGGCATCTCCGGCCGGCATGGTGAGGCTATCGAGATTTTCGATGCGAACTTCTAGATCCTGCTCCGGATGGAAAGGATTGGGATAGACTCGCACTTTGTTGAGCTCAGTTTCCAGATTATAATCAGCAGAGATACCAATTTTCACCGAGCTCATGCCATTGGCAGTGCCGATATAGAGTTTTCCGGTGAGAGGATCGTAGGCAAAGTCAGTAATTAGATTATTTACCAGATCAGAATTTTGGGTATTGAAATGTTGGAAATCATCATTTTCCAGATCATAAATCGTAAATCCGCTATCTGCGGTTCCGATCCAAACTTTGCCAAAAGGATCGACAAAAAGCGCTGAAGGCACTGTGATTGCCCCTCCATAGAGATAGGGTTGTCCCACCACATACCAAAATTCCGGTGTCTCCTGATCTTGCCAGCTATTGTTAACAAAGATCTGCTTTTTCTTGGCTTCCTGTCCATAACGATACCAATAAAAGCCTGCCGGATATTGCTGATTGTCAAAGCTGAAACGCGGTTTTTCTTTGTAGCAAAACAGTCCTTGCGAACTGGCAATCCAATACTCATCGTAGCCCAAGTTATCGATACGATGTACTATCTCATTGATCTCGCTACCCTGCATCTGTGGTGGAGCCGGCACTTGCCAGCCGCTACCGGCATCTGTGGGATAATCCGAGCCTTGCCAAATACGAATTCCATTATAGCGAGTCCCTATGAAATAGAGCTCGCCAAATTGTTTAAATTCCAAAAAATCGCTAAATTCATAATCTGAGCTGGGCTGATGCAGAGCGAAAGAATGCAGAAGCTCTGTGCCATCTAAGATTGCCAAATGGTGCGGATAGCTGCTAAAGGCAATTTCGCCATTATTCAAAACTTCTACCAGCGGAATCGTTGTGGAGGGTCCATGCCAAGCACCATTGGAATCCTGAAATTGCAACTCTGGGTAGTTACTCATATTGACCCTGCTAAATATCTGGTTTGACTGATTTAAATAGGATAATCCGCTTCCCCAACTGCTCATCCATATCCGATTATCATTATCCACTGCCAGATCATAGATATTATCCGTGATCAGACCGGAATTCTCCTTCGTATAGTTCTGCCAATTGCTGCCATCAAAAGCAGAGAGTCCACGTGTGAAGCGGGCAGAACTTTCGTTGCCCACTCGCCCGTTGGCCACCCACAATTTTTGGTTGTGATCCAAAAGCATTGTTCGTACAAAATTGGAGCTGATACTATTGGTAACAAATTGTTCCGACCAATTGCCGTTGCCCAAATCGTAAAAGAGGAAACCCTCGCCCCAGGTAAGAAAATATAGTTTATCGTCGATCTGCCTGATATTTTTCAGGCGGGTTGTCAGAAATCCCAGATCTGCCGAATGATAATGAGAAAAATTTCCCTGCTGATCGAGCCTACTTGCAAAGATATCGGTGCTGTCAGAAACAGCCAGATCGGCCTCTATCCACTCTCCCCAACCCAGCCAGATATCTCCAAGTGAGTCAATTGTTACCGGGTAGATACTGTCGTGTGCAATCCCGTGCTCTGCCTCAGTGTAGACCTGCCACTGAAAAGTAGCAAGCTCAGCTACAGCCAGACCGGCTTTGGTAGCTACCGCCAACTGATCTTCATCAGCAGAAAGCGAAGTGATAGTACTGCTGGGCAAAGGCGAATTGTCGCTGGTTAGATTTGTCCAATTTCCTGTCTGTAAAGAATCTAATGAAATATAATCCAAGCCCATCGTACTGCCGCAAAAGAGATAATCATCATTGATCGCCATGGCAGTAATATCTTCCGCGCTCAAACCATTTTCTATATTGAATTGGTATCTGGTAATGGGAATGGGAAATTCAGAACTTTCCTGAAAAATCGTCACACCCTGGCGGCTTGCTACAAAAATATAGTCATCATTGGTCAGCACCAAGTTCACAGCCGCTGTGGGCAAGCCGATCTCTTGAGAAATCTTCAGGATAAAATCATGGCCCGACATTCTATCGATTTCGGCATCATAAGTTGCCAAAAGCAGATTATCAGTACCGGGAGTCACAGCCAGCGATCTGACATCGTTGGAGCTGAGACTGTTTACTGTATTCAGCTCTTTATCAGATAGCAGATAATTGTGCGAATACTGCAGTACGCCGCCCCAAGTCGAGAGATAAAATTGGTCGTTGTATTCCACGATATCGTAAAGATGAGTAGTGTTGGTGTAGGTTTGCCAATCTTGCAAGGCGATCAGTGGCAAAGAGATCAGCAGTAGAGCGAGTAATAATTTTTCTTTCATTCTTGTTTATCCTTTTTAAAAAAATTGTAGGTCAGGATCAATAACAAAACCAATAAAAAAAGCAAAACGACCATGAGATATTTTTTGGAAGAGAGGGCAAAACCCAATCCAATCAGACTAAAGAGAAAAGTGATAAAATAGCAAATAAGCGCAACATATTTCTGCGAAATCCCCAAATTATGCAGTTTATGATGAATATGTTCTTTATCAGCTTGGAAAATATTTTCCTGTTTTTTCAGGCGCCTGAGCACAGCCAAAACTATATCCAAAAGTGGAAAACCTAAAATCATGATGGGAACCAACAATGTCATCGAGGTAATGCCTTTGAATTCACCTTCGCCGGCAATGGAAAGCGCAGCCAGATTGAAGCCAACCAGCAAGCTGCCGGTGTCGCCCATAAAGATTTTTGCCGGAGAGAAATTGTAGCGTAAAAATGCTAGATTTGCCCCGATCAAGATCAAAGCTAAAAAGAGGATAATCTCATTGTGCGTCAGGTAGCCGATGATAAAAATCGTGCCAGCTGAGATTACAGCGATGCCGGCAGCCAAGCCATCCAAGCCATCGATCAGATTGAAGGCATTGATCACAACCAAAAACCAGATAAGCGTAACGGGATAGGAAAATATGCCCAAATTAATCGAGTCACCAAAAGGATTGGTGATGAGCTCTATCTGGAAACCCCAGAAATAGAGCAAAGTGACAATAGCGATCTGGAAAAAGAGCTTAAATCTGGCGGTGAATTTGGTTTTATCATCCAAAAATCCCAGCAGCAACATCAAAAAACTGCCCGCAGCTAAGTAGAGCATCTGAGGTCCGAAAATAAAATAGCCATAAATCTGCATCAGAATGAGCGGAATGCCCAAAGCCAAGCCGCCGGCCAATGGCGTAGCAACCTCATGCATTCCCCGCTGATGCGGATAATCTATCATCCCGATTTTCTTCGAGTAAATAATATTCAGCGGCACCAAGAGATAGGTCAGCAAAAACGTGATAAAAAGAGCTAATATGATATGCATTTCAGCTCTCTTTCTGCCCTGATATTTTTACTCTAGTTTCAGCGATTTTCTTCATCTTATTATTTCCACCATTTCTTTTATTGAGCGATCTGCTACCTAAATATTATTCCAAATAGTTTTGTAAAGCGCAATCTGAGTAAAATCTATTTTTCTATTCTTCATACAAAGCCTGATATTGTCGGTTGAACTGAGCTAAACTAAATTTTTCTGCCACTAGCTTACGAGAATTTTCGCCCCATACTTGCAATTTTTCCGGCTGCCGGGAAAGGCTAATAATCTCTTCTACCAGTTTTTGCGGCTGCTGCACAGAGATCAAAACGCCATTGGCAGCAGTTACCAATTCATTATTGCCTTTGATATCGGAAGCCACTATCGGCAAGCCATAAGCCATCGCTTCCAAGATGGAAATCGGCAAACCTTCCCATTTGGAATAAAGCAGAAAGAGATCAAATTTTTCGAACCAAGCCTGCACCTTATCTTGCCAGCCGGGCAAGCTGATACGTTGGCTCAAACCAGCTTGCTGCACCAAATCGAGCGCTTGCTGATATTCGTCACCATCCCCGATAAAAATAAAATCGATCTGCGGCTGACGTTGACAAACCTCGATCGCTGCTTTGAGGGTGGCGATAATGTTTTTTTGCTGCCAAAATCTTAAACAACTTCCCACCACAAAGCGCTGATGATCAGTTTTTCTAGGATAATTCTGAGGCAAATCTATCCCATTGAAAATGGTGATTGCCTGCTGCGGTTTTACGATTTTCTGCTGCTCTGCCAAAATTCTTTCACTTCTATTCACAAAAACAACAAAATCACAAAAACGGGCTGCCAGCTTTTCCAGGTGCCGATAAATGAAACGAATAATGGGCGGCGAATAGGGATGAAAAGGCAAGCCGTGCACAGTGTGAATAATTCGTGGTACTCCGGCCAAACGCGCTGCAATGCGACCTAAAAATCCCGGCTTGGAAGAGTGAGTATGCACGATCTGAAATTTCTCAGTCCGGAAAATTCTCCACAATCTAAATAAAGCTACGAAATCCCACCAAGAGATTTCGCGCCGCAAAGATTCCAGCGGAATATGCCGATAACCCAAAGTGTGCAGCTTTTCGAGCAAAGGACCACCACTCTTTGAAATGACAGAAATCTCATATTTTTCCTGATCCAAATCAGCTAATATCTCCAGCATCACATTTTGCACGCCCGAAAGCAGCGGCAACAATTGCAGATGCGCTATTTTTTTGCGAGCTGGTTGGGTTGGTTTGCACATTTCAGTCAAAACATCTGCTAGCTTTTTTGTGAGATTTTCACGTCTATATTTGCCGATAAATTGCTCGCTAGCCTGATAATTTGCCAGTTGATTTTCTTGGCGCAGCTGCAAAATCTGCCGCAATTTTTTTTCAGGTTGTTTCTCTTCAGGATCTATCACAAAGCCCAGATTATTTTCTAAAATAAAATCTGCCAATTCGCCAGGCTCTGGCGCAATAGCCAAAAGTGGCTTTTTATAAGGCAGATAATCGAAGAATTTCGTCGTCAAGATCTCGGCAGCGCCAGCTCGCTTGGGCAGAAAGATCAGCAGCAGATCGGAGCTGTGCAGATATTTGCTGAGCTCTTGCTTCGGCATAAAAGGCAAAATCTCCAGCTGAAGATCAGCTTGCCGGTTTGCCCTAAACTCTGCTATAAGTTTATGGAAAGTGTTGCGAAAATTGCCAATAAAGCGCAACCTAATCTTATGCTGTTTCAGGATCTCTCTGGGCAGATTTTGTAGCGCTTGCAACAAAACTTGCGGCGTGATATCTTTGTACATATTGCCGGCAAAAGTGAGAGTGAAAAAATCATCTTTCTCCGCTTTTGTGGCCGGCCAAAAATTATCAAATCCGTTGTAAATAACTTCGAGCTTAGCAGCTGGAAAATCGTATTTTTTATCCAGCGTGCTTTTTATACCAGCCGTGACAGTGATAATTTTATCGGCAAATTTTAGGATTTTCTGTTCCCAGTAATTATTTAAAATTTTATTGTACCAATTATAGTTTGTAAAAATATGATCAGTCCAAGGATCGCGAATATCCAAAATCAGGGGAAGCTGAAATTTTTTGGCCAATTTATAGGCAGCGATTGCTTGGGCATTGGTGCCGCCCAGCGTGCAATAGATAGCCTGATAATTATCGCGACGTAAGATTTTTTTGCCGGCTGCATAACAAAATGGCAGCCAGCCGATTTTATCATCTACCGGAAAGAGCGCTTTGAGGCGATTGGTCAAGCTTTCGCCTTTTTGATGCAAATTTTGGGAAACAGATTTGGCAGCAGTTGTCGCGGGCTTATTTTTCGAAAAGATCTTCAGCAAACGCAGAGGATCGGCAGATTCTGTGCGCACAATTTTCTGGGCTGACAGATTATAGAGTTCAGGCTCTGCCTGATAGTAATCCAATTCTTTGACTGTGAGAATAGTCGCTTGCCAGCCGTATTGCGGCAGGTATTGAGCAAATTTTCCCACCCGGATCGCTGCCGGTGTATTCAGGGGTGGTGCGAAATATGAGATCATCAATAGTTTATTCATCACTGTTCACACTTTCCCGATTGTCGGGTGCTTCCAAAATGATGGTGATATTGCTATCGGAGGGCACATTGTGAAAGATCAAGCGCTGCTTGATAATCTCTACCTGCTGATGATCTGCTACATAAAACTTATGCTCGCCCAAAATCTGAAAGGTGATATGCTCTACAGCGTGTGGGAAATAGAGCTTGATACGGCGGTTTTTTTCTCGGATATAGACGCTGTCGCGCTTTTTACACCAATCTGCTATTTCTCCATATGTGGCTTGGAAACGGGAATGATGAGCGATTTTTTTTTGGATATACCGAAAAAGCTCGGCGCAGTAAGGAATATCGGCAAAAGCGGAAAGGGAAAAATCATAGGCAAATAAACCGTTACTGGCAGCGGCATTTTCGATCAAACTATCCAACATAGATTTGGCTTTATCAAAGGGGATATTGCTAAACTTGGAAAGCCGCAAAGTGCCGGCTGCAAAAGCCACCGGGATTTCCAAATGATTGGTCACCGGGTTCAAGCTGCGCTCTTCCGAAAGTTGTGGGTTCAGCTCTCGAAAGTGTCGATAGACAGAGGCAATCCCATTTTTGAAACCACTGGTTTGAGAATAGTATTGCGATGAATCGTAATGAAAATGATTTTTCTCATGCAGTTGAGCTGTTACTTTGCTATCATAGCCTTGGTTTTGCTGGCGTACACCAATCTTGGTGCGATTGGTCAGCTCGCAAATTATTTTTTTCTGAGAAGCATAAACATCTGCTTTCTGGGAATAGGCCGGAGCCAAAAGAGCTATTTCACATTGCCGCTCTTTGATCTTCTGCAGCTCATCCAATAGATCTTCATCTTCCACATCATAATCAAAGCTTTTGCTATTGAGTGTATCAGAGCCCAAAAAATAGGTACTGCGCAGCTTATACTCGCTCTCCAATTCATTGATCAGATCAAAATTCCAATACTCTTCAAAATTGGTGAGTAAATATTTGCTTTTACTGATAAAATTCTTAAAGAAATAATTGACTCGATAAAAGTTGAGCAGATCGAGAAAACTGATTTTTAAGATAGATTTAATATCCCATTTCTTCAGAGAATCGATGGTATGAGAAATTGCCACAGCCATTTTCTCAGCTTGCGGCCACTGCTCTTTCTTGATCAAAAAATAGCGATGCTGCCCCGCATAAGCAGATTTTAGCTCTGCTTCCAATCTCTGTAGATAATGATTTACAAAGGGAATATCATTGTAGGCTTCGAAATTATTATCATAAACTTCTTCTTTGCCAAAGACATGCTGAGCTGCATTATTCAGCTGGAAAAAGATATTGCCCACCAGATCAAAACCAAATGAGCAGTAATAGAGTCCGCTATATTTCTCGGTTTGAGCTTCGAAAATCTCACTGGTAGAATAGACCGGAATACCATCGGGCAGCTCCAAAGTGCAGTTGCGTAATTTATTGGCGCTGAGCTCTCGGTAATCATAAAGCTCCGATTCAAAAGGCAGGTAAAACATGATCTTGCGAAAAACGATCTGATAAGCTTCTTCTAAAGTAGGATGAATCACACCATAGTAAATCAGGATATCATTGGATAAGATTTCGTCAGCCGTCTTAATATATTTGTATTCATAACCCAAAGTCCTGAATATAAAATCGAAGGCGTATTTCACCTGATTTTCATAAGCTCGAATCTTCTTATCTATATAAATTGCTATCATCTATTTTTTTATCCTTTTGATTTTAGCCATTATGCTCTACTCTACTTGGAAATTTTATCTTTTTTGAATTCAGTAATTATAAACTGCGCTTTGACTGTCAACTGCGTTTTACTCGAGCCTGTGGCAAATTGCCAAAATTGCTTGGCAAAAATTGAGTTTTTCAAGCAACAGGTTTGCTCGGTTCGGCGCCTAAAATCAGACGACTGAGCTTGATTATTTTTCACTATTTTGCAAAAACTTGACAGATAAGAGCAAGCTGATAATTGCCTAAAACTGATAATTATGATAATAAAAAAGAAAGACAACTCAGGAGAAAAGATAATGTATATAATCAGAAATATTTTGGTAGATATCACAGATCAGCGCGATCTGCAACTGCATGTAGCAGAGCGCATCAAAGTAAATCCCGCTCAGATCAGCGATTTGCAAATTGTTCGCCGCTCGATCGATGCCCGCAAACGTGGCAGATTAAAATTTAATTTTACAGTTTTATGCGAGCTCTCGGGCAAGTTTAAGTCACATCCGGAGATCAAACCTTTCCAAGAAAAAAAGCCGCTAATTTTGCCTCAGAAAGAACTGAACTCAGATAATCCCTTTATCATCGGGGCGGGGCCAGCCGGACTTTTTGCCGCACTAGCTTTGGTCGAAGCCGGCTTTTCACCCTATATTTTCGAGCGCGGAGAAGCGATCAGCGAACGTAGCAAGAAAGTAGAAAATTTTTGGGAAAATGCTGTTTTGGATCCTGAGAGCAATGTCCAATTTGGCCTGGGTGGAGCCGGCACATTTTCCGATGGCAAGCTTACTTCCCGAGGCAAAGATTTTTATATCAATGCAGTTTATGACAAATTGGTGCAGTTTGGCGCTGATCCTGAGATCAAGCTAGATGCTCTGCCCCACCTCGGAACTGATGGCGTAAAATTGATCACCCGGAATCTTAGAAAATATCTGGAAAGCAAAGGTTGCAAATTTCATTTTAACAGTAAAATGACTGATCTGCAAATAGATGATGGTAAAGTGAAAAAAGTGCAGATTGCCGGTAGTTGGTATCAGCCGGAAATTTTAATTTTGGCGATTGGTAATGCAGCGCGCGATACTTTCCACCTACTAAACCAAAAAATAGAAATGGTCAGCAAACCTTTTGCTGTGGGTTTTCGCATCGAGCATCCGCAAGATTATCTCAACGCTACCTTTTACGGAGCCCAGACAGATCTTACTATCGTGGGTCCCGCTACCTACCGTTTGACTGCCAAGCAGGGCACGCGCGGAGTTTATAGCTTTTGTATGTGCCCGGGCGGAGAAGTAATCGGCGCTGCCACTGAGCCGGGACAGATCGTTACCAACGGCATGAGCTACAGCAGCCGGGAAAAATTTTATGGCAACAGCGCCATCGTCACCTCGGTGACAGCAGATGACTTTGGAGCCGGCGCACTGGCTGGCATGAATTTTCAGCGTCGCTTGGAAGCCAGCTGTTTTGATCCTGAGCAGCCCTATTATGCTCCGCTCCAAACCGCCCAAGATTTCATGACCAAAAGCAGCAGCTCAAGTGTTTTGGCCAGTTCCTATCGCCCCATGACCTACAAGGCTGATCTCAACAAGATTTTTCCCAAACCGATCTACTCTGCCCTCAAAGCTGGCTTGGCCAAATTTGAACGCACAGCTCCCGGTTTTATCGAAAACGGTATGCTGATCGCACCCGAAACCCGCACTTCTTCTCCGGTACGAATGCTGCGAGATCGCGATAATTTCTCCGCTCAGAAGATCGAAAATCTTTTCCCAATCGGGGAAGGCTCCGGTTATGCCGGCGGCATAGTTTCCAGCGCAGCGGATGGCTATAAATTGGGAAAAATATTTAAGCGTGTAACTGGAACAGAACCTGCAAATACAACTGCCTAAATGAAAATCAACGGAGGAATCGTGAAGAAATATCTCGTTAGCTTTATATTATTTTGCAGCGCGCTAAATCTTTTTAGTCTAGGCGCCTTTATTACCATCAATCAACGCAATCACCCGGATCTAAAATGGCAGGTAGTTGAATCTGCCAATATCAAAGTAGTTTATCATCAGCCTCTGCAAGCTTGGGCTGAAGAGAGCGTCAAAATTGCCGAAGCCTCATTTGCAGCTCTATCCCAATCCTATGGAACAGCTCCAGAAGAAAAAATTCTCATCTATATTTCCGATCGTGATGATATCGCCAACGGGGCTACTATGTTCGATAGCTATTTTTTCATCTATGTAAATTCATCAGCATATTTGGAAAATTTTAGCGGCACCGAAAGCTTTCTGCACAAGGTAATAGCTCATGAGATGTCACATTATTTTTTGTATCATACCACTGCCGATCTTTTGGCAAAGCTCATTCCGCCTTTACCGGCGCTGACATTTCCCAAAGATCTCAACGAGGGCTTTGCCCAATATTATAGCGGCGAAGAGTGGGGCTTGCAAAGAGGCGATCGCTATCTGCGCCAAGCTGCTTTCAATGGTAACCTGCTGCGACCCAATAGTGAAATCGGAGGCGGCTTGCTCTATGCCAGAGGTTTCTCTTTGGTCCGATATCTGGCGGAATTTTATGGTGAAGATAAATTGCAGCAACTGCTGCTGCATCGCAATCAGCAAAATTTCTTCGATCTACAAGCAGCTTTTGAAGATATCTATGGAAAATCTTATCAACGCTTGCAACAAGATTGGCGACAACATATACTCACCCAATATTATGGAGCTAGCTACAATAGAAAAATTGCCTCAAAAACCGATTCACTTTTCGCCCATACATTCGCTGAATATGAAAAAATAGATTACAAAATTAGCAGCCTTCGCTCGCTTTCTATCAAAAACAATCACGCTCTGATTTTGGGCAAACTTGATCGTGATCAGGGTTATCAGAATTTGATTTTGGCAGAGATCTCAGCTGACTCTTTGGCTCTGGGCAAATTTCAGATTAATCAGCAGCAAATTTTCGCAAAATTGAGTAACGCTTTCCATCTGGATCTCAGCTATAATGGTCAATACGCCATCTACAGTCGCTACGCTCGAGCTGGCAACAAAAGCTTGCATCCCACCATCTTTCGCTATAATGCCCAAACCGGCAAAAGCAAAGCTATGTTCAAAGGTAGCTTTCCCCAAGTTTTTGATAATGGAGATTTCATCTACAAATCTCGTATTTCTGCAGGAAGCGAGATCATGAAATTCTCAAATTTCAGCAGCTCCTCAATCCTCTCATTTCCACGTGATGTGCAGATCGAAAATCTCTCGCTCTCACCCGATCAAGAAAAATTTGCCTTTGCACTTTTGGAAGATGAGCAATACAAAATCAAAATTTATGATTTCTATCAAACCAAATTGCTGGCTACATATCATTTTGATTCTTTTCCACAGAAAATATTGTGGCTGGATAACTCTGCGCTTTTGGCTGTCAGTGGCGACAGCGAAGATTATCGTACAGCGCTCTCTCAGATCTATAGCGATGGCTCGGAGCGCCGCGAATATCTTACTCCACCTTACAATCTCTCGCCCCTTACAGCTCACCAAGATAGCAGCGGCTTGCAGCTGATTACGCTGGCAGATTTTGATAACAGTAACAACTCTCTGGGAAAAATCAGCTTACCTCAACTGCAAGAAAATTTCAGCCTACCGCGGAATACCAATTTTTTTGATAGCTGGCAAGAGCGCCCAGCTGACAATCAGATCGTGCTTGCCGATAGTTTGGAACGAGCAAGTTTGGATTACTATCCATATCATTCGCTGAAACAGATAAAAAACCGGATGAATCTGCTGCTGCCAATTCACAGCGGATTTTTCGTCGGCACGCTCTTCAGTGAACCTCTCGGTTTACACTATCTGGGTGGTGGCTTTTATCAGCCCTACGATTTTAGCGCAGATAACTATTATTATCTTAATTATACCAATAAAATGCTCGCCCCAACCCTGAGCTTGGCAGGCTTCAAATTGGCTTATCCGGGAAAATATTATCAGGAAAAACTCTACTGGCAAAATATCTTGGGAGTAAATTTTAGTCTCGATTTTCAGCACGATATCTTTTTGCAGCAATTTTGGCAGATCAATTCCCAGCTCGAACTTTCCTACCTCGATATCAAAAATTATTACGCGAAAGATGACGACCTTACTGATGACTCTGGTGAGATATTATTGCCCACCGGACATACCATATATCCGGCTTACTCTCTGCAAATGGGCTACAATCTGCCCTACAAAAATAGCCAAGTGCACCCGATAAGAAAGTTTGATCTAAATTATCAGATCGCTGTAGCTGATGAAAAGCTGAAATTGCCTCGAACTTTCACTCAGCACGAGCTAGAACTGGAATTGGCCTGGGCCCCACTTTTTGAGCTCTTTGATGATAGCTTGCTGAAAACTTTCTCTCTGCAAAATCATAGCCGCTTGCAACTTTTCAATGGCAGAAATCCGGGCTTTTATGATTTCCAAAATATCCTCTATCGCGATCAAAAAATAACAATCGGTAAATTTCAGCCTCGCTTTAATTTCACCGGTGATTATCAGGAAGATAAATATCTTAGTCTGCAAAACGAAGCTTGGCTAAAACTGAGTGATAAATTAAATCTCTCGCTAAAATTAAAAACTGAGCTACTCTCTATCACCTATCTGGGAGTGGGCGGCTGGCTGGATTACTTGGCAACTCAAGATCTGCAAACCGATAATTATGAGATCAAGGAAAATTATGGCTATGAGATCAAGGCGATGCTCAATCTTTTGGGCTTCAATTTTATCTGCCGCTACGGTGATGATTTTGACAAGGCCAATCAATACTTCAATGTTTCGCTGCCGTTTGCTCTCTTTTAGATTCATGCAGCGCAAGAAAAATTATCAAAAGCTTCAGCACTTCAAACTAGCCTTGAGGATATGGGCAGAAAGATTTTCTGCTGCTAATTGGCTGAAAAATATTTGACAGAGAGCTCCTGCTAATTTTTTGTTGCCCCAGTTAGTACAACACATGGAGATGAAGATGATAAAATTTGTGAATGAATTGATAAATATCGGTTTGAAAGAAAATGAGGCAAAAGTTTATTGCTGCTTGCTACGTAAAGAACTCTTTACTGCCACAGAGATTGCCCGCTGTTCCGGTGTAAACCGCTCGCGTATCTATTCTGTGCTGGATGGTTTGATCAAGCAAGGCTTGTGTATCGAAAAACTGGGCAAAGTAAGAAAATTTCAGGCGGTGAATCCCGAGATTGCCTTTGATGAAAAGATCGAATCGGAAAAAAAACGTTTGGATCGTCTGAAAAATCTATCCAATTTACTGGCTCCTATCTTCAACACTCAGCAGGAAAATTCTTCCCCCTTGGATTTCATCGAAGTCTATGGCACAGCTCCCAGTATCATCAAAAAACATCACGCCTTGGAACTGCAGGCCAAAGAGTTTGTCCTCTCTTTTTGCAAGGCACCTTATGCGATGTCCAATGATCTGGAAGTTCATGCTGAGCAAGCCGAAAGTATGAAAAAAAACGTAGCTCATAAATCTATCTTCGAGGTTGAAAAATCTGATCTTATGTTTTTTGCCCGACGCATGAAAAATTTCCAAGCTGCGGGCGAAGAGATTAAGGTAGCCTATCATCTTCCCATCAAACTGCATGTTTTTGATCAGCAAACTGTGATGTTTTCTCTGACCAATCAACTCAATCCTGAAAAAAATCTCACTTACATTGTGATCGAGCACGTTGACCTGGCTGAGACTTTGATCGCGACTTTCTACAAATATTGGTCTACAGCGCTTACTCTGGAAGATTTTTTCAAACGAGAAAAGATAGAGCTTTAGGAATAAAAAATGCAAAAGAAAAGATATATTTGCTACAAGGCAAATATACACAGCGTTAAGTTATGCTGAGTTTTAAATAAATATATTTTGGAAAAAGCGGAGGAAAAATGAAAAAAAGAGTGATTCTTGCCCTATTGATTCTTAGTAGTGCCATCTTTCTGTGGGCTCGCGAAAATGTTACAGCCGCAGAAGTGCTGAGTGTGAAGGTAGAAGCAGATTCTATTGTAGCTACTTTTGAGATACCCGAAGGAATGCACCTGACCATTCAGGAAGATTATTTTTATCTGGATGTGGATGAGGTGGAAGGCGTGAGCTTTGAAGAAACTATCTATCCCAAAGGCGAACTAGATGAGCTGGGATTTGAAAACGTGCACGGAACAGTGCATTTGATAAAAAAGTTTACAGTTGCCGATAATGTCGACAAAGAGAAAATCAATTTTCAGATCTATGCCGGTTTCCAATTGTGCTATGACTCATATTGTGAAGCTCCGGTAGACAGCGAATTTGTTTTACCCCTAATCTGCGAAGAATAAAGCGAGGTAAGAAGATGAAGCGAGATGGGACTAATAATTTTTGGCAAAGAATCAAGCCCAAGCTGGTATTTTGGCTGCCGCTGGCAGCTCTGGTAGTTGCCATGAATTTTATCTTTTTGGGAATAGCTAGCGACGAATTTTCGGAAATGGTGAGCAAAGCTATAACGCTTTGCTTGGGCTGAATAGGCCTAGGATAAAGGAGTAAGGATTACTTCATGAAAAAATTTAATCACGATTTTCATCATAACAAGATCAGAACATTTATTCTGTTTCTCTCACTTTTTGTGATCAACGGACATATCTATCTGTATAAATATCCCCAGATCGAAGAGATTTTTAAGCATATACCCTTGCCGGTACTAAATTGCTACTCTTCGCCTTCCACTATTTGGTCTTGCCCGGTTGGCTTGCTACAACACTTTTTGGTGATCGGCAGTTTTACCTTTGCCACTTTGGGCATTTTGCTGATCTTCGGTACACTTGTGGGACGTTGGTTTTGTGGCTGGGTCTGCCCCTTTGGTTTTATCCAAGAATTACTTTTCCGCTTCCCCACTCGCAAATTCAAGCTTCCCGACTGGTCGCGTCATCTCAAATATCTGGTTTTTCTGGTGTTGGTGATCTTGATGCCGATGTTTTATAAAAACAGTGTAGGCATCACTGAAACCTGGTTTTGCAATGTTTGCCCGGCCGGCTGTTTGGAAGCAGGGATTCCCGTGCCAATTATCAATGCGGATCTGCGCTATCTGATCGGATCTATGTATTGGATCAAGATCGCGATTTTGGTGCTCTTGGTTTTGCTGCCCAGCGTCTTTATCAAAAGACCTTTCTGCAGCACTATCTGCCCCTTGGGCTTGATGATGGGTTGGACCAATAAATTCAGTTTCCTGAAATTATCTTATGACAAATCCAAGTGTAATAATTGTGGATTGTGCAGTATAGATTGTCCCATGGAACTGGATCCCACCACCCAATATGATAGCGACGAGTGCATCAAATGTATGAACTGTACCAAAGAGTGGTGTAATGCCATCAAACCCTATTTTTCCAACACCTTGAAACAAGAAGAAAAACAAAAAATTATAGATTAGGAGAAATTTATGAAGAAAATTTTACTTTTGCTCAGCTTGGCAGTCTTGCTTTTTGCCTGTACTCCCAAAGCCGATACAGAGACCCAGTCAACTGACGACAACGAAAGCGGTGATATCTATACAGAGTCTGTCATCATGCCTGACTTCACACTTCTAGATATCGATGGTAACGAAGTATCGCTCTATGAAAGACTGGATGCAGGCCAGACAGTTATCGTAGATTTTTGGGCTTTGTGGTGCGTGCCATGTCTCAAGCTGCTACCTCATCTCAGCGATTTTGCCGATAAATATGAAAACGTGGAAGTACTGGCCTTGAGCCAAGACAGCAAGCGTCAATCTGCTAAAGCGGCCGAGAAGGCTAAAGCAGAAGGTTGGAACGTTACAACTCTGCTAGACCCCAACGGAGAAGTGAAAGAGCTCTTGGAAGTGGGTGTAATCCCAGAAACATTTTACGTGAAACCCAATCGCGAAATTCATTTTCATCACCAAGGCTATAAAGATGGCTCGGAAGTTAAGATGGAAAAAATCTTAAAAGAGCTCTTGGAATCATACGATAATTAGGATGTAATTTATGAAAAAACTACTAATCTTGTTGCCCCTGATAATTATTTTTTTCAGCGCTTGCGATCTCTTAAATCATGATACTTACTCTGATAGTGCGGTGGAAAATTTCTTTGCTGACTTTTCGGCAGCTGTAGAAAACGCTTCGGCAGATAATTTATCCGAAGTGATGGCCTTTTATCATGAAGATTATAGTAACAATCTTATGGATAAATCTGCGATGGAATCATTTTACGCGGAATTTTTCTCAATCTATACTGAGGTCAGCATGCAAGCTGAATTGGTAGATTACAACCGTTTTGATCAAATCGAATGGCAATTGCTAGTTACAGCTGCAGACACTACTTATAGTCTGGAAATGGACGATGTGCTCAGCGATTCTGAGCCCATGCTCTTTTATGGCAATCAGATAGATCCACCCGCTTTGGATCCGGATAAACCGGTGGTTTTTGCCGAAATGCTAACAGCTGAAAACTGTGGAAACTGTCCGGAAATAGCTGAGTATCTTCATCAAATGAAAAATATCTACGGTGAGCAATTTATCTATGTGGAGTATTGTCTCAGCAATAATCACACTCCTTTCTATCTGGAATATGCTTCCTATTACAGTGCTTTTAGCCAGCCCACCACCATTATCGGTGGCAACAATATCGTTACCGGCGGCGATACAAATGCTCTGGATGATTATTATCATTCCATCGTAGAATCAGAACTACAAGCTCGCCTCAATATTCTTGCGGCAGAGCTGAATTCAGGAGTAGCTCAGGTAAGCTTGGAGCTGGAGCTATTGAACAATCTCTCCACCGAAGATCTGACCCTGACCGCTGTGGTGGCAGACGGAAAACCCGAGATCTACTATACCAGCGATTCTCAGCAATTTCATAATGTGGCCTATGCGAAGACAGAGATAGAAATATCAGCTAGCGGCACCTTGGATCTTACAGTAGAATATGACGAAAATATCGACTTTATCCAACCAAAAATAATCGTCTGGCTGCAAACCAAGACCCCGATTTTTGATAATGAAATTAGCAAAACCTATACAGCAGCAGAATATATTTTGGGAGAATAGGAAGTGATTATGAATAAATTTAATTGGAAAAAAGCTATAATCTTGTTCAGCCTCTTAGGTAGCACCCTACTTTGGGCAGATAGTGATAATTTGGCAACAATCGGACAAGCACCTGATTTTAGTTTGGAAGATTTCAACGGCAATCAGGTAAGCTTATCTCAGTATGAAGACAAACTGATTTTATTGGATTTTTGGGCAACTTGGTGCGTTCCGTGTCTCAAAGCCCTTCCCCATCTTTCTGATTTTCAGGAAAAATATGCAGATGACTTACAAGTTCTAACCGTAAATATCGATAAATCTCGAGCTGTCTCGCGCGCCAAAGCTCTGGTCAAAACCAATGATTACAAATTTACTTCGCTGCTCGATACACGCCAAGAAGTGGCAGGATTGTACAATGTGGTAAATCCTCCCCGCACATTACTGATCGATAGTAACCTCAATATTATCTGGCAACACGATGGTTACAAACAGGGCGATGAAGCTAAAATCGAAGCCAAGATTCAGCAGTGGATCAGAGATAAAGCGCAGCAGAAAACTGTGCTGCAAGCTAGCTCAAAATCCCAGCTCACAATCAGTGGAATCAATCAATTTGATTTTGTTTACAAAGATAGTGCTGATTCACTAAATATGTACGCTAATGAAACCTTTAGCTTTGATCTACGCTATCAAGATTTTCGTTTGGGATTGGAATTTTCCGGAGAGTATCCCAAGTACAAAAAATTCGAGCCGATCGGTCAACTGGCTGCTGAAAATTTGAGCAACGAATGGGGAGATATTTACGCTGAGTACAACAATGGCAATTTGATCGCCCGCGGTGGAAAGTATGATCTGCTGATCGGTAGTGGCATGACGATGCATGCGCACTATGATGAAGATCTGGATGAAGACAGTTCGTTGCAGGGATTTTATGGTAACTATCGAGACGATCTCTACGATTTTCAGCTCTTCTACGGTTTACTGCCCAGTCAAAAAAATAGCAGCAAAGCTGACGCAGTAAATGGCGCCGACCTGGAGATTAAGCCCAACAAAGCTTTATCATTTGGACTGGCAGCTGTGGCTATCCAGCAATATCAAGCTGCTGAAAACTATGCTTACAATCGACGAGAAACCATCTCTTCTCGACTAAAATTCTCTCAAGCAAGCTTTGAACTGCAAACTGAATATGCCCAATTTAAGCAGTTTGATAATGAATTTGGCGGCGAGACCAAGGGAAATGCTTTTTATAGCGACCTCAATCTTTACCTGAATAAATACACTTTCACAGCAGCCTACAAAAACTACGATAACTTTTTCCATCGCATGCATGAGCTGCCCACTGCCAATAGCAGCGAGCGACCTTTGGCCGATTATGGCTATGAGATCGGCTCTGGCGAAGAAGGCGTGATGGCTGCCTTGCGTTTTGTACCCAATAGCGATAATGAACTGGTGCTAAATGCAGCTTATGGTTGGAGCGACAAATATGAGCTGGAACAAGCTGACATTTTATTGGAATACAATCGCAAATTTTCAGGCTGGAGCTTGACTGCCGAGCTGAAGCATCTGGAAAATAAACGACTCAGCGTCAATACAGATATCTGGAGCAAAGAATCTTCACCTGCGCTGATTTTCAGCTATATGCTGGGCGATTATGCCGCACTCACCAAAACCGAATTTACGATCAAAGAGCATTCAGCTTATCAGCATCTAGCACACGAAACTACTAGCTACGAGCCGATGCTGCAATTTGATCTGGCGAAGGGAAAATATTCCGGCTCGATCTTCTCCAGCTACAAATTTGCCGATTTCGATACGATCATGGATTATACTCCCAAATTGGGTCTGGAATTGGTAGTAGCTGCTTGGGAACATACCAGCCTCAAATTTTTCGTCGGCTCAGAAAAAGGTGGAATCGTCTGTCGCAACGGAGTATGCCAAAACCAAGCACCTTTCGATGGTGCCAGATTTAGTGTAACAACCAGGTTTTGACAAAAGCAATAAGTAAGAAGTAAGAAGTAAAAAGTATAAAGTATAAAGTTTAAGGTTTAAAGTTTAAGGTTTAAAGTATAAAGTAAATTATAAGGAGCGAATCATGAAAAAAATTTCAGTTTTATTATTAGCAGTTTTTGCTGCTACTTTCTTAGCAGCCGAGTTGGTGGTAGATATCCCTTTCGAGCTGGACATTGTAGGTGAATCTTACGCCGAAGTTGGTGAGTATCAATATATTTCAGAGTGGATAGAGATTAGCAATAGCGGTTCTGAGACTCAGCAATATACTATAGAATATTCGAACCAAGAAGTGCCTGCTGGTTGGCTACTCGGTATCTGTGACGAAGCTACCTGTTTTATGCCCAATTTTGCTGTCCCACTAACTTTAGAAGCTGGGCAAACCAAACTTGTTCATATCGATCTGCAAGTAGCTTCAACCGGGGGATTTGCTTTCCCCTTGACCTTTGCTGCCGGTGATCTGGATGAACCAATTACTTTCAATTTCACTTTCAATACTGCCGATAATCTCAATTCAGCTGAAACTGACCTGACTCTGCAAACCAAGCTTTCCAATTATCCCAACCCTTTCAATCCATCTAAAGCCGGACGCGCTGCTGGCACAACTATCAGCTTTGCCAGCTCTGCCCAAATCGAAAATGCTAGTATAGAAATCTTTAACAGTCGCGGCCAAAAGATTGCTAGCTTGCCGGCCCCAAATGATAATGTGGTTTGGCCAGCAAAAGATGCTGCTAGCGGTATCTATTTTTATCGTTTGATCGGAGATAATTTTAGCTCCAAATTGCAAAAAATGAGTCTGCTAAAATAGTATCATATGACCATAGGAACACTTATGGTCATTTGAACTAAACATTAATTAGGGCGATACAATAGGAGTATATGATGAGAAAATTAAACTTGATGATTCTTTTTATATCAATTTTTTCTACAATTTTTGCAACTCAAATGAATGTTGTAGGAGAAGTTTTTGGTTATGATGGCTGACCTACTTGCCCAGTTGCGCGTGACGCATTAGCTCAGCTTAGTGAAACTTATGATAATGTAATCCCTTTGTATTGGGATACAAATGATTTTGGTGGTCCACGATTATCTTGGTATCCGGGGAATGGTTATGTCCCTTATACTGTGATTGGAGGATCGCTAGCGGGAAACTGGTCAAGTTTTTCTCAGATGGAAAGTGGCTACAATCAGATTAATAATATCGAGAGCCCAGTTGAGCTTACTATGGATTTAACTCTCACAGGAAATCAGATTACAACAAGTGCAGTAGTGGAGATTACCGGAGATATTTCGAGTTATACTTCTCCCAAAGTTGTATTTCTGCTTTCAAAATTTATGCCAAATGCCAGTGCAGATTATGTAGATAGAGTTGTTGCTTATGGAAATCCTACTGCATTAACGATTTCTGAAATCGGTGAATCTACAATTGCCAGTGCCAATTTTACTTTGGATCCAGATTGGGATCTTGCCGAGATCAATGCTGTATGTTTGGTTCAATCTTGGACAGGGACAAAAAATATCATTCAGGCACAAACTACTGGATTTACAGGAATCATGCCTCTTATATATTCAAATGTTACATCGGGTCCGGCCGAATTGACTGTAGATTTTTCCGACAGCAGCCTACCTTCCGGAGGCATCGAAAGCTGGGAATGGGATTTGGATGGAGACGGCACATTCGATAGCACAGAACAAAACCCCAGCTTCACCTACACCACACCAGGCAGCTATGATATCACCCTGAAAATCTTTGATGGCAGCGAATATGTAGAAAGCACGTTTGAAGATTATATCACAGTTCTAGAGCCGGGCGTTCCTTTCTCGGGCAAATTAGCCGGCAATTGGAGCTCGCAGTACAATCCCTATATTATCTCAGCCAATTCCACCATCGAAGCCGGAGATCTGCTCAATATCGCAGCCGGAACCGAAATCATCATCCAAGATGCTGCTCTGATGGTTTATGGCGAGATCTATTCTGTAGCCGAAGAGAACAATAAAACCAGCTTCTCATCTGAAACAGAGTGGGACGGAATCAGAGTAATCGGCAGCGAAGCGATTGCCACTTTCCTGCACAATAAATTTTCTAACGCTACTGAAGCGGCAATTTCTTTGGAAGATGAACCGTTGGCTTTGGTGCAACAATCACTCTTTGTCGAGAATCACAGTGGAGCCAAAGCTGCTGCGATCGAGATTTCAAATGCCAGCAATGTTCAGATTTATCAAAATGTGATAAAAAATAACAGCAGTGCAAGCGGACCCGCAGCTATTGCTTGCCTGGGAGCTGATCCTCAGATCAAAAATAATTTGATCTACGGCAACAGCGCCAATTTTGGTGCTTTTGCCTTCAAAAACAATTCAGTGCCGATCGTAATCAATAATACAGTGGCTGATAACAGCAGCGAATCTGCCTTGATGATAATTTTCAATTCCTTGCCCATCGTCAGAAACAATATTCTGCGCGATGAGGCGGAACTTGCCCTGATTATCAACAGTGCTCCGGAATTTACCTACAACAATATTTCCGGTGGCATGGAAGGTACCGGCAATATTGATGCTGACCCGCTGTTTGTCGATGCAGCTAATGGCAATTATCTGCTGGCAGAAAATTCACCTTGTATCGATGCTGGAGATCCGGCAGCTGACTTCAACGATCCTGATGGCAGCATCAACGATATGGGCGCTTGGGGTGGTCCTTTGGCTTTGGATGGCGTACCGCTAAATGCAGAAGAAGAGATTAGTCCCCAATTGAATCAGCTAGCAATCTCGATCTATCCCAATCCCTTTGGAGCAGCCAGTAAAAGATCGAGCAGCAATACTACTATCTCATTTCAGCTGGCAGCAGATTCCCAGAACAACAATCTAGAGATTTACAATCTGCGAGGACAAAAAATCCGCACTTGGCAACTAACTGCTAGACAAAATTCAGTCGTTTGGGATGGCAAAGATCAAAATCAACGAGCACTATCAAATGGATTATATTTGATAAAACTGCAGAGCGACCAAGCGACAGCTGTGCAGAAAGCGGTCTTACTCAAATAAATTTCTGATAAGCAAAACAAAATATAAAGCACGGCTGCCATGAGTAGCCGTGCTTTTTATTTATCTAATTTTTGAGGGAGCTGTGGAGTGAGGTTTTGGGTTATTGCTGAATAAAGCGCAGATTTATTTCTTTTGATCTTTTCGCCCAGCCGCTGCTGCAAATCCACGCGATTCACCTTGATCACCATGCCGTCGATCTCATAAGGCCGGATGCTCCGCAAAACCCTTTTTCTCGTCGGCAGCCTCTCCAGTACGCAATGCCCCGCATAACAGCGCACAGCGACTCACACGGGTCAGGGACGGCAGCGCCGCCACCAGGCAGCTGTCCGGCTGATCCGGCGTG
>JAWOEN010000128.1:0-9879 GCA_046482725.1 Cloacimonadales bacterium (SeqCode)
AGAAATTCTGATTGTGGAAGATAATCCTAACGATGCCGAAATGGCTCTGCGGGCTTTCCAAAAAAACAAACTGACCAATAAGATTTTGATTGCTCGAGATGGCGTAGAAGCCTTGGACTATATCTTTGCCAGAGGAAAATTTTCCGAGCGAGATACCAAAAACAAACCCAAGATTATCTTGCTAGATCTAAAACTTCCCAAAATTAGTGGTTTGGAAGTTCTGAAAGAGATCAAACAAAATGCTGAGACCAAAACTATTCCTGTTATTATGCTGACCTCTTCACAGCAAGAAACTGATATCGTCAAGAGCTATGAATTGGGAGTAAACAGCTATATTATCAAACCGGTAGATTTCAATAAATTTGTCGAAGCGGTAAAAAGTTTAGGCTTTTATTGGCTACTCCTCAACAAGCAGTGTCATTAAGCAAAGGAAAACAAATATGCCTAATGAAAAAAAAAATTTCCGTTTATTGATCGTAGAAGATTCTGAAATTGATGTAGAATTAATCTTAAGAAGTTTGCAGCGAGAAAATTTCGAAATTAATTCTCTGCTGGTAAATGAGGAAGAAGCATTTGTGGCCGCCTTGTCAGATTTTGCTCCCGATCTGATCATCTCTGATTATAATTTGCCTACTTTCAACGGCATGCGAGCTTTGCAGCTGGTCAAAGATTTGCCACAGTTTATACCATTCATCATTATCACCGGTTCCATCGATGAGCAAACTGCTGTGAAATGCCTGAAATCAGGTGCTACCGATTATGTGCTAAAGAATAATCTGGCGCGTCTACCCTTTGCGGTTTTAGATGCTCTGAATAATCTGGAATTGCAGCGAGCTCAAACCAAATACGTGAAAAGATTGGAAGCCAGTGAAAAAAAATTCCGTAAGCTTTTTCACGACAACGCTGTCATTCGTATGATTATTGACCCTGAAACAGGTAAGATTTTGGAAGCGAATAGTGCAGCAGCCGAATTTTATGGTTGGCCTATAAAAACTCTGGAAGGCATGAATATTTCCCAAATCAATACGATGAGCCAAACAGAAATAGCCGCTGCTATGCAAGCTGCCCGTAACAATCAGCAAAATTATTTCGAATTTCAGCATCGCAAAGCTAATGGAGAAATAGCCGAGGTAGAAGTATTCAGTAGTTTGGTAGAGCTGGAAGGAAGGTCTCTGCTTTTCTCGATAATACATGATATCAGTGAAAAGAAAAGGGCACTGCAAGAGCTACAAGCCAGTGAAATGCGTTTTAAGGCTCTACACGATGCTTCTTTCGGGGGTATTTTTATTCACGATGCAGGTAAGATTCTGGTGTGTAACCAGAGCTTAGCTAAGATGACAGGCTATAGCGAAGAAGAGTTAATCGGTATGGATGCCTTCCATTTGGTAAGTGAAACATCACGCCCCTTGGTACGCAAAAACGTGGAGCAAGCTCGGGAAGAACCTTATGAAGCAATTGGTTTGCGCCAGGATGGTAGCGAATATCAGGCGCTGATTCATGCCCGCAATATACCTTATCAATCTCGTATGGTACGAGCTGTGGAATTTCATGATATCACCATTCTCAAAAACAGAGAAGCTGAGCTCAAAGAAAGTGAAGAGCGCTTTAAAGTTCTACATAATGCCTCTTTTGGCGGCATTGCCATTCACGATAAAGGTAAGATCTTAGATTGCAATCAAGGATTGGCTGAAATCAGCGGCTACTCTGTTTTGGAATTGATCGGGATGGATGGCTTGTTGCTAATTGCCGAAGCAGAGCGAGATTATGTGCGCTCTCAAATAAAAAATGGCTATGAAAAACCCTATGAAAGTATCGGAGTGACTAAAAATGGCGTAACCTATCCGCTAAGATTGGAAGCCAGAAATATTCCCTATCAAGGCAAGCAAGTAAGAGTAGTAGAATTTCGCGATCTGACCGAACAGAAGCAAGCAGAAGAAAAAGTCCGCGAATCTGAAGAGAAGTTTCAGCTTTTTGCCGAATTGGCACCCGTGGGCATCATCATCTCCGATCTGGCAGGAAAACCGGTTTTTATTAGTCCAAAATTTGTAGAACTCTTTGGTTATCCAGCTTCAGAGATAGATTCTTTGGAGGCTTGGCTCAAGCGTGCTTATCCTGATCCTGAGATCAGAGAAGCTGCCAGCAAAAGATGGCAAGCTGAAGTAGAGCATGTGAGAAAATATGGTTTTGCCAGAGGCTCTATGGAACAACCTGTAGTCTGCAAAGATGGCACAGTGCGACAAGTGGAATTTCATCTGGGTTGCAGCGAACAGTACAATTTCATCATCTTTGTCGATATCACTGAACGCCAGCAGATGCAAACACAGCTGCAAACTGCCAAAACAGAGCTGGAAAATTATTTTAATTATAGCCTGGATCTTCTAGTTATTGCCACTCTGGAAGGAGAATTTTTGCGCTTGAACCCGGAATGGGAAAATATTCTGGGCTATGAAATTAAGGAATTACTGGGTAGAAACTATTTGGATTTTATCCATCCTGAAGATTTGGATGCAACAATCTCTAAAATGAAAGATCTGAAAGAAGATAAAGAGGTGCTGAATTTCGAAAACCGCTATCGTCACAAAGATGGCAGCTATCGTTGGATAGAGTGGCGTTCGCGCAAAATGGGTGATACTGTCTATGCTGTAGCACGTGATATTACAGAAAGATTACACACTTTGAGAAGAGTGAAATTGAATGAAGCACGGCTGGAGAGTCTGTTGCGCATCAATCAATATTCGCCTGAGAATATCCAAAAATTGCTGGATTTTGCTTTGGCAGAAATCATTAAGCTCACAGAAAGTAAGATCGGCTATATCTATTATTATGATGAAAAATTGCAAAGATTTACACTTAATACTTGGTCGAATGAGGTAATGCCACAATGTAGTGTCACCGATAAGCAGACTATTTATCAGCTGGAGAAAACTGGGATTTGGGGGGAAGCAGTGCGCCAGAGAAAGCCAATCATGATCAATGATTTTTCCCAACCCAATCCGCTAAAAAAGGGTTTACCGCAAGGTCATGTACCACTGAAAAACTTTCTGACAATTCCTGTTTTTTCAAAATCTAAAATTGTGGCTGTGGTAGGCGTGGCAAATAAAGCTGGTGACTATAATAAATCTGATATCCGACAGCTGAATTTGATGATGGATTCGGTCTGGAAAAATGTAAAACGCACAGCTGCTGAGAAGAGAATTTCTAGCTTGCTAAAAGAGAAAGAGATGCTGCTGAAAGAGACTCATCATCGCATCAAGAATAATATGGCAGTGGTGAAAAGCTTGCTGCTGATGCAAGCCAATAAACAGGTGAATGCCAATTGCCAAAATGCTTTGTTAGATGCTGCCAGGCGCGTGCAAAGTATGGTAACTTTGTACAATAAGCTCTACCGCAGCGAGCTGCCTTCTCAGCTCAATGTCAGAAAGTTTCTACCGCAGCTGGTAAAAGACATTATCGCACCTTTCGCTGCCGAACCGCCGGTAAAAACAAATTTGGATATCGCTGAGCTTGATTTACCGGCCAAAACAATCTCTTCACTGGCGATTATTATCAATGAATGCATCACCAATTCTATGAAATATGCTTTTGCAGATAATGATAATCCTCAGGTTTTATTGCAGGTAGATCAGCAAGAAAGTCTGCTGAAACTGCGTTACGCCGATAATGGCTGCGGAGTGGAAAACTTAGATGATTTGGATAGTTCAAAATCTTTCGGGATGCGCTTGATTAAGATGATGGTTAATGATCTGAAAGGCAAATTGGAGATCCAAAACCGAGCTGGTCTGCAGCTCACGATCACCCTTCCCGCTCTCACCAAAACTTCTGAAGGAGGAAGCAATGAATAAACAAAAAATGTTAAAAATTGTCAATTTGCTGATGATAATCAATTGGCTGGTTGTTGTTTTATCGATCTTGTTTTATCGCTTTATTCCCAGTGGATTGCAAGGATCTATTATATTGTACGAAACGCATTGGATAGGCGGGATTATCTTTATCTTGCTGACCATCATGCACTTTAGTTTAAATTTCAAATGGGTAAAATCTACCTATTTCCAACGCAAAAAGGAGAAAAAATGAGAAAAATCTATCTTATCCTAATTATGATGTTCGCCCTTAGTATGCTCTGGGCACATCCCGCTTCCGATCTGGAAATTCAATTCGATCTGGAAACTGCTACCCTGACAGTCAATTATCAGCATCAGGTACGCGATGCTAGCTCGCATTATATCGAAGAGCTGAAGGTAAGCTTGAACGGTGAAGAGATCATCTCTCAGAAACTGGGGCAGCAAGCAGATACTGATGGTGGTAAATTGCTTTATATCATCGTTGACGCCAAAGCCGATGATGAAATTGAAGTGATCAGTAAATGCAACAAATTTGGTAATAAAAAAGCTACACTAAAAATATAGAGTAGCATTTATCAGCAGCGACCCTAGATCAGAAATGACTAGAGTCGCTTTTTTTTATTGATCTATAATTTTCTTTTGAGGCGATTGACAGAAATTTTTAGTTTCCTGGCAGCTTGCGCTTTGTTATTTCCCAGATAGTCCAAAGTTTTCTGCACCACAATCCGTTCCACCTCTGGCCAACAAAAATTTTCAGCTTCTATATCGAGTATGATGATATTTTTATCTCTCTGCTTGGCTGCTTGCAAAGCTGCATTCACCGGGGAATTTTTCAGCACAATTTTCTCAGCATCTATCACATTTTCCGAAGTAATCAGAATCGCTCTTTCCACTACATTTTTTAGCTCGCGCACATTGCCCGGCCAATCATAATCCTGCAATTTCTTCTGAGCCTCTTTGGTCAATAACTTGATGGGAAGATTATTCTGGCGGGAGATCTCGGCCAAAAAGAATGAAACCAAAGCCTTGATATCTTCCGGACGCTCACGCAGAGCCGGAACCGAAAGATAAATCGTACTGATCCGATAGAAAAGATCTTCCCGAAACTTGCGGTTTTTTACTTCGACCGATAGATTTTTGTGGCTGGCAAAGATCATCCTGACATCCAGCTTGATCTTCTTATTTCCACCCACCCGATAAAATTCTTTCTCTTGCAAAACTCGCAAGATCTTGGGTTGCAGAGCCAACGGCAGATCACCAATTTCATCTAAAAATATTGTACCACCATTGGCTAATTCGAATTTACCAGCTTGACCCTCTACTTTGGAACCTGTAAAAGCCCCCGGCTCATAGCCAAAAAGCTCTGTTTCAAATAAATTTTCCGGAATGGCTGAACAATTGATGCTGACAAAGGGGCGCTCTGAACCATTTTTGCCCTGATGAATAATTCTGGCTATCACCTCTTTACCCACGCCGGTCTCGCCCGAAATCAAAACTGGCAATGCTCTATTTTTGTGAAGATTGCAAGAGATTTGAAACAGTTGCTGCATCTGAGCCGAGTGAAAACAAAATTCCTGCTCACTGCTTTCAGGCTTCTCACTACTTGCTGCAGAGCTCTGACCCAAATTTTTTTCAGCTTTTTGCGATAGCTGCTTCCACTTGAAAAGCTGCTCTATCTTCAACAGGGTCGAGTTTAACAGTTTTAGAGAAATTGGTTTTTCCAAAACTGTAAAAGCGCCTTGAGTAACTCCTGCACTAAATACTTCATAGCTCCAATTGCCTGTGATCAAAATCAGCTCTCCCTGAAAATTTAGCTCTGAATTATTGATCGCCTCTAGCAAGTCCCAACCATCCGAGCCCGGCATTTTGATATCACTGATGATCAAATCGGCTGAGTGATAACGAGGATTATCCAGAAATTGATCAACAGAGTTCAATGCTTCTACCTGATGCTGATAGTGCATCTTCAAAAAATTTTGTAATGATACGGAGATCATCGCATCATCATCGATTAGGATTATCTTCATTTTTTCTCTTCTCCAACTTCAAATAATATTTTAAACTCGGTAAATTCGCCCAAACTGGATTCCACTTGCAAAACTCCATCATAATGCTCGACAAAGTATTTTACAATAGCCAAGCCCAAACCCATGTTATTGGGCTTACTATAGGATGAGTAAAAAGGATCAAACAGGTTTTCCAAATGTTCCGGCTCGATCCCCGGACCATTGTCACGAACATAGATGGCCAAGGCGGATGCTTGCTGCTCTGCCCTGATCACGATTTTCTTATCTTTCTTCTTTATCTTATCAAAGGCATTGATAGCATTGGTTATCAGATTTATCAATATTTGCTCCAAATGAATAGAAGCAGCTTGGATGAAAAGTGGTTGCTCGGGAAATTGGTACTCGATAGTAATGCCATGCGAATAGATTTGACGCTCCAAAAGATTGATCACCTTTTGCACTGTAGCTTCTACCTTGGTATTTTGAATCTTATCATCTTTGCCACAGTTCCAAAAATTGCGGATATGCTTTACGATCTCCTCGATGCGAACCATGCCGTGCATGATCTGATCTAATTCTATATTAAGATCAAATGGCAGATCGATACTCTGCTTTTCTAACATATAGATTATGCTCTCCAAATTCAGCTTTATCGCACAAAGAGGCTGATTGATCTCATGAGTAATCCCCGCTGTCAATACTCCCATGGTAGCCAATCTGGCTGTTTTTTCATTCAATTGCAATCCGGTGAGCTGCTGCTTATCCTTTTCATAAAAATTTTGGATCTGCATAATTTTTTCGACTACTTTTTCATTCATCAAAGTTGCCGATATCTTTTGCGATTTCAGCAAATATTGAAAAGCTTCTTTATAAAGCTCTTGCTCTTTATAAAAGTTTGACATTGTGCCATATACTTTCAGCAGATAATCCTGATTTTCGCACTGCTCGGCTAGCTCCAAAGCTCTGCGGTAGTTTTTTTCAGCAACTGGTAGCTTGCCTTGCAGATCTGCATTGATCGCTTTATTCAACAAAAGAGCAATCTGCAATTCATCAGCAGTTCCCAGCTCTTCGGATTGTAAAACTTTTTCAGATTGGGCAATCAGCTCTGCTGCCTCCGCATATTTTTCTGACTTGTTTAAGACTTCTGTACTATTGATCAGTGAAATCAAATAACTCCGCGTTTTGCCGGTTTGCTTGGCAATTTCTGCTGCTTTTGCATAATATTCCAAAGCTTGGGGATTCTCATTTTCGCGTGCCGCTAAATATCCCAGATTGTTCCAAGCTCGCACAAAATCTGGTAAAAGCTGCAAACTGGTCTGAAAGCATTCCTTGGCTTTTTCATAATAGCCCAATTTCATATTGATATCACCGATATTGTTCCAATCTTCAGCTTCAGCCTTCTTCATCTTCAGTTTTTTATGAATATTCATCGATTGCCGATGGTAATCGTAAGCTACATCATAAGTATTTATATAGCTGTAGATTGTTCCTAAAAGATGCTTGGCATGAGCTTCTCTGCGCTCAGAACGTAATTTCTGAGCCAGCTCCAGAGCAGATTCGGCATAGATCTTTGCCTTGTTATATTGAGATTTCTGCCACTCTGCTGTAGCTTTAGTTGTTAGTTCCAGATAACGTTCGGCCAGTTCAGCTTGCTTGATTTCATCCATTTGCGTCTTTTCATTCATAAATCTACTCCGTTCAGATTTGTCGCTGCCAAAAAATCATTTCTAAAAAATATTCTAGTTCTGCTTTATGTAAAAAAATTATACAGAAGTATTGGTCAACCAATAAAATTTTTTATTCTCTATTTGCAACTGTTTTCCACTATCCATTTCTAATGCTTCTGTCCATTTTGGATAGTTCAATATTTTCCTGCTATCTATTACGTTCATTTTGCTCTTGAGCAAGTGATTTGTTCTATCTTGCTATATTGCTTACATTTAACACTTTCTAAAAATTTATTTATCATAGTTGGCACGGATAATGTTACTATGGTTGGCAGGAGGATAAAAAAATGAATGTAGTAATTTATAAAAATGGCATTGAACTTGATGCAATCAGCAATATCTTCAATCGCCAAAAAATTGCCTCGATCTATATTACAGATTTTCAGCAATTGGAGCTGTTGGGTCTGGAAGAGATCGAGCTGGATTGTATAATTATCGATTATGAAACCACCAGAAATGGTTTTATGGAAATTGTAAAAAAAATGAAAGCCAACAATCCTGAGCTGAAAGTGATCGTAATTGTGGGAATTGCAGACGACAAGGTACTGCGCAGACTTGCCGATCCTTGCATTGATAAGACAATTGCCAAGCCTTTCTCGATCAACGATTTGTTGCCTCACATTAAGACAAAAAAGGAGATAAGATGTTAAAAAGAAAAAAAGTTTTACTAATAGTTCTAATCATGGGAATTACTGCTTTATGGAGTAATATCTCGCCGGTGGAACAAGCTCGCAGAACCAATCCCGAGAACTTACAACAAATTTTGGAAAATCTGGAAATAGCTCCAACCACGCAGGGGAAGAATCATTTTCCTGCTACCAACAACCGAGATGAAGGAGATTGGAATGCAGAACTATATCCCTACAATATCACTCGCTTAGCTGAAAATGAGCAGCATATCTACCTGGGAAGTACCGGTGGAATCCTAAAAATTGATAAAGCTGACCTGAGCTATGAAGTGCTATCCAATACTGATTTGGGCACAAATAGCAACAATGTATCAGCCCTGAAAATTGCCCCCAATGGCGATATCTGGATCGGCTATACCACCTATGAGGCAGAAAGCAGTACGGGTGGTGTTTCTATTTTGCACACTGACGAGACTGTCACAACCTATCATATGAGTAATTCCGAGATCAGAAGCAATATTGTCAGTGATTTCCTCTTTGCTGAAGATGGCAGCACCTGGATTAGTTATAGCTCAGCCAACCCGGTGATGGGCGGTTTATCGATCATCGATACAGAAGGAAATTGGCAACATCTCACTACCAATAATTCCGAGCTGCCCTGTAATTCCATTGCGTCGATGTATCTCGATAGCCAAGGCCGCAAATGGCTAAGCTTAAATGGGGACTATACAGCTGAAGTAAATACTCGTTTAGGTGGCGGACTTCTGATGATTGATACAGCCGGTGATTGGCATCACTTCGATGATGAAATCATGGATTGTGAAGCGCCTGAGGGCAATACTAAATCTTGGTCTGTGATGAATGTGGTGGAAGATTCTACAGGAAAAATCTGGTTTGGACTAACCGGCTGGGTTGCTGTACAAACTCAAACTGGACTATTCAGCTATGATGGAGAAGATTTTACTGCTCATACTGTTCCCGATCTGGAGCTAGGTATAAAAAGTTATTGGAAGATTACGATTGATACTGCTGATCGCATTTGGATCAATATGGTTTGGGATACTATCGCCTGTTATGATCAAAGCGACTGGACTCTTTATGAAACATATCAATTGATCCAAAGCATCAATGCCGATTCTGAAGGAAGAGTCTGGGCCGGTCAATATGGCGCCGAACTTCTAAAATTTGAAGATATGGAGCCGGAAGAATTTCTGTATGAAAATCCAGACAATCCTTTAATGTACAATTTTTTCAATACAATGACAGTAGATTCTGGCGGCAATATGTATTTTGGCCAAGGTTGGTATTTTCCGGATTGGGCGGCTGAAAATGCCCTTTTGATAAATTCTGGAGAAATCTGGGAAACTTATAGCATCGAAACTTTGGGTACTTGTGCGGTCAATGATATCAGAGTAAATGACGAAGAGATGATTTTGGCCACCGGAGTCGATGCTCTTGGCGAGTCGGCGAGCCGGGCTGGCCACGGCGTCGGCTCACTCTGATGCTGCGTGGGTTGGAGGTGCTGTTCTGGTACAAGGTGCTCACGGTGGTGGAGATGCTGCCGCTCTATGCGCCGGCGGACATCCTCAAGCAGATGATGCTCGAAGCCCGTGACGAGGCAAAAAAGATCGTTGCGGAAGCTGAAAAGAAAGCGGAAGATATCCTTAAATCCGGC
>JAWOEN010000173.1:0-6569 GCA_046482725.1 Cloacimonadales bacterium (SeqCode)
GCGCCCGGGCGGCGGGTGATCCGTCCAACTGCACCGCCCGGTGCATGTTGTAGGCCAAATTCTTCAGCCCGATCCGCGCCTTGGCACGGGCGATACCGATGCTGCGCACCAGGGTGCTGCCCATGTCGTTGGTCTGTGCACGTTTTACTCGCTGCGCGAAATCACTCATCTTCTCAGGTGCTGCCAAATCACCGAGCAAGCCAAGGCCAAAATTTTTGCTTCGCGCTTGAGGATAAAGTGCATAGACGGGAGTTTCGTATGGATGGCTGCGCTGAATTGCTTTGATAATCTGCGGCAAATACAACGATTCGGCAAAAAATTCCAGCTTGATCTCTTGAACTTTTTCCAGTTTATCCTGAGTTCCCAAATGTGGATTGCTCGCTGCCGAGGGTCTGAATTGTCCGTCTACCGGCAGGCTGTTGAGGCAATCGGAATAATTACCGATCTTTCCGGCGCCGGCTTTGAGCACAGCTGCAGCAACTTCTTCTGCCGCCTTCTTCGGCACATAAACAGCGATCTGCACACTTTTGCTGGCAGTATCTTGCGAGATAAAGCGGCAATTTTGCAAGCCCAGTTTTTCTGCTAAAATCGTATTTACACCACCCTGCACTAAATCAAGATTGGTATGAGCGCAATAAACTGCGATATTGTTTTTTATCAGTTTTAGATATAGAGGATTGGTGATCTTTTTCAGAGGTCGGAAAATGAAGGGATGGTGAGAAATTATCAGGTCACAATTTTCTGCCAAGGCTTTATCGATAGCATTCTCTGTCACATCCAAAGTCAGCAATATTTTCTTTACCGAATGGTTGGCATCGCCTATTTGAAATCCCACATTATCCCAATCGTAAGCCAAGGCGGGCGAAGCAAATTTATTGAGATAAGCTACAATTTCAGCAACTCTAGGAAAATCCATAAAAGTCTCCTTGCTAAAGTGTTATCATAATTTTTTTTTAGAATAGTTCAAAAAAATGAAATAGTTGCTACTCTTCTTCTCCAGTAACATCCCAGGGATAGACAATCCAAT
This sequence comes from Cloacimonadales bacterium (SeqCode), assembly GCA_046482725.1. Classification (GTDB taxonomy): domain Bacteria; phylum Cloacimonadota; class Cloacimonadia; order Cloacimonadales; family TCS61; genus DAOWES01. The sequence continues at coordinate 1,028 of JAWOEN010000173.1, forward strand.
CATTGCCGGCTTGTTTACCCACAAAATCTGGTTGAAATCTGCTTTGATCTTTCAGATGCAAGACAGCTGTGAACAGCTTCCCGGGATTTTTGGAAAGGATATATTCTTCCGCCTTCACGAAAGTTCCACCCGAATCTGCCACTTCATCCACCAGTAAAATGTTTTTACCTTGCAGCTCGAGATTGGCCGGCAGTTCCTGCACGATCAAGGTTTCATGCAGCAGGTTATCTTTGCTGTCATAATTTACCAGTCCGATCGAGAAGAGTGGCATGGGCAAGCCGGTTGTGTTGGAATTTGGTAAAAAGGTACGTAAGATGCGAGCGGGAATCCAGCCGCCGGTAGCAATGCTGACCACAATATCGATCTGACAATTATGCTCGATAATCTGCTGAGCCATCTCTTTTACCAATTGATGAATCTGGTCGTAGGAATAATACTTTTTTTCACTCATTTTTCTAGCTCCATTTTTGCCAAGGCAGTCATTATCTTACTGTAAGAAAAGCCTTTGCGATAAAGATAATTTTTTAGTTTTTCGATGCGCTCTTTTTGGGGAAAGCGCGAGTATCTGGCAAGTGCTTTTTTGAGGTTATCTTGCAAGATTTGCTCTTCCTGAGTGTAATAATATTCGTTGAGATATTTTTCTATTAGTTGGGGCGAGATTCTTTTCTCATACAGTTTATTGGAGATCTCCTGCTTGCTTTTGCCATATTCGCACATACTGCGCGTCATGATTTCGGCAAAGCGTTGATCAGAGATATAGTTATATTTTTCGGCTTGTTCTATCAATTTTGGAATCAGAGATGGATGTAGCGGTAGGTTTTTTAGGAATTGTTGGCATTCCCAAAGCGAGCGTTCGCGGTAGGCCAGATATTTCAGAAAGCGCTCCCAAGCCTGCTTCTCTAGCTCTTCGATCAATCTGTTTGCTTGCAGCTCAGCCAGCTCTGTCTCTGAGTGTAGCGGGATGTTCAGCCGCAGGAGCATCCGGTTGGGCAGGATGCCCCAAACAGCTTCATCCAATACTACAAAAGAGATTGTTTTACTTTTCTGACTCGTCCTTACTCTCATCTTCCTGCTTCTCGATCATACCAAACGATTCTCTAACTTTTTGCTCGATTTCACTCAAGATTTTATCATTTTCATTCAGGAAACTTTTGACTCGCTCGATTCCCTGCCCGATCTTGATCTCGCCATAAGAGAACCAAGATCCACTTTTTTTGATAATATCTTCATCTACAGCCCGGTTGATCAAAATCTCAAAATGCGATATTCCCTCTCCAAAAATTATGGGGAATTCCACTTTTTTGAAAGGAGGAGCAAATTTATTTTTGACGATTTTTACGCGGGTTGTGGTACCGATAATTTCCGCTGCAGCTCCTACTTTCTTCAGGGATCCGGCTTTTCTCACTTCCAATCTTACCGAAGAATAAAATTTCAGAGCGACTCCACCGGTGGTGGTTTCAGGATTTACATAGGCCGGTACACCGATTTTCATACGGGTTTGATTGATGAAAATCACAGCTGTATTCGATTTGCTGATAATGCTGGTAAGTTTACGCAGAGCTTGCGACATCAAGCGAGCTTGCAAGCCCACATGCGAATCTCCCATCTGACCTTCGATCTCGGCTCGCGGTACCAAAGCAGCTACTGAATCTATCACGATCAGATCGATGGCATTACTGCGCACCAAAGTCTCTACAATTTCCAAAGCTTGCTCACCGCCATCCGGCTGAGAAAGCAACATGTTTTCGGTGTCTACTCCGATCTTTTTGGCATAGATCGGATCCAGAGCATGCTCGGCATCGATAAATGCTACTACCCCATCTTTTTTCTGGCACTCGGCAACTGCATGCAGAGCCAAAGTGGTTTTACCCGAAGCTTCTGCGCCATAGATTTCGGTGATTCTGCCTTTGGGCAAACCGCCGATGCCCAACGCTGCATCCAGATTGATCGCGCCGGTAGGAATTACTTCTACATCTACTTTCGGTTTGTCGCCCATTCTCATAATTGTGCCGACTCCGTATTGCTTGTCTAGTTGACCCATTGCAGCTTTGATTGCTGAAAGTTTGTCTTTCTTTGCCATAAGTTTGCTCCTTTTTTTATCTTAAACTAAATTTTTCTAGCGGAAAATAGTTAGCGCCTGCTGAGCTTAATTTACTTTCTAGCAGGGCCAGCTTCTCAATCTCTATTTTCTGTTTTATTAACTCTGCAGTTAAAAAATGATTGGGATTGATATTTGGCAATCTTTTTTTTATTCTAGCCAAAGTTATATGAAACTGCGGCTCTTTAAAATCTAGCCTAATCCCCATATTTAATAGAGAGTTACATGCTTTTTGGTATAGCTTCTTTGCCTCTATGTCTTGCGGAATAAGTTTTAGCCATAAGATGCGCGGTTTAACTCTTGGGATAAATTCTAGTTGCTCTATTTGGAAAATTATTGGCTGAAACTCCCGGGATAATTTCGCAAGTTCTTGGCTAATCAGGCGGCGTTCGGAATCGTTGGTTTTCCCGATAAAAATTAGCGTGATATGCAAATTTTGTGGTTCTATCCATCTTACCCCCTCCTGATAGCAGCTGCGGAGAGCTTTTTGCATCTCCGCAATTTCTGCTTGTAAACTTTTTGCTATCTCTAATGCGATAAAAGTTCGCATTATCTCTTATAACCGATATCCATCAAAAACTGTTTGCGCTGCCCGATCTGAGTGTCTAGCTCTACTCCCAAAGGAGATTCGCCGTCGATAACACCCAGCACGCCACGACCTTGCTCGGTTTGCGCCAAAATTACCTGAACCTGATTGCCGGTGGCACAGAAAATATTTACCACTTCTCGGCAATTTTTGATAGCCGGTAAAACATTGAGTGGGAAAGCATTTTCCATGATTATCAGGAAAGTGTGACCAGCACCGATCCGCTTGAGATTCTTGACTGCAGCCAAAATCAGTTCTTCGTCTGTGCCGTCTTTGCGCACTAAACGCGGACCTGAAGCTTCGTTGAAGGCTAAACCAAATTTGATGCCGGGCACGCTGTTTACCATCGCTTCATAGAGATCTTCGATCGTCTTGATAAAATGTGACATGCCAAAAATGATATTGCAACCTTCTGGTACATCGACTCTTTCTAATATTAGATCCATAATTTACTCCCATGATTTTCCTAAAATTACTTTTTACAAATTCACTTGGCAAAGATAAAAGTCAATCAAAAATTTTGACAAATAAAAAAGAGACCCATTACAGGTCTCTTAAAAAATCTCAGTCTTATCAATTAGTTATACAACTTTGATTACTTTATTGGATTTTAAGCATTTCGAGCAGATTTTGATTTTTTTGACTTCGCCTTTGATCTCTGCTTTCATCTTAGAGAGGTTCGGATAGAACTTTCTTTTACTAGCGTTTAAAGCGTGACTTCTATGGTTTCCTGTCTGAGCGCCTTTTCCGCATATATCGCATACTTTTGACATAATTCACCTTCCTATATCATCTTTTTCTTTTAAATTTAAATTTCGATTTGAACAAAAAAAAATCTAACTATTTAACTGGCAAGTATTTTATTGTACTGTCGCTTATCTCTCTGCCCAAATTTTGGCAAATAAAAAAAGTGCAGGATCAGCAGTAAAAGATTGTCTGGACATAATAGATATTGCAATAGATTATATTTATTAGAAAAAAAACTAGAAAAGAGAAATTATGAAAAACCGGTTGGAAGAATTATTTGCTCAAGAAGGCAGAAAAGTTTTCAATTATCTCAGGAAAATCTTGCGTAATCCGGAAGATGCTGAAGATATATTGCAAGAAACTTTTGTAGCTGTATATGCCAAGCTAGAGAGCGTGGAAGCTGCTGCTCTGCCGGCATATCTTTTTCGCACCGCCTATCACAAAGCCCTCAACCGCATTCGCCAACGTCAAAAAGATGCCAACTATAATCTCAATCTGACTCAGCCGGAAATCGTGCAAGCACCAGAAATGCCAGAGGATTCAGTTGAGCAAAATAGAGAGATAAGAGCAGCCTTAAGCCAGCTTTCAGGCAAAGATGCCAGTTTGCTCGAGCTCAAATATTTTCAGAAAAAAAGCTATCGAGAAATCGCTGAGATCCTTGATCTGACAGAATCTGCCGTGGATTCTGGTTTGGTGAGAGCTCGGGCAAAACTAAAAAAAATAATAGTAAAACGCAGGAAAAGCAGCAAGCTAGTGTCTGCTAAAAGTAGAAGTGAGGAAACAAAATGGAAAGATGTAAATTCAGTAAAAGATTAAGCTATTATCTAGCAGATGAGTTATCGAACGCCGAAAAGGCGATTATCGATAATCACCTGCCAGATTGTCACATTTGCCGGCGGGAATTGGCCACTCTGCAAGCAGATGAGCTCTTGATCAAAGATTTTCTGGCAGATTATCAAACTGAAGAGATCTCGGCTGATTTACAGAAAAAAATTCTCTCTATTCCTCAGCAATCAGCAAAACCAAAGTTTTATGATTTTGCGATCAAATTCTCTATAGCTGCATCTGTGATTATTTCCTTCAGTTTAGGAGTGCTGATCAGTTCAGCTCTGCTGAATGAAGAGGAGATAGTATTTAGCGAAGAGAGCTTAGTAGATATCGAACAGCTCTATTCCTATGGAGGAGAGTAAGCAATGAGCAGTAAAACAACCAAAATCTTACTGATAATTTCTCTGGTTTTCAATTTAGCAGTGTTGACGGTTTTTGCCTATCACTTGCTAAGAGAGCGAGATTTTATGAGCAGAGCTGATTTCCCAGTTCCCCACAGAGAACAGATCAGAGAAAGTTTGGACGAGGTCAGGGCCGATCATCTGGCTTACATGAGAGCAAAGCGAGATTTTTTTGCAGCTCTGCAAGCCGAAGATCCTGATTTTGAGGAGCTGGAAAAAAGATTGGAAACTACAATCGAAAGGCAGCTAGTAATGGAAAAGAAATTAGGTAGGCGCATGATTGAGATGCGCCGCGAACTATCTGCGGAAGAGTATCGAAATTTCATTCGAAACGATCGCTTTTCACCCAGATTCAAATCTAACCCCGGTAGAGCCCATAGGCCTACCCGACCTAAAAAAACCTTGGAGGAATCAAAATGAAAAAAATTAGCTTAATTATGGCAGTAATCTTACTGGCCACAGTATCACTAATCGCCGACAATCATATGAGCGGCGTACGAGAAGCAGGCAGAGCAGAGAGAGGCGGCAGAACTGAGATGAGCCGTCATAATGGCAGCAGAGACGGCGGCATGATGTTTATGTATTTAGCCGAAGAGCTGGATCTCTCTGACAAGGTAAAGGCAGAGATCGATGAATTGCAAACAGCCAACAAAAAAGCAGCAATAAAATTGCGAGCAGATCTGGAAATCTTAAGAATTGATAAGCGTCAGGCAATGCAGGAGAGAGATTTTAGTGAAGTCAAGAAATTGAATACTGCTCTTTCTGAAAAGCGCTTGGAACTTACCAATAGCCGGGTTGATACTCATGAGAGTATCTGGAACAAGCTGAGCAAGAGCCAACAAGCAAAGGCCATGGAATTGATGCAGGATTGTGACGGCAATC
>JAWOEN010000171.1:0-7430 GCA_046482725.1 Cloacimonadales bacterium (SeqCode)
CAACTTTTTATCAAAGTGACAGCGGCAGGCAAAACATTTTATCCCGATCATCAATTGGCCAAGCCTTACCCGCAGGCCAAGGATGCTTTTTTGATCTCAGAAAAATTATCTGAGCAAGAGTGGCTTTGTGAATTGATCAAAATCTCCGAGCCCGAAATAAAATTACCAAAAAAAAGGAAAAAACGATGAGCAATTTGCATCATGTGGAAATATACGTTTCCGACCTGGCTCGATCCAAGCAGTTTTGGAGTTGGTTTTTGGAAAAGATGAACTACCAGCTATATCAGGAATGGCCGCAAGGCTTTAGCTATAAGTATGATGAGACATATTTGGTTTTTGTGCAGACTGAAAAAAGATTTTTGCAGCAGCCATATCATCGTTGTACTAGCGGCCTGAACCATCTGGCTTTCTGGGTAGAATCCCCAAAAGAGGTAGATGATTGGCGTGACAAATTACGCGAGCAAGGAGTGAAGCTGCTTTATGACGAGAAATATCCTTTTGCAGGTGGTGAAGATTATTATGCCTGCTATTTTGAGGATCCGGATCGGATAAAGCTAGAATTGGTCGCCAGAAAACAGAAGTAGGAGAGAATAATGCAACTAATTGAATGGGATGAAAGCATCAAGCTGGAGATAGCAGAGATAGATGCCCAGCATCAGAAATTGGTGGAGATAATAAATCGGTTTTTCTCTGCCATGAGCCGAGCGGAAGGATTTCAGGTTTTATCTGAAATTTTAACAGAATTGGCAGATTACGGAGTCTATCACTTCCAAACTGAAGAAAAATATTTTGCTGAGTTTGATTATGAATTTACAGCTGAGCATAAACGGGAGCATCAGGCATTTGTGGCAAAAATTCAGGAGCTGCAGTCTGCCTTCAGAAGTGGGAGAATAAAAGCTGAGGGCAGCGATAAAATTTTGTCAGTCGAGTTGTTTACATTTCTAAAAAGCTGGCTAATAAATCACATCAAAATCGAAGATCAGAAATATCGAGATCTATTCAAGGAAAACGGCTTAACTTGAAGATTCATTGCGATAGACCTGCTAATATAAAAGAGGTGGAGATTATGGAAACAGTAATAAAAATCAGAGATTTAAAATTTAAGTATGCTCTTGATGATGTTGATATCCTCAAAGATATCAATCTGGATATCAAGCGAGGGCAGGTAATCGGATACATTGGTCCCAATGGCGCTGGTAAGACAACTACGCTCAAGTTGATGCTGAATCTTCAAAAGGGCTTTTCGGGTAGGATTGAAATTTTGGGGCATGATATTTCTCGAGATAATTTCGAGTATAAATACAAAATCGGATATGTTCCGGAAAATGTTGATTTGTATGAGAATCTAACAGGATATGAGCTTTTGGACTTTTTTGGCAAAATATATAAAGTTCCCGAGCTGAAGCTGGAAGAGAAGATCAGGGCTTTGGCTGCATTACTGGAAATCGAAGATTCACTGTCTGAGCAAATTTCTACCTATTCCAAAGGAATGAAGCAGAAGATCCTCTTGATCTCGGCTTTGCTACACAATCCGGAGATTATTTTTTTAGATGAGCCTTTGAACGGCTTGGATGCCAATTCTGTACAGATTCTAAAGAGTCTGCTGACCAAACTGGCCAAAGCTGGAAAGACTATTTTTTATAGCTCGCATTTGATGGACGTAGTAGAAAAAATTAGTGATAGGATTATCTTAATCCAAGCTGGTGAGATTATCGCTGATGGAACATTTGCTGAGATTCAAGAACTGAGTAAGAGTGGTTCTTTGGAGATGGCTTTTGGTAATCTTACCGGATTCACCAAATCGGAAACTGTGGCCAATGACTTTATCTCAATCATCGAAAGCTAATCATGAAAAATTTACTTTTACTGAGAATATTAGATTTATTCCAAGCTTTATTTGTTGGGGCTGGATTGGATTATGTCCAGATACGTTCGGTTTTACAGCTAAAATTGCTCGAAGGCTCTCGACGTAGTCGGCTCAATTTCTCGCAAGCTAGAATCAAGAAAATTAGCAAAGCAAATAGATTTGGTATAGAATATATTATGCTTGCTTTTTTGGGTTTGCTTTTTGCCGTTTTCATAGCTTCCATCGCAACTGTGAATCCTTTTATCAGCTTTACCACACTGTTTACTATCAATGGAATTTTTATTTTGTTAATTTTATTCAATGAATTCTACATTATCTTTTTCGATTTGAAAGATTCTGAACTTCTGCTTGCTACAACCTTACGCCCCCAATCTTTGGCCATAGCAAAAAATCTCTATCTGTTTATCACATTTCTCAAATATTCTATCGTTATTTCAGCTCCTTCTCTCATCTTTTATAGCATATATTTTAATCCACTGATTTTTTTACCGATTTTGCTAATGATAATGCTTGAGATAATGCTGCTAATGTCTCTTGTTTCAATGCTTTATGCTTTGCTTTTGAAGTTTTTTAGTGGAGAGAAATTGAAAGATATCTCAACAGTATTGCAAGTAGGCATTACCTTGCTATTTTTCATCATCTATCAAATGAGTCTTATCCACTTCGATCAGTCCCTCGCTTCCATTGAGTTATCCAAGGCTACTGTTTCGCCCTACTATCCGATCAGCTGGTTTGCTGGCTTGCCCTGCTTATTTTTAGAGGGCTATCATAAAGCAAGAATGCTCTACCTGACAATTGCCGCTCTGAGTTTTTCATCACTTTTTTACCTGCTCTTTGCGAAATACGTAGGCCCATATTTCGAGAAAAACCTTCATAAATTAGAGATAAATGTGAAGAGCAAAGAACCTAAAAAAAAGAAGATAATATTTTTAAAGTTTTTCCAGAAATTTGATTTTGGAATTTTTTATGAACTAACTCATAAATTGTTAAGTACAGATCGTAAGATCAAAACATTTGTTTATCCTCCGCTCATTCTATCACTTTTTCTTCCGCTACTGCTAATCTATAGCGAAGCTAAAGAGATGCAAGGCAATCTCAGTGAGACAAAGTATTATTTTATGGGATATGTATTTATGCTGTTAACAATCCAGCAATTTATCGTAATCTACCATAGTTCATATCACAAAGCAAGTTGGATATTTCGATATCTGCCGCTCAGGTCGCCAGGAATAATTTACAAGGGAGCTTTTATCGGAACCTTTATGAAATATCAGGCTTTGCTGCTGGCTCTCGCCTATATAGCTATGCTGGCGGTGTGGGGTGTAGCAATCTTGCCGGAAGTGATAAATATGCTGTTAAATCTATTTATTAGTATCCTCCTCTTTAAAGTGATGAGTGCTAATATTCTTCCCTTCTCGCGCCAATTTGTAAATAATAAATCGATCTCTTACAACGGAACTGCCTATTTACTTGTCTCAATGGTTTTCTTTCCCGTTTTAGGTGGCATCCATTATATTTTTTCATTTATTACTTTGGGAAGTTATCTACTTCTGCTCTTGCAAGCAATCGCCTTGTTCTTTTTATGGAGAGGATTTGCAGCCAATATTTCCTGGGACGAGGTTGTGGAATAAAAAAAGTGATACAACTAGTTTTTCTAGTTGGATCACTGCAACTAAGATAACAAGCGTTATACTGTTTTTTTTTAAAATCCTATTTCTTTCTGATCATTTTTCCTTCAGCAATTACTACTAGGGGTTGCGCAGCCAGATCGAAGGGGCTCTTATCCCAAATAGTTAAGCTGGCGATTTTACCCGGCTTTAGAGTTCCCAGAATATCAGCAATTCCCAAGATCTCAGCATTTGTGCTGGTAATCAGATTGATGGCAGCTGTTTCACTCATACCGTGGATCAGGAAATATTTCAGACTTTCGCGCAGATGTGGAGCCCAAACTACCGGATGATCTGTCATCAAACCAAAATTAGCTTTAGATTTGTAGAGCAAACCGGCATTTTGATAATAGGCATGCGCCAATTCTGTTTTGCCGGCGATGCCACCGATGGGACCATAAATCACAGGGATATCATATTTGGCCAATTCATCAAAAATCTCCTGATGATGCACGTCACCGGTATGATCTGCTGTACATTTGATACCATATTTCTGCACAAATTTTATCAGATAGAGTACATCGTCCTCTTTGTGAACATGAATTTTAGCAGTTTTTTTTCTTTCTAAAATTTCGATTATTGCCTTCTGCTTTTCATCAAAGCTTAGCTCATACTCGCGCTGAATAAATTCTTTTTGCATCTTATAATCGGTCTGATGAATTTTTTTCTCAGCGAATTTCTCGTTGAGATCATGCAGCGCTTTTTCTCTTTTCAGTTCTGCTTTGGCTTTAGCATTTATCACTTCATCAAAAGTTTTTTCCAAATAGTCATAGATACCCATTCTGGTATTGGGGCGGTGTCCTTTCCACTCGGTGGTGCCGCGGGGATTGAAACCCAAAGCCATTTTATAGCCATAATCTTTGATCAAGGCAGTTTTCCGGTTGGCAGCAAAATTTCTGATAATCATGGCTCTTCCGCCCATCAGATTGCCGCTACCGGGTACGATGCAGCTATAAAGACAACCAAAATCCACAGCATCAGAAAAAGCCCGATCATCAAAGTAGATACTATTGAGAGGATCGAATGTTGGCAAGATCTGCCCGATATAATCATTGCCTTCCTGCTGTCCGCCCGGCTCACCATCACGAAACATTCCGATATGAGAATGTGCATCAATAAAGGCGGGAGTTACATATCCACAGAAATCATAAGGCTGCTCCCGGTCTGATACTTCTACGATTTTATCTGATTCTAAAAGCAGATAACGATTTTCCAATTTTTCTTTTCCATCGAATAAAACTTTTGCTTTGATTACCATCTTTTGGTTCATAATTACTCCTACTATTTTTTTGTACGATTTACCATTTTTTCTTTGCATTCAGGGCAAACATAGTGCATAAATTCTGCTTCCGGATGCTTTTTGCGGTAAGCGAATATTTTCTTATCGAAGTCGTCATCACGCCGAACTTTGTCACAAGAGAGACAGATCGAGATGATATTTTCCAATTCGCGATGTGAATCAGATATTTTTATGAGATCCTGTTGAGCTTGCTCTTTCTCTGCTTCAATTTTCTTCTTATCCGTGATATCCATCATCGAGACGATCACTTTACTTAGATCTTTTTCATAGCCGGGCACCACGCTCATCTTCAGCACGATATGCAGCTGCTTGCCATCCAAGGTCCGATGTATATTCTCCGATTCATAGGTGAGATTTCCCTCAGCAAAAGAGACCAATTCGTCTATAAAAACATTTTCAGTATACTCGGTAAAAACTGTGCTCAAATTTTCCAATAACTCTTTTTTGTTATGAGCTGCATGGATTTTGAGAGTTTGCTTGTTTACATCCAAGATTTTTACCAGGGATACACATTTGGAGACAGCTTGCTGATGCTGGGAAAAATACTCTTTGAAATCACTTACACCACGTTTTCTGAGGCGGTCGAAATAGGCTTGCACTTCCGACCAATCTTCTTCCCAAAGCGAGAGTGGTGAGTTTTCGAAAATTCCATGATAGCGGCTTTCACTGGCGATCAGAGCATTATCGATCTCTTGCTGCGATGTGATATCTTGCAAGACGCCTACTATGCGGCTGATCTTTTGGGCCTGATCACGCTCTTTGACGCTGCAATAAAATTTTAGATAAATCCACTTACCTGTTTGATGCCGAAAGCGAAAATGAAAACTGGCCCGCTCTAATTTCCCATTTTCTATGCTCGCTATTTTGGGTCGGATCCGAGCTAGATCCTCAGGTTCTATTTGCTCCAAAAACCAGGGCAACTCTTGCGCAAAGATAAAGTTTTCATCATCCTGATAACCCAGGATTTTGGCAAATTCGGGACAGTGGTAGAGGTGATATGAGATGGGGAAGAGGTAATCTATCACGGCTAGTTCACTGGCAGAGATCACCGACCTTAGACGTTCATCTGCCGGCTTTAGTCGCTTTATCTGGTTCTTCAGATCGTCTATCTCGTTTTCCAATCGTGAGACTTTTTTTTCCAAAATCAGACTATTATCATTTTTTTGCTCATCCATTTTGCCCTCCGCTAGGATTTGATTGATATGAGTTTTATAAAACAAGCAATTAATAGTCAAGAAAAACTCAGGGCAGGTCAGCCTACCCTGAGCGGCATAGATTATTTTACTTCTAGCAGTTCGATATCAAAAATCAAAGTAGCTTTGGGCGGGATGACGCCGGGATAGCCTTTTTCGCCGTAAGCCAAATCATAAGGAATTATCAGGCGGGCTTTATCGCCTTCACGCATCAGAGCGACTCCTTCTTCCCAACCGGCTATTACCTGAGCCAAGCCGATGGTGAATTCAAAAGGCTGAGCTCGCTTGTGCGAGGAATCAAAAATCGTGCCATCTTCCAGATAACCGGTGTAGTGCACGTTTACAGTATAGCCTTCGGCTGCTTTTTTACCATTACCCTTTTCCACCAAGATAAATTGTAATCCGCTTTCGGTAGTGGTTTTTACTTTGTTTTCTGTTTCAAAAGGTTCGATGGTTTTGGGTTTGACAATCTCCAAGAGTTCTACTTCAAAGATCAAAGTGGAATTGGCCGGGATAGGACCCACACTTCTAGCGCCATAACCCAATTCGGGTGGGATAATAAAAGTAGCGCTATCACCTTCTCGCAAGAGGGCTACACCTTCCTCCCAACCCTTGATCACGCGGCCGGCGCCCAGTTCAAACCGAAATGGAGTATTGCGGTCGTATGAGCTGTCAAATTGGCTACCATCTTCTAGCAGGCCACGATAATGCATTACCACAGTATCACCGGCTTGGGCTGGTTCGCCATCTCCGGATCTGGTAATCTGATATTTTAAACCTGAAGCGGTAGTTTGGTATTTCATCTCGTCTCCTTCATCTGCAGCGTAAATCGTTGTTACCAGCAGTATAATGCTAAGAATAATCAATATTTTGGATTTCATTTTCACCTTCCTTATTATTTTCAGGTAAATTACTGGCAGCAATGTTTGCATGTCAAGCGTGATATCGCAGCTTCTATGGGGTTACTTCAGCAATAACATCTTGGCCGGCTTGCTTTGCAATTGTTTAGCATTGAGCTGATACAAATATACTCCCGAAGCTACCGGACGCTGATTTTTGTCTGTACCATCCCAAATCAGATCTTGCCATTCACCGTCTCGGCGCTGGCAAGCGAAAGATTTTACCTTTTGACCCTTGATATTATAAATATCCAGCTTCAGATCTTGCAAATTATCCGGGGCTGACCAGCTGATAATTGTCTGATTTTGACGTGAGTTGGAATGCGGATAGAAAGGGTTGGGATAATTTTTCACTCAACCACCTCCAGGGATTGCCGAGCGGACTTAAAATCATCGTTTTCGAGAGCAGTAATGGCTGAAAGATATGCCGAGGTTATCTGCTGTGAAAGAAGTTCTGCTTCCCTCTGCCGTTCCTGCATGTCGCCCCACGCCTTTAGGGCTGTT
>JAWOEN010000195.1:0-3571 GCA_046482725.1 Cloacimonadales bacterium (SeqCode)
TTCTGCCATTTTTATTCTACCTCAATATTATATTCATTCATTTTAGCTCCTAATCTTAACATATCTTTGTAGGCTGCTGATCGCTTTGCAGACCAGTTTTATCAAGCTTCGCAGTCTCAACCATCGCCGTCTGTGGGATATATTTTCCGTAGAGCTTTTGTCCGCAGAATTTGCACTTGCCATTTGCTAGATTGTTTGTTGCACTCTGGCGCTCGATCAGTAATTTTCCACAATTGGCACAATAGATCGAATCATCAGCTGCGACATTGCCCAGATAGACGTGTGCTAACTTTTCTGCCCAACGCGCTGCTTGCTGCAAGACGGAGAATTTGGTTGCGGGGAGATCCATTTTGTAGCAAGGATAATAGCGGGAAAAATGGAGTGGAATCTGGGGATCGATCTGATAGATGAAATCGACCAAAGATTCGATCTGTTGTTGTGAATCATTCAGTCCCGAGATCAATAAATTGGTAATCTCCAGATGACAAACTGGCGCCGCAATCTGGATGGTTTGCAAAACCGGAGCCAATTTTCCAGCACAATATTTCTGATAAAAATCATCATCATACGCTTTCAGATCGATATTCATTGCCGAGATAAAAGGTAAGATCTTTTTGAGGGGAGCCGGATTGATAAAACCGTTGGAAACCAGCACCACCTCGATCTCGGCAGCCCGCAGAATTTTGGCACTGTCCAAGACGAATTCGTACCAGATAAAAGGCTCGGTATAGGTGAAAGCCACAGAATTGACCTGATATTTGCTGCAAAGTTGCACAATTTCATTAGGCGTAATTTTGCGGGTGGGAACTTGGGATTGGCTGATCTGATAGTTTTGGCAAAATGAGCAGGCAAAATTGCAGCCATTGGCTCCCAGAGATAAGATCTGGCTGCCGGGATAAAAATGATAGAGTGGCTTTTTTTCGATCGGATCCAAGCTGAGACTAACAGTTTCGCCATAATTTATCGCTAGCAGCTTTCCTGCCTGATTTTTTCTGGAACGACATCTGCCTAACTCGCCCGGTGAGATCAAACAAAAATGAGGACATAGCTGACATTGTAGATCTCCGTTTGGCAAAGCTTGGTAAAATTCTGCTTCGCGCATTATTGCTCGCTCCCCAATAATTCTGCTGTTTTCTGCAAATTTATCTCCAGACTGGCTTGGTTGGATTGGAGGGCGGCTTTGCCTCTTGCTCCAACCTGATGGCCTCGATCTTCTCGCAACAATTTCAGGATATCTGTCGCTAGCTGCTCTTGGTCTGAGACTACAATTCCTTCGGCAGCTTGCAAAATTTCCACACTGTCTTGGCAAGCATGATGATAATTGCCAATAATGGTGGGAACTCCATAATAGACTGCTTCCAGAGGATTGTGACCGCCGAAATCAAAAAAACTGCCACCAATAATTGCCAGATCAGCCAAGGCATACATTTTTACCAATAACCCCATCTGATCGATAATATTTATTTGGTCCAATTTTGGCACTTCCGAGCTGAGGCTGGCAGTGGGGAAGAGCTGCATAACTTCAGAAATTCGATTGAGATGACGCGGCACGATGATGACTTTCAATTGGGGAATCTCCGTTTGCAGTTGCCCTAGAATATTTTTTAGCAGTTGCTCTTCTCCCGGTCGGCTGGAGCCCCAAACCAAAATTTTATCAGCTGCTGAAAAGCCATAATGTTGGCGTAATTCCAGTTTAGAATATTCTGGCAATTGCAAACAAAATTTCAAATTATGAGCATTAATTACCGACTGAAAACCCAATTGCCGAAAACGCTGGGCATCAGCAGCTGCTTTGGCGTTTACCTGAACGGAAGCTCCAATCTTTTTCCACAAGAAGCTGGTTATGCGGTAGAGCTTGAAATTTTTATCAGAGAGTCGAGCATTGACGATTTCCAGCGGGATATTCTGTTTCTGCGCCAAATAGAAAAGATTGGGCCAGAGCTCTGTTTCGGCAATAATAATCATTTTGGGCTGCAGCTGCCGCAAAGTTCGCCGCATTATCAGGTAGGTATCGAAAGGAAAATAGAAGCTGGAGATAGCTTCTGATACAGTTTGGGCAGCAGCTTGTCCGCTTGCAGTCATCGTGCTGAGCACAATCTTTTGCTGGGGAAATCTCTTTTGCAGCTGCCCGATGAAAGGTTTGATCGCATTGATCTCTCCCACAGAAGCCGCGTGAATCCAGATGACATCTTTCTGCGCAGGCAGATCGTCTCCGCGGCGATTGGCACGTTGCTGCGGCGGTACCCAGATATTGCTCAGCGGCAAAGCCAGCCAGGCCAAAATCGTCAGAAAAAAATTATAGAACCACATACTCTATTTTTTTTGGGCAAATCCAAAATATATATCGTCATCAACTTTATTAACAAAGACCTTAATCTTATCGGTTAAGCGATATTTTTTGCCACTGGTTTGGGCTATCACCACCATCTGCTCTTGTTTGAAAGAGAGATAATCATCACTGACAGTGGAAAATTCCACCAATCCTGTGACCGGATAGCGATCTAATTCCACGATCAGAGCATTTTGCTTGAGCCCGATTACGATCGCGGTAAATTCTTCGCCCAGATGTTTTTTCATGAAGAGCAGCTTATTTTTCTGATCTACTTCACGTTCGGAATCATCGGCGATCACTTCTTTTTCACTGGCCTGCTCAGCTATTTTCCAGAGCTCTTTTTTATCAAAGCTATTTTGGCGCATCTGCAGATGATCTTTCAATTGATGATGAATGATAAGATCGCAGAGACGGCGAATAGGCGAAGTGAAATGTGTATAATTGGTCATAGCCAGACCAAAATGACCTTTGTTTTGGGTTGAGTAGATAGCTTTTTGCATGCTGCGCAAAATCATCTTATCAAAGACCCGATGATAATCTTTGGAAGGTAATGATTCCAACAGTTGTTGCAGCGATTTGCTAAGATTTTGGTTGAGCTTAAATTTGATATTACTGCGCGCTAGGGTATCGGCCAGATTACTGATTTTTTCTTCGGTGGGCGATTCGTGGACGCGATAGATGGTGGGATGAGAAGAGAGTAATTTGGCAGTGTACTCATTGGCTACCAACATGCAATTTTCCACCATTTTATGCGAAGCTGTTTCTCGGCTGCGCTGCAGATCGACCACATGTCCATCCTCATCAAAGATATATTCTGTTTCGGGCAGATCAAAATGCAGATAGCCTTGAGCGTAACGCTTTGCCGAGAGCTGCTGAGAAAGCTGCAATAGCTGCTGCAATCTGCTGGCAATATCTGGCTCGACCGAGCTGTTAGCGCCGTCAAAAAACTGATCTATCTCTTCATAAGAAAAGCGGCGATCGGAGCAGATGACAGCATTGTAGACATCTTGCGAGACAATTTTATAATCACGGTCGAATTTGGTGCGGACAGTCATCACAAATTTATCTTCATCCGGGCGCAAACTGCAGATATTATTGGAAAGGCGCGTCGGCAGCATGGGAATTACTAATTTGGGGAAATAGTAGCTATTGCCCCGCGTAAAGGCTTCAGCGAAAATTTCGGATCCCGGCTTTACATAATGCGCTACATCGGCGATATGTACATAAAGTTCATAGCCG
>JAWOEN010000035.1:0-11018 GCA_046482725.1 Cloacimonadales bacterium (SeqCode)
CAAAAAAGCGTGGTATCCAAGACCAAGCTTTTCGGTAAGCGCGA
This sequence comes from Cloacimonadales bacterium (SeqCode), assembly GCA_046482725.1. Classification (GTDB taxonomy): domain Bacteria; phylum Cloacimonadota; class Cloacimonadia; order Cloacimonadales; family TCS61; genus DAOWES01. The sequence continues at coordinate 45 of JAWOEN010000035.1, forward strand.
ACAGGTCCAGGTCCCGCACATCCCCGGGCAGCGTGCCCTTCGCTTTGTTTGCATTGTACCAGAGATCGAGACGGGGAACAAAAAGGACCGATCCGTCGCTTTCTCCCCGTATTTTCGAGAGCATATGTTCCCGCACGTTCATTGGCAACTCCTTCTTCCCAGTATTTTTCAAATTATACCACATATTTACAAATTATTTCAACATAAATCATTTTACATCACCAGAATAGTACTGTATACTAAGGCATGAGCAATAGAGAAGATCTAAAGCAACGGGCTTTTCAGGAAATCGCTTCGCGCAGGCAGGAAATATTCGATCTCGCCGCCTCTATATGGGAAGAACCGGAAGAGGGGTATAAGGAATATAAAACGGCTGGGTTTATGATTCGACCATGGCTAGATTTTGGTTTCAGCAAGCGCAGGCTAAAGCGGATATCAGCAAAATCTTGCAGCAGCAAGCACATGGTAAAATTTTATCTGAGGCAGAGCTGAAAGAGCATGGAGTCTATTTTGAAGACGCTATGTATGGAGAACTGATATTTTTGTTGGACCCGGGATATCAGATTGCTCCGAGTGATATGGGTATCAATGCCTTACCGGGAATGCATGGCTATCATCCCGAGGATAAAGATTCGATAGCCAGTTTTTTGGGAACTGCAGAAGTAAAAAACCCACCGCAATGGGTGGGAGATTATTTCCGAGTGATGTTGCAAAAAATGGATGAGATCGCCGAGAATAAGCAGTAGAAAAATTTGATGAGCTGCAAAAGGTAATGTCGAATTGATATTACCTTTTTTGCTTTTTTTTATTTTAGCTTTAGCTCATCAGCAGAGAAGAAAAAGTGAGTAGAAAAAGTAGAAAGAACCCATAATTTCTCCTAAGAAATTGCAGCTAAACTAGTTAATAAAAAGTCAATAAAATAATCTCGATTTACCACCAAAAAAAAGTATTTTTCTCATTTCCCTACTAAATCAACTCCACCAAAGCATTAAGCAGATTTAGGGAAAAAATGCCAAAAAAATTAGATTGACGGGGGAGCTAACTTGATAAAATTTCGAGGTTAACAAAAAAAAATAGTAAAAGACAAAAAATTGTCAAAAAATAGATAAGTTATTATATTATATAAAGATAGCGTTTTGCTGCATTTTTTACAAAGGAGTGATCTAAGATGTTTAGATTTATCAAGAAGCGTGATAATCAGGTTCTGAAATTTGAATCGGATAAAATTACCAATGCCATATTGAAAGCGGGTAAAGCAAGTGGAGAATTTGGGCGCGAAATCGCCGAAAAATTAACAGTGAGAGTTTTGGATGTGGCTCAGCTCACCATCAAATCGGAAGTGCCGAGTGTGGAGAAAATTCAGGATATTGTGGAAGAGGTTTTGATAAATTCGCCTTACAAAAAAACAGCAAAATCATTTATTTTATATCGCGATCAACACGCCAAAATCCGCGAGATTGTTTCCAACGCTGAGATAGACCTGATCGATAAATATCTGGAAAAACTTGATTGGCAAGTGAAAGAAAATAGCAATATGTCCTACTCTTTGCAGGGACTAAATAATTATATCGCTTCGGAAGTTAGCAAAATATATTGGCTCAACAAGATCTATCCGCCCGAGATCAAAGAGCATCACGTTAGTGGCGACATGCACGTGCACGATCTGGGCTTGATCTCGGTTTACTGTGTCGGCTGGGATCTCAAAGATCTGCTGCTGATCGGTTTCAAGGGTGCAGCCGGCAAAATAGAAAGCTCTCCGGCCAAACATTTTCGTGCCGCTTTGGGACAGATCGTGAATTTCTTCTACACTCTGCAGGGTGAAGCTGCCGGCGCTCAGGCTTTTTCCAATTTTGATACGCTTTTAGCTCCCTTCATCCGCTACGATAATCTCTCTTATCAAGAGGTGAAACAGGCTATTCAAGAATTTATCTTTAATGTAAATGTTCCTACCCGGGTTGGTTTCCAAACTCCTTTTACCAACATAACGATGGATCTGGTCGTGCCCTCGGCTTACAAAGATCATCCGGTGATAATTGGTGGCAAAATGCAGCAAGAAACTTACAGCGATTTTACCTATGAAATGGGAATTCTCAACAAAGCATTTTTGGAAGTGATGAGTGCAGGAGATGCCAAAGGCAGAGTTTTCACTTTCCCCATTCCTACCTATAATGTGACCGAAGATTTTGATTGGGATAATCAAGATCTAGATTTTCTCTGGGAAGCTACAGCCAAATATGGCATTCCCTATTTTTCCAATTTTGTCAATTCTGATATGAGCCCGGATGATGCGCGCTCGATGTGTTGCCGTTTGCGCCTGGATACTACGCAATTGGAAGCGCGGGGCGGCGGTCTCTTCGGCGCCAATCCCCTCACTGGCTCGATCGGAGTGGTAACGATCAATATGCCACGTTTGGCGTATCGTTGCAGTGATGAAACAGAATTTTTTAGCGAATTGGAAAGCTTGATGGAGACTGCCAAAAATAGCTTGGAAATCAAACGTAAAGTTCTGGAAAAACTCACCTACAGCAATTTATATCCTTATACCCGCTTCTATCTGCGTGATATCAAAGAACGTTTTGATCAATATTGGAAAAACCACTTTTCCACCATCGGCTTGATCGGAGTAAACGAAGCTTGTCTCAATCTGGGTTTGGAAAATATCGGAGAAGACTCTGGTCGTAATTTTGCCGTGCGCATCATGGATTTCATGCGCCAAAAACTTATCGCTTTCCAAGAGGAAACCGGCAATAATTATAATTTGGAAGCAACTCCCGCTGAAGGTACTACCTACCGGCTAGCTCGCTTGGATAAAGCCAAATATCCCAAGATTATCGTGGGAAATCAGGCTGAATATGAAGCTGGCGCTGAACCATTTTATACAAATTCTACCCAACTGCCGGTCAACTATTCTGATGATATCTTTGAAGCCTTGGATCTGCAAGATCCGCTGCAAACAAAATATACTGGCGGTACGGTGTTACATCTTTTTGCCGGGGAACGCGTGCACGATAACGAAAGCATCAAAAATCTGGTGAGAAAAATCTGCCACAATTACAAATTGCCCTATTTCACCTTTTCGCCAACCTTTAGCATTTGTCCCACTCACGGCTATATCGATGGGGAAAAATCTGTTTGCCCCATCTGTGATTCTGATTGTGAAATTTACTCGCGCATTGTGGGCTATCTGCGTCCGGTGCAGCAGTGGAATGATGGCAAAAAAGCTGAGTATGACCTTCGTAAGAATTTTATCTTGAAAGCTAAATAAGAAAAATTTGGGGATGCAAGCATGAAAATCGGCGCAATTCAAAAATTTTCTATGATAGATTATCCGGGTAAATTGAGTGCAATTATTTTTACTCAGGGCTGCAATTTTCGTTGTCCCTATTGCCACAATCCGGAATTGGTGCAGCCGAATCTCTTTGTGAAATCTCTGGAGGAAAAGCAGATCTTTGATTTTTTGAAAACTCGTCTCAATAAATTGGATGCGGTTTGCATTACCGGGGGTGAACCCACCTTGCATCCCGATCTGCCACGTTTTATTGCCGAGATCAAAGCTTTGGGCTTTTTGGTGAAATTGGATACTAATGGCACTAATCCCGCTATGCTAGAACTGCTACTCAAAGAAAACTTGTTGGATTATATTGCGATGGATATCAAGGCGCCGCTAGAAGAGTATCGCCGAGTAACCAAAACAGAAGTTGAGGCCAATACTTTGCGGCGCAGCATCAATTTGATCGAGCATGGTGCAGCAGAATATGAATTTCGCAGCACATTGGTTTCTACTCTACATACTGCGCAAGATGTGAAAAAAATGGCAAAATCTCTGGGCAAAGCCCAAAAATATTTCCTACAAAAATTTGTGCCATCCAAAACTTTGGATGCTAGCTATCTGAGCGAAACAACTTTGTCCGATGCCACTTTCAAAGATATAATTCAGACAATGCAAAGTGAGATCGAGTTGGTGGAGGTGAGGTAGGGAAGGGTGAAGGGAAAAGAGAAAAGTGAGAAGAGAAAAGTGAAATGGGAAATGGGATCTTGAGCTGGGGAGTGTGGTTTTGAGCTGGATGCTGAATAGTGGAAAAGAGAAGAATTTTCAACGAACCCAAAAGAGTGAAAAGGGAACCCAGTGAAATAGTCCTTCGGAATTTCACGGGTCAAGAAAGGGAGATGTGAGAAGGGATGACAGTAACCTTGAGCTGAGAAGTGAGGCTTGTGCGCCCACTGGCGCATTGAGCTGATAGCTCTACCAATTTTAATTTCCATTTACAACAGTTTAAGGGCTCGCTACTTCAGAGAAGGCGAAAATGCGCATTCTCGCCTTCTACGCATAAACCAGGCACAGGCTGGTAAACCTCAACCTCAATGCGCCAGTGGGCGCATAATCCTCAACCTTTACCTTATCCTCAACCTTTACCTTATCCTTATCCTCTGCCTTATCCTTATCCTCTGCCTTATCCTTAACTCAATTTCTTGGCAGAAATTCACCATAGCCAGCTGCGCCGACAATCCCTTCAGAATCGGTATAAATGGTTTCTCCCCGCACAATTGTCCTGGCGATAGAAGCGCCAAATTTTTTGCCAACCAAGGGCGAATATTTGCCTTTGCTCAGTAGCGCTTTTTCATCCACAAGCATTGGTTTCTGGGGATCGATAATTGTGAAGTCGGCATCAGTTCCGATTTGCAGACTACCTTTATTGGGATACAATCCATAACGTTTGGCAGCATTTTCGCTGCTAATTTCGATCAATCTGGGCAGATCAATTTTTCCGCTGAGATAAAATTCATCCAGCAGATAGGGCAGCAGCAATTGGGTGCCGGGAATGCCATTGTAAGCTGCGGCAAAATCAGCTAGATTTTTTTCAGTTTCCCAGTCGCTACCAGCGTGGTCGGTTGCCACAAAATCGAGCTGACCGCTGATGAGGCTTTGACGCAGATATTGGCGATCTGCCTCATATTTCACAGGTGGGGCAGTTTTCAATCTACCCAATAGTTTGGGAAAATCAGCAGCGGTAAACTGTAGATAGTGCGGACAAGTTTCGAAGCTGACGTCTATTTCGTTTTTTTTCTGGGAGATAGATGCGGCAGCTAAAGCGCTGCTGATATGCACAAAATGCAGATGATTATTGCTGTTTTTTAGAACATTTTGCACTGCCTGAAATTCTGCTTCGATCGAACGAATCTGGCTAAAGATTTCAGGATGAGCAGAGCAATTCAGCTGCTGCTCATTTTGGGCGATTATCGCCGGATCTTCGGCGTGGAAGGCAAAAAGCGGGCTGGGATTTTGGGACAGAACTTCCGAAATCTGAGCATATGATAACTGCCCAAAACTAGCCATTCCGGAAGTGACGTAGATTTTGAATCCCACCACTCCAGCTTTCCATAATTCTGCGATTTGTTGATTTATGGTGGCAAGATCATTGGAGCGGATGCCGCCCCAAAAAGCAAAGTCGATCAGAGCATTGGGTTGCACGATCTGCAATTTGTTTTGCAGATTTTGTAGATTGGTAACAGGTGGCAGGCTGGTGCAGGGCATATCGATGATGGTGGTGATGCCGCCGGCGGCAGCCGCGGAAGTTCCACTAAGAAAATCTTCATGATGTTCGAAGCCGGGTTGATTGAAATGCACGTGCGGATCGATGCCGCCGGGGATAAGGATTTTACCTTTGAGATCAATGATTTCAGCGCTTTCAGACTTGATCTCAGGCGCGATTTTTCTGATCTTATTATCAAATAAAAGATCGCGAATAACACTTTCTTTGCCGTCAAACAGCAAAACATTTTTGATTAATTTCATATTACACCTCAGCAACAAGAAAAAGAGATCTTGGTAATTTGCGTCAAATATTTTGTTGGATCTCAGTTGGGAAGCTGTTTATCTCAAATACTTTCTCAAGGCTTATTTACAAAAATAAGAATAAAAATTTGACAAATTTTTGGTAAAGTAAATCTTAGCAACATCATACCTTAGCATTGAGATAAAAAGAAAGTGATAAGATCTAGCGAGAGAGTTGTCTACTCTCTAGGTTTTGAAAAAAGCAAAAAAAATATATCGGGCAAGATTCCCCAATAAAAAAAAATGATAAATGCTAAACAGGATTTTACCATCCTAAAACAAAATAGGAGATTTTATGTTTTATAGTGACGTTTTAGATCATTTAATGAGAGATAAGAAGAACCCCGTCAATCAGATGTATTTACACGAAATAGAATTGATGTGGAAAGAAGTTCAGAAAGCTATCGCCTTGAGCCTGCACCACGGTACAAACGATGATATGGTTATCGCCATCAACAAATTCACCGAGATCATTGCCAATCCCAAATATCGTTACGATAAATTTAAGAAAAAAGGTTTTCACTACGAATCTCAGCTTTTCCAACCTCAATATATTGCCGACCTGCTGACCATCTTTTTCGAAAGAACCGGCGTCTTGGATCATTACGGGATCAAATGGGGCTTTCAACGTTTTGATCAAGGCCCGAAATATTCACCTCGCAGCCTTTTGGATAATGAGAAAAAACCACATTTCACCCGCTACGATTCCAATCGCTATCCCATGCTGACCAGAACCATGGAATTTCAGTATCGCATCGAAGGTCGTCGCAATTTTGAAAGATCCGAGCAAGTTTTCCCACTGTTGGTATTTGGCCTTTTCAGTCGCTTCGATCCCATCGATATGACGCAATGCGAAGCTCAAGCCAGATTGGCCAAAGAAGCTTTTCCTCAGTGCAAATTTATCGTGATCTCCGAAACTCTGCGTGAAAATTTTGTGCCGGAAATCGATAAATCTGATATCGATATTCTCTTCGTTCTCAGAAAACAGTTTTTCAACAAGCGCAAGAAAACCAGAAAGATCGCCCTTGATGTGATGAACGTTTTGGAAAAGAAGATCGTAGATTATCTCAACTTCAATGAAGTTCCCCGCGAAGATATTTTCAGATCCAGAGGTATGCTGGAGAAGTAAATAATTTTGGGCGAAGTTAGCCTGAATCAAGCAACAATCTAGTAGAAATTCTCATCAATTTTCTTTGCGGAAGTAGGTGGGAATTTCTTTTCATAACATTCAAACAAATGGAGAGATGATGAACAATTTTGATGTATCTGAAGCAATGACAGTGAAATTGGAGGCTGTCTTACCCGCTTATCCCGAATTTGAACCCGGAATTCGCCGCGCACCTAAACGCGAGCTTACCCTCAATAAAAATGAGATAAAACTCGCTTTGCAAAATGCGCTGCGTTATATTCCCGCAGAATTACATGAAACTTTAGCCCCGGAATTTTTGGATGAATTACTCACCCACGGGCGGATTTATGGTTACCGTTTTCGTCCTGTCGGCCGCATCTATGGCAAGTCGATCACAGAGTATCAGGGAAATTGTACCGAAGGTAAAGCCTTTCAGGTGATGATCGACAACAATCTGGATTTTGAGATCGCACTCTATCCGTATGAACTGGTTACTTACGGCGAAACCGGAGCAGTTTGCCAAAATTGGATGCAATATCGCCTAATCAAAAAATATTTGGAGATCTTGACTCAAGATCAAACTTTGGTTTTGCATTCCGGTCATCCGGTTGGTCTTTTCAAATCTCATCCCAGTGCACCGCGCGTGATTCTTACCAATGGCTTGATGATCGGTCAATTTGACGATCTGGAGAATTTTAATCGGGCTGCCGCTTTGGGTGTGGCCAATTATGGACAGATGACTGCTGGAGGCTGGATGTATATCGGGCCGCAAGGTATCGTGCATGGTACGTTCAATACCATCATGATCGCCGGCAGATCGAAATTAGGCATTCCGGAAGAGGGCGATCTTTCGGGCAAGCTCTTTGTTACTTCCGGCTTGGGCGGCATGAGTGGCGCTCAGGGCAAAGCTGTGGAAATTGCCAAGGGAGTCGGCATCATTGCCGAAGTTGATGAATCGCGGGTGGAAACCAGATATGCTCAAGGCTGGGTCAGTAAAATTGCCAAAACTCCTAAGGCCGCTTTTGAGCTGGCTAGCAGATATCAGGCAGAGCGCAAAGGTGTAGCAATCGCCTTTCTGGGAAATATTGTAGATCTGCTGGAATATGCTGACGAAAATGATCTGCATATCGATCTGCTCTCCGATCAAACCAGTTGCCACGCAGTTTATGAAGGTGGCTACTGTCCGGCTGGCATCACTTTTGCCGAAAGAACCAGATTATTGGCTGAGGATAAAGCCAAATTCTGTGAATTGGTAGATGAGACTCTGCGTCGGCATTATCGCGTAATCACCAAGCTGACCGCCAAAGGCGTTTATTTCTTTGATTATGGCAACAGCTTTTTGAAAGCAGTCTTTGATGCCGGGGTTACCGAAATCGCTAAAAATGGCGAAAATACTTACGATGGCTTTATCTATCCCAGCTATGTGGAAGATATTTTGGGACCTGAACTTTTTGATTATGGTTACGGTCCTTTCCGTTGGGTTTGCCTCAGTGGACAAGAAAGTGATCTGGTCAAAACAGACGCAGCCGCGGCCGAAGTTATCAAAAACTGCCGTCCGCAATTGCGTTATCAAGATCGAGACAATTATAATTGGGTGCGTGATGCGATGAAAAATAGATTGGTTGTGGGCACACAAGCGCGCATTCTCTATCAAGATGCTTATGGTCGCACCGAGATTGCTCTCAAATTCAATGAAATGGTGCGCAAAGGTGAGATCGGCCCCGTAATGTTGGGACGCGATCATCACGATACCGGTGGCACCGATTCGCCTTACCGCGAAACCTCCAATATCAAAGATGGCTCCAATGTGATGGCAGAGATGGCAACTCATGCTTTTGCCGGTAATGCTGCGCGCGGAATGAGCTTGGTAGCGCTGCACAACGGTGGCGGCGTGGGCATCGGCAAAGTTCGCAACGGCGGCTTTGGCATGGTTTTGGATGGCTCAGAGCGAGTAGATACCATTCTCAGCATGGCAATGCCTTGGGATGTGATGGGCGGAGTAGCTCGTCGGGCTTGGGCCAGAAATCAGCACTCGATCGAAACTTGTGTGGAATACAATCAGCGCAATAGTAAAACAGATCATATTACGCTGCCCTTTATTCCCACTCAGCAATTGATCGATAGCGTGGTGGATGATAAATTGAAATAAGCTGGCAAGCAGGTAGATAAGATATTAGCCTCCGCTTTCGAGTGGAGGCTTTTGCTTTGGAGATAGCTCAGGATAGGAGGAGCAGAAGATTGACCAATTATAAAATTTGTTTTTCATAGAATGGCTATTTACTGATTCTATTTGACGCCTAATCTTGTTGCAAAATAATCACCCAAAAATTTAGGAAATGTTAATTATGCTAAAAGATAAGAAAATTCGGCTCTTTGCCTTTCTGCAGATGTTGTTGATCTCAATGCTGGCTGTGACGATTCCGGCTTTGATCACCACTTTTCAGCAGGTGTTTGGGCTCTCGATCGCCCAATCTTCCATCATTCCAATTATCGGCACTTTGGGTGGCTTTGTCACCAATCTGATCATTGCCAAGATCTCAGCGCATTTGGGATTGAAGCGCCTGAATCAATATTTTCTGCTCTTGGGACTAACAGCTTCATTGCTGCTGGCTTTCACCGGCAATCTCTACCTCTTTCTGCTGGGCATGATGCTGATTGGTATCAACACGGCTTTTGGCTTAACTACCACCTCCACTATTTTTGCTCATATCAAATTGCAGTATCAAAACTACGGTTTGTTCCACGCCTTTTTTGGGATTGGCGGCATCATTTCGCCCGCTATCATCAGCTGGCTCTTGGCCCAAAATTATGATTACCGCTATATCTATCTTTTTCTAGCAGCCAGTTATCTCGGTGTTTTGCTGATGGTCAGCTTTTCCCAGCTGCTAGAAAACCGCAAATATGAGAGCATCAAGCTGCAGGAAGCTTTTGCGATTATCAAAAAGAAATTTATCTTGCCGGTACTGATTTTGATAATCTTACAAGCGGGTTCCGAGCAAGGAATCGTTACTTGGAGCGGCAATCTTTTTCAAGACGGTTTGGGTTTTCCAGTCGAGAGTGCAGCGATATTTCTAAGTATATATTGGATAGTTTTCACGCTGGGTCGGCTTTTTATTCATCTGCTGGAAAAGCGGGTGGGCAAGCTCAATAGCGTGAAGATTTGCGGAGTGTTGGTGCTGAGCGGTATCAGCTTATTGCTCTGGACGGGGCAGCCGCTGTTTTTCTATCTCATCGCTTTGGGCATCGCTCCGATCTTTCCTTTGATGCAAAAATATTCAGCTCAAAAATTACCCGAACGTGAAGTGGGCTTATTCAACGGCATGGTTTTCGCTGCCGCCAGTATTGGCAATGTAACCATTGCCGGCTCGATGGGTTTGGTGGCCGATTTTAGTTTGAAAATATCCTATCTGATTCCGCTGGCAGCAGCAGTGGTGATTTTGCTGATCGTTTTGCATCTAGCCAAATTGAAACGCTTGGGTATAATCAGCATCACTCCGCGCTAAGCCAGATTCGCTAAATTCTTTGGCAGTTTTGGGTTGACTGCTAACGCCAGAAAAAAAAGTATCAAAAATAAATTTTTAGGATGGAAATATGAAATATAAACATCTATTTGGACCGGTTCCCTCGCGTCGCCTCGGCATCTCTTTGGGAGTCGATCTGGTGCCGCACAAAGTTTGTAGCATGAATTGTATCTACTGCGAGGTGGGCAAAACTACCAAGCTAACCAATCAGCGGGCTGATTATATTCCTTTAGCTGAGATCATGAGCGAATTGAAAGCATATTTGCAAGCTGAGCCGGAATTGGATTACATCACTTTTTCCGGAGCCGGTGAGCCGCTTTTGCACAGTGGTATCGGGCAGATTGTTAGATTTATCAAAAGCGAATATCCTCAATATAAGCTGGCCCTGATCACAAATTCCAGTTTATTGACAAATCCTGAAGTTCGACAGGAGATTCAACAGATCCCCAACCTAAATTTTAATGTGATAAAGGTTGATTTTCTCTAACCGT
>JAWOEN010000100.1:0-31556 GCA_046482725.1 Cloacimonadales bacterium (SeqCode)
GCTAATTTGTAGGCAACATCAAAATCTATCCATTGAGAATACTCTTGATAGAGATCCAAAATTCTTTGATCGTATCCTGAGTAAAAATAGTTCTCTCCCAACATCTTTACTACAAGATTCATAATCTCAGATTGGGGATAATCAGCTCGGATTTTTTCCAAATGAATCCTGGCTTTCCGAGGATTATTTTGCAGGTTTGCTAGCTTGGCTCGATAATAAAGTAGCCGGTCAGCTAGCTCAGCAATCTCTCCATAGACAAGATCCAATTCTCCCAATTTCAATTTGGCAGAATCTATTTGCCTATTTTGTATCTCCTGCTCTAACAAGCCCAGAACATCATCAAGATTTTGCTTGATAAGTGCAAGATTATTCTCTTGATAGAGATCTTTGATGCTAGCTTTCTTCAGTACCAAATTTCTATAGTAGCTAATCTCTTGCTCAAGCTTTAATAACTCGGCAGATTCTTGCCTCAAAATTTCTATAAATTGATCCTGTTGAGCTAGTAGCGCTAAACCATTAGTTAACAGGAGCAACAATATCAGTATTCTTTTCATGGTAGGCTTACCTTGTTAATCTTGGTTTAGTCTCTTAGAAGTTTTCTAATCTCTTCCAGTTCTTTTTCTGCTTGCTCTCTGCGTTTCCTGATCTCTTCCAGTTCATTCATCAACGGATTTTCCATCGGATCTGATTGTTGATATGATTCACGAGCACCACTTTCTGGCTGATAGGTTCTACCAGAAGGAGCAATATCCATCGGCTTTCTCTTCTCGGCAGCTTTCACATCAGAAAACTGATCGAAAGTGTAACCCAAGTTCAGAGCTATGCGGGTTCCTCTATCATTCACGCCCATGATACTTTCTATCTCATAAATACCAGCTCTGAGCACAAAGTTCTGGATATAAGCATTGATTCCCAGATTGATATTCTGTGAGTCCATCTCCAGATCTAAGCTAAAATATTTGGAAGGTCGGACGTCAAAGCCCAAAAACATTCCCGAAAGATTTTTTGTGATATCACCTTGTCCTTGAAATTTTCTACCACCGATTCCACCGTGAAAAGTGGTCTCCAGATAGTTCATTCCATTGAGGCCAGTAACAATAACAATAGACTTACTGACGGCAATAAAAGGAGAATTCGATAATAATTCTCTGCCATCAGGAAAATCCACACCTTCTTCCAGATCATCTTCGCTAACTCCGGAAAAGAGATTCACCGCACCCACTGATAAAGCCGGCACTGTTTCAGATTCGTTGATCAGCCTAATTTTAACATTAGCATAAAGCTTTTCATAACTGGTATAGATCAAGCCCAATTCGGCACGATTATACAGTCCAAATCTGGATGTAACCGCGAAATCATAACCTTCCATATCTTCTACCACATCGGAGGCACCATACCCAATATCACTAACGAAATAATTGGTATAGCCCAAATCGATCATCTTGTGTGGCAAGATATAAGCATCGGGAATATTTACATTTCCCATTGATGCATAAGGAACGGCAAATATTGATGATAAGATCATCAAAAACAAACAACTAACTACAATTTTTTTCTTCATAACATGACCCCCGTGGTTCTGTTTTATTTTTTAATTTACTCACTACTACAACTAATAAACAACTTTTTTTGCAAAACTACGATTTCAGTTTTTATCTCTTTCCAATTGACAAAGTTTCGTCAAGAACTTTTTTTATCTTATGAATAATAAAGAAAATAAACAACTCGGAAACCAAGGTGAAAACCTCGCTGCCGAATTTTTGGAAAACCAAAATTTCCAAATTATTGCCCGTAATTATCACTCTTGCTACGGCGAGATTGACCTGATCGCTATTGACTCTGACGAGCTTGTCTTTATCGAAGTAAAAACTCGCTCTTCTTCCTTGGAAAATGCTCTGACCAGCATTTCCAAATCCAAACAAAACAAACTTTACAAGACTGCTGCTGTCTACCTGGCTTCACATCCCAGATATGAAGAGTGGTTTACCCGCTTTGACGTCGTTGTTGTGCTAAGTCAGCAAAATCAGGATCAGCCCAAAATAGAACATCTGGTAAACGCCTTCTCAGCAGTCTAAGGTAAAACAGCATCTAAGCTATAACTGCAACTTATGTTCCAGAACTAAAAGATTTTCTCCAAACAGCTAGACATTACTCTAACTTCTTAGCTAGAAAGACTTTCTCTCGCAAGATTACCTCACTTTCTGTATACATCGGCCTAAGAATTTACATCAAAAAATAAAGCTACTGTTGCACAATTACACAAAAACTGTATTATTGCAAAACACCTTCATCAAAATCTGTACCCAAATACTCTTGCCAATTTGTGATGCCGACTTCCAACTGGTCATTGTCGCTATAGATAATTTTATAATTATTACTATTTTGCACATCTATAAAGATATAGGTCAGCTGTTTGTTGGTCCGATATTTCCAGATCTCGTAATCTTTTTCAGCATATTTTGTCGCTAAACCTGTATTTTCTCGGATGATCTCATCAGGTTGACCATGCCGAATATATATCCTGCCCCTGTCTGTATCCCAACCTTCTGCAAAAGCTTTGTAACGCTGATTAGCTATTTTTACTCTCTCCTGAACTTGATCATAAAATTCGTTTCTCTCAGTGCCGGGAGTGGGATCATTGGAGCTCCAAAATCTTTCTAAATAATTTTTCTTACCGTTTTCATCCAAACTTCGCCAGATATCATTGCTGCGCGACATGAAATATCTGATCAGCCTGTACTCATCTTCCAAATCGGTAAAAATTCGCTGTTTATAAGATGACGGTGCTTTCAGGATGAAAAAATCTTCCACTGTCTGCACCTTTCCGTTCAAAAGATCTTTCGCAGTAATAGCTATTGTATAGAAGCCTTCTGCCAAATCGGAAATCTTTACATTTTTTAGTCTCAAAAGAGTGGAAGCTTGGTGGGATAATTCCTGCTTGGCAGTATGCACAATCTCTTCGCCCTGTGAAATCGTCAGCGTTTCTTCCAGATCACACTTTCCGGCCTCATCCACTTCCAAGTTATATAGCTCATAATAGAGAACAAATTTTTCATTATTCTGTTGTAAAAGATGATCGGCGCGGGCATCAAAGAGCAAGCCGTTTCTATGCAGATTTTGCCTAAAAGCTGTAGTATCTTCTATTACCTGCTCACAAAATTCCAGATCGCTGATCATCGCTGTTTGAGGTAAAAGTTCGAAATCTTTTGTCCATTCAAAACTCTCTTCGGAGCTAGGATCAATAAAGGTCAGTGAAGTTTTGAAGCCAGATTTGCTCAAAGTAAGAACGATCTTATCTTTATAAAGATAATTGGATATGGTCTTATTTAGCTCTTTTGTAAGCAAGCTATTGGTGAAAGGAGAGCGATAAACTACTTTTCCGTCTCTTTCCAAAGCCACTATCACCTGCAGATCAGCCTCAAACCCCCTTTCTGTTTTCTGAAAGTTTAGCTGGTTGTAAGCTACCTGATAAATCAATTCCAGACGTGTATTACCATCATCATCCAAATATCTATTTTGATCTACTGCTACTTGCAAAGCCTGAAGGTTCAAAACACAAAACATCATCACTATAACTATTCCAATTACCTTTCTCATCCTTTCTCCTTTTTTACAACTAAAAATCATACACGACTTTGGGTTGAGAATCAATTTTATCATCCAACAATTTCAAGATAGAAGCATCGGGAAATATTTTGTAATTTCTGGCAATCAAATTCAGCTGCTTAAACTTTTCTGTTTGCACTGAAATATGCAGTCCGAATTTTCCTTGATGCTGCTGGAAAAGAGTTATCAACTTCTCGGCTAATTCTCCTGTAGCTTTTTTTTCATTCAATTTGAAATAAATCTCTCCCCGTAGAATATTTGGCATATCCTTAAATTCTAGAATCAGAGTGGGCAGCACTCTGATAACTCCATCCTGGTTGTTATAGGTGTCTTTTTTTCCACGGACATAAAGCTGTTTACCTTCTTGCATCAGCTGAATGTACTGCTCAAAATCATCCCGAAATAGCAGCAATTCAAAGCTGCCGTGCAGATCTTCCATTTCTACAATAGCAAAGGGATTACCTCGCTTATCTTTTTTGCGGATAACCTCGGCAACTATGCCGGCAATATAGATGACTGAAGGAATTTTATTGGGCTCGTACTCTGCTGTTTCAGTATCTGTATTTGTCAGCAATTTCAACATTTTTTCGTGCTGCATCAAAGGATTTGGCGAAAAGCTAAAGCCCAGGACTTCCTTCTCTTTCTCCCAGTTCAGGTTAGGGCTCCACTCTTTTATATTGGGTAATTCGGGAAAATAACTTTCCTGTTCATCATCATCTTCAAAAGCGTCAAATAGGGTAAATTGTCCCCGCTTCTTTTCTGTTTGGAGACAGGAAGCATACTCCAAAGCATTTTCGATCGAGGCGTATTTTTGGGAGCGGGTTCCTTCCAAATTGTCCATGGCTCCGGCGCAAATCAAGCTTTCCAAAGTGGTTTTATTCACACACATCAAATCTACTCGCGAACTGAATTCAAAAAGATTTTGGAATTCCCCATTTTTATCTCGCTCTTCGAGCATCGATTTGATCGCAGCAATTCCTACATTTTTGATAGCTTTCAAGCCAAATAAAATCTTGTTGCCTTCTACCTTGAAATCTGTGTCGCTATTATTCAGATGAGGAGGAATTACTTCAATGTTCATGCTTTTACATTCGCTGATAAAATAGGGAATTTTACTGGGATTCTCTTCCAAGGAAAGCAAAGCAGCCATAAATTCTACCGGATAATTTGCCTTGAGATAAGCAGTTTGATAAGCTATATAAGCATAACAAGCAGCATGACTTTTATTGAAAGCATAGTTGGCAAATTCCAGCCAGTCCGACCAAATTTTCTTGGCAATTCTTTCTGAAACTCCATTCTTCACAGCACCATCAATAAATTTTATCTCCATTTGCGCCATCAATTTCATTTTCTTCTTACCGATCGCTTTGCGCAATGTACCGGCTTCAGCACTGGTAAATCCTGCCATCCGCTTGGAAATATTCATCACCTGTTCCTGATAAACTGTTACACCATAAGTTTCTCGTAGAGTCTCTTCGGTCAGTGGATGATCATATTCTACCGGCTCTTTCCCATGCTTACGATTGATAAAGGTCTTGATGAACTGCATCGGCCCCGGGCGATAAAGAGCCACCATCGCAATCAAATCTTCAAAAACATTTGGCTTCAGCTCACTCAGATATTTCTTCATCCCACCCGATTCAAATTGGAAAATTCCATCGGTTTTACCTTGAGATAACAATTGATAAGCGGGTTTATCATCAAGGGGGATATTATCAATATCAATGCTAACCTGCTGAGATTCCTGCACCAGCTTGACTGTCCGATCCAAGATCGAAAGAGTTTTTAAACCCAGAAAATCCATCTTCAACATTTTCAGATCATCCAACCACTTGCCTTCATACTGCACTACTACAGCAGATTCTCCGGTTTTCTGCTTATTCACTGCCAAAGGTACATAGTCGCTCAAATCTCCCGGACCAATCACCACTCCGGCAGCGTGAATACCAGTTTGTCGGATCAAACCTTCCAATACGAAGCTATGCTTCAAGATTGTTTTATTCAATTCATTACTGTTGATATAATCACGAAATTCCTGAGATTCTTCCAGCGCTTTCTGCAAAGTGATTTTTGGCGTACTCGGCATCATCTTGGTGATCTTATTTGCTTCCACTGCCGACACTTCCAAGACCCGCGCCACATCTTTGATCACAGATTTGGCACCCAGCGTGCCAAAAGTAACAATCTGAGTCACGCTGCTTCTGCCATATTTTTCCACCACATAATCAATAACACGGTTCCGATTGATCGAGCAAATATCGATATCGATATCGGGCATTCCCACCCGCTCCACATCCAAGAATCGTTCAAAAAGTAAGCCATATTTTAGCGGATCCATTCTGGTGATATCCAGCAGATAAGAGACTATACTTCCGGCGGCAGAGCCACGCCCCGGTCCCACCGGTATACCATCCGCCCGAGCCGCATCGATAAAATCTTTTACAATCAGAAAATAGCCATTATAGCCCATTTTATCGATCACATTCAATTCAAAGTCGAGCCGCTCCTGAATTTCAACCGTCATCCCACTTTCATATTTACTATCCACCGCTTCCAAGCAGAGCGCTCGCATATACTCAGTCATATCTTTGTATTGAGCGGGGATATCGAAATGTGGGAAAATAAAATCGTTGTATTCCAGTTCCAGATCTATTTTCTCAGCGATCTTTACCGTGTTGTCATAAGCTTGCTGTTGCTGAGGAAAAAGTTGGCGCATCTCGGATTCGTTTTTGAAATAAAGTTGATCTGTCTTGTAGCGCATGCGATTTTGGTCGTGCAAATTTTTCCCGGTTTGGATGCAGAGCAAAATATCATGAGCTTCGGCGTCGGTGCTATTGAGATAGTGACAATCGTTGGTTACGATCATTTCGGTCTCTGTTTCTTCAGCTATTTTTATCAGCAGAGGCGCTACTTCTTTTTCCATTTCCAAGCCATGATCTTGCAATTCGATAAAGAAGTCATCACCGAATAAATTTTTGTACCAAGAGATAGATTGCAGAGCTTCTTCTCGGCGATTATTCAGTAGCAGATGAGGAATCTCGCCTTGCAAGCAGGCAGTAGAGCAGATCAGACCTTCTGCGTATTGTTGCAAGATTTTTTTGCTGATGCGCGGTTTATAATAAAATCCATCTGTAAAAGCCAAGGAAGATAGCTTCATCAAATTGCGATAGCCTTGGCTATTTTTGGCCAATAAGACCAAGTGATGGCGTTTATCTTTTTTGGAGTCGGGATCATCCAGATCATTATTTACGATATAAGTCTCGATGCCAATAATAGGTTTGATGCCCAGAGCTTTGGCTTTTTTATAAAAATCTATGGTGCCAAACATATTACCATGATCTGTCATAGCAACGGCCGGCATCTCATATTTTTGGGCCAGCTCCAGCATTTTATCGACCCGGCAAGCGCCGTCTAGCATACTATATTGTGTGTGATTATGTAGATGCACGAAAGCCATGGATTACACCTTACTCTTTTCTGACCGCACAAAATGGCAGCCCAAAGATTTTTTGTTGTGCAAAGCCGCATCGGCAATAATGGAGGCGCTGACAATACCGTTACGTAATTCGATGATATGTTTGGTCAATCTGGCCTGCTTATAAAATTTCATAATGCGATGAGAAAAATAATCCAAATCTGCTTTGGCTCGTGCCAAGCCTTTGCCGGTTCTGATAATACCGGCATAATTCCACATGGTTAGCTGAATAGCCTTCCAATCTTGCAGCAACAGAAGGTCATCAAACTCTTCTCGATAAGTAGGCAATTGCCAATCAGGTATTTGGGCAAATCTCTCGGCAGCAATACGCTGATAATTTTGTTTGATATCTGAAGTGGATCTCTTGGCCCAGAGCAAACCTTCCAGCAAAGAAGCAGAGGCCAGTCGATTGGCTCCATGCAAACCTGTGCAACTGGTTTCACCGATCGCATAGAGATTTCTTAGAGTGCTCTTTCCATCCAGATCTACTTTGATCCCACCGCAAAAATAGTGAGCAGCCGGCACAATGGGAATCGGCTCTTGGGTGATATCGATCCCGCCCTCCAGGCATGTTTGATAGATCTTGGAAAAGCGTTTTGAGATCGGTTCTTGGCCCTGATAATTATTGGCCAAATCCAACAGCATATATTGCTTACCCGATTTTGACATCTCTTCATAAATTGCTCTTGCCACCACATCACGCGGCGCCAGCTCTTTCAAAGGCGAATAATCCTGCATAAATTCCCGACCTTCATGATCGATCAATTTGGCGCCCTCACCACGCAGAGCTTCCGAGATCAGAAAACGCTCAATATCTTTGTGAAAAAGACAGGTGGGATGAAATTGGACAAACTCGGAATTGATAATATCTGCCCCAGCCCGATAAGCCATGCTGACTCCGTCTCCGGTAGCTGCTTCAGGATTGGTAGTGTGCTGATAAAGATTGCCCAAACCACCGGTAGCCAAGATCACCTTGCCGGAAAGCAGAGTTTTGATCTCGCCACTCTGATTATCCAAGACATACACTCCCATCACCTCTTCCTGCAGATAAAGTTCTCGGCAATTGCTGGAATGATGGCTGTTGGTAATCAGATCTATGCAAGTGTGGTCCGCCAAAATTTCGATTCCTCGCGAGCGTACATAATCTATCAGTGAGCTTTGAATTTTTTCTCCGGTATGATCAGCATAATGTAAAATGCGGCGCGTAGAGTGCGCAGCTTCTTCTGTATAATCAAATTCGCCTTCAGTCGTGCGATTAAAATCTATCCCCAGTTCTTTGATAAAAAAATCAAAAACCAGTTTTGGACCTTGCTCGGCAAAAAGCTCTACTGCGTCGTTAAAATTATAGTTTACGCCAGCCGTAAAGATATCTTTCTTCAATTTCTCTTTGCGATCTCCTTCTTTCCAGGCGATGATTCCACCTTGAGCATAATTGGTATTGGTCTCTGCCAAATCTGCTTCTTTGGTCAAAACCAAGACTTTCAAGCCGCTCTCTTGTAAAAAAGCGGCAGCCGAAAGACCGGCAATTCCTGTTCCCACAATAATCACATCATAAATTTTTCTCATTTTACCTACTAAGTTTATCAGGATTCCACGATTTCAATCATTTTCTGCAAAGCCTTTTTGGCGTTTTGTTTATATTTTTTCTCGACGATCACTTCGTTGGCAGGTTGCTGCTGAGTTTGATAATATTGATCTAAGCTTGCCATCGCTGCTGCCAGATTTTGCAAAGTGATCTTTGCCATATTATGACAAAGGCTAACCTTCAGTGGTACGATAGTTTTCTCAGGATTATCAGCTGCCAAGCGCTCTACGAAATTTATCTCTGTGCCGATCGCCCATTTGACATCTGAAGCAGAATTTGTAACCTCATTGAAAATTTTCTGAGTTGATCCGGAAATATCTGAGATTTTTACCACCTCTTCCGTAGACTCGGGATGCACTATCACTTTGATACCGGGATATTGTTGTCGCAATCGCTGAACATCGTCGGTAGTGAAACGCACATGCACATGGCAAAAACCATCCCACAAAAATATTTTTGCTGTTTGGGGATCTCCCTGCAAAGAGAGATCTTGTTTCACCCGCACGATTTCAGAATCGGATATTCCCAATTCACGTGCAGTATTGATCCCCAAATTATGATCCGGAGAGAAAAATACGCTATAGCCCAGATCCAGGTAATGTTTGACGATTTTTTTAGCATTGGAGCTAGTACAAACCGTGCCGCCGTGTTCTCCGCAAAAAGCTTTCATATCCACATAAGAGTTCATATAAACCACGGGCGCGATTTTGTGAGGTGATAATTGGCTAATCTTGTCGTAAGCTTGCCGTGCTGAATCTTCGCTGATCATATCTGCCATCGGGCAACCGGCAGAGCTTTCCGGGTGAATAACTCTTTGTCCTGCTCGCGCCAAAACTGCCGAACCTTCAGCCATAAATCTCACTCCGCAGAAAACCACAAACTCAGCTTCCAATTTAGCACAATCTACAGCCAATTTGTAGGAATCTCCTACCACATCTGCCAAATTTACCAAATTACTATTTTCATAATGATGCGCCGGAATTGCTATCTTCCCCGCATATTTTGCCTTGATCTCTCGGATATATTCTATCAATTCCAGATCGTTCATCTTATCTAAATTTATCATTTATTTTACCTCAACTTTATGGTCTTAGCGCTTTCGCAGTGAAAAATCGAAAGCCTCAACGCTGTGAGTAAGTGCGCCGACAGAGATAAAGTCTACCCCCGTCTCAGCTACTTCTGCTATCCGCTGCAAATTCATATTGCCGGAAGCTTCCACTTCGGCACGACCTGCAATATAGTTTACGCACTGGCGCATCTCGTCATTACTCATATTATCCAACATTATCAGATCAGCACCGCTGTGCAGCGCTGCTTTCACCTCTGCCAAATTCCGAGTTTCCACTTCGACCCGATAGCGATTTTGCCAGCTTTGGCGTACTTTCTGGACGGCGGCAGCAATGCCTCCCGCCGCATCATGATGATTGTCTTTTATCATCACCATGTCATAAAGGCCCATCCGATGATTTTGACCTCCACCGCAGCGAACAGCATATTTCTGCAATTCCCGATAGCCGGGCAAAGTCTTGCGGGTATCCAAAATCTTAGCCTGCCCGGCAGCAGCTTGCACAAATCTGTGGGTTTTGCTGGCTATCGCACTTAGATTGGATAAAAAGTTCAAGGCGACCCGTTCGGCTTGGAGCATCGAAAGCACTTTGCCAGATAGTTCAGCGATCAGGTCTCCGGCTGCTATCTCATCGCCATCACTGAAATAGAGCAAGAATTTCACTTCCCGATCCAAATAATGAAACACTTCCTGGAAAAGCTCCAGTCCACATAAAATGCCGCTAGCTTTGGCAAAAAGTTTGTAGGTAGCCGTTTCTGTGGAAAATATGGCCTGACTTGTCACATCGCCAACCTCCTGTAAATCTTCCTGAAAGGCTAGGCGAATCAATTCATTTTTCATAATTCATCCTCAATTTATCATTAAAAAATAGACCCTAATATCAGGGTTTAGAATAAATATTTGATAACTTTCTTTTATTTTGAAATTCCATTTTTTTGTCAGGTTTGGATAGCGTCAAGTTGATTCTGGAAAGAGTGGATCGAATGATCTGCTTCCGCTAAAGAAGATTCGAAGCAGCTGATTTTCATAAAAAAAAGGTGACAATCTCAATTGCCACCTAAAATTCTTCACGTCTGCTGACTATAAGTCATCATCATCCAGATCAAAATCATCTTCAAAATCATCGATATCGTCGCGCATCCAATCTGGACAAAACGCCACATTTTCTGTGTGATCATATCCATCGACATTTTCCAAGCCATAACGATTCAAGATATCTTCTTCAAATATCGAATACTTTACCAGGTCATCTTCCACCTTATAAACCAATACCGGCTTGGCGTATTTTCTCAAATTATAGTTTTTATCACTCAGCTCGAAAAATTCCAAAATCCTACGTTTATCTTTTTCTGCAATATACATTTTGCCATCTCCCATTTAAGTCTGTTTTATTTTATTGACTCTTGATCTTTCCACAATTTACACGTTCACAAAATTAAGCAGTGAGAGAAGTGTCAAATAAAATGAAAATAAAAACAATAATTTTTTTCGCAATATTCGCAGTTACAAATATCTGGGCTTTCCAGCCTCAAAAAAAAGATTTTGTATCTGACTACCAAT
The DNA here is from genome assembly GCA_046482725.1 of Cloacimonadales bacterium (SeqCode). Lineage (GTDB taxonomy): Bacteria > Cloacimonadota > Cloacimonadia > Cloacimonadales > TCS61 > DAOWES01. The sequence continues at coordinate 11,293 of JAWOEN010000100.1, forward strand.
ACAGTTTATATCGCTCTTGGCTGACCAAGACAGAAGCTGACATTGAGAAAAGTGCTGGAATTTCTCAGTCGAAAGTGGTCAAAATCTTTGAGCTAAAGCAACAAGATGTAGTAGTAGAGTATCCTTGGCAAGATTATCAAATTACTGAGCAACGTCAGAAGCTGGAGATAAATTTTTCAGTTAGTGCCGAGCCAGACCTAAAGCCAATGTTGCACTATGCAGAAAACTTTATTTACCGACTGAATGCAGCCGAAAAAAGCTTTGCCCAAGATCTGCTGATTCCCGAGATCGAGCTGGAATATCAAAGCCAAAAAGGCCAAGCAGCCTTGGATCTGCTTTGGAAAAATTATCAAGACCAGATCATTATTCCCGCTCCCATTACGATAATATCTCAGCAACGCTTCGGCTTTCAGATTCCCCTCACCGCAGACGATCTGCTGATTTTATGGTTTGCTGAAGCTAGCGACCTATCGGAAAAAATGCAAAATCTCAAAAAGAGCGAAGCAGAAGCAGCAATAAGCTTCGATGAGAAAAAGCTTGGTGAGGTCGGCCCAACTGAAGCCTGGATTTCTGAAAAGCATCCAACGACCCGGACTGCAAACAGCCAGCTGCAGACCGCCGAGCAACTCGAGAGTTTGTCTCTGCCGGATTATGTCAGAAAAGCTTATAAAATCAGACAATCCAAAGAGTTGTTACACAATAAGATCAGCGATGTAAAAGCTTTTTTAGAAGAGGAATATCCGCAAGCAGAGCTTACTGAACTGGATAATATCTTCTATCTTGCCAAAGGTGAATTTAACGGTTTTGGGGGAGATATCTTTCTGGAATTTCAGCAAGCAGCAGATGGTATCTTACTGCAGCCATTTTCAGATTATCGTCTACAAGCAAAAAAAATGATCTTACCCAACGGTGAAGAGATCGAGCTCTCTGCTCTGCAAGATGCCGAAATTGCCAAAATCGCCAACTCCATTCCGCAATTGCTTTATGCCCACCGCGCCTTGGATAGCCGCCTGATTAACTTCTTGATGATTCATGATGACATCCCCACCACGCTGATCGTCCACAGCGAAAAACGCGAACTTTATGAAGTTTACTCTTATGCCAACCTGCTCTTGATGCTAAGCAAATATTGGCATCAACATCAGCTCTATTTTAGTTTGAACGAAGTAAAAAAAGTAAATGGTCAAATCGAGCTGGTAGGATATCTGGCAGCGACCAACGCCGCAACAGAAAGTTATGATATGGCAGAAATTTGGTTCAGGTTGGATGATGATTTTCGCATCGACCTGATAATGATGATGCTCTATCCTGAATTGACCGAATAAGCCAGTAATAAAACGAAGGAGAGAATCTATGATGAAGATTTATGAAACTCACGCCCATTTGGATTTCCCCAAATATGATAAAGACAGAGAAAAGATGTTAGCCCAATCTTTCAAAGCCGGCATCGAATATATCAACAATATTGGGGTGGACAAAAAGAGTATCATTGCCAGCTTCAAATTGGCAGAAAAGTATCCTAAGATCTACGCCACAGCCGGCTTCCATCCCCACGATGCCGCAGCATTTGAGGCTGATTTGGTCGAGCAATATGCTGCCCATCCCAAATGTGTGGCGATCGGAGAAATCGGGCTGGATTATTATCGTAACCTTGCTCCCAAAAAGATCCAGAAAGAGGTTTTTGCTCAGCAGATAAAAATAGCACTGCAGCACCAGCTGCCGATCGTGGTTCATGATCGAGACGCCCATGCAGACACGCTGGAGATTCTAGAGAAATATATGCCGCCACAAGTAGTATTTCACTGTTTTGCCGGAGATGAAATCATGGCGCAAAAGATCTACGCTCACGGTTGGAAAATCTCCTTTACCGGCACTATCACCTACAAAAACAGTACTCAGACCAATGTAGTAAGAAATTGCCCACTTGATGCTTTTTTCATCGAAACAGATTCGCCATATCTTACTCCGGTTCCCTTTCGCGGCAAACGCAATGACCCTTCCAAACTGCGCTATATCATCGAGAAAATTGCCGACCTGAAAAAAATCTCTCCCCTGAAAGTAGCAGAATTAGCGTATGAAAACAGCTGCAACTTCTTTTTGAAGTAAAGCTGCCAACCCTGTTCGGGAGGCAAGTTTATTGCTAGTAGATAAGTTTTCTTCAGCCTCGCTAAGCCACTCAGATCATACTTTATTTTCTGCTCTGAGTAATAATAACATCTCTCAGCAGAAAATTCCTTGTCAGATATTAACTAGACTCTTTTTTGGAATCATCAAATTCTATGGGAGGTAATTATGGCAGTAAAAATCGATAAAGATGCTTGTGTTGGATGCAGCGCATGTATAGGAACTTGCCCGGTAGAGGCACTGAAAATGGTTGATGATAAGGCTGTAGTTGATGAAGATACATGCATTGACTGCGGAGCTTGCGTTGATTCTTGCCCAACCGGAGCAATTACGCTGTAAGATCACGACATCTTAAAAAAGCACAATAGACTACTTGATACAGTCGAGTAGTCTATTTTTTAAGTTTTAGCCCTTTATCGTAAAATTTTTGGTAGATTCAAGTCTTTGCCTGCATTTTTGAGTTCAGGTTTTTCAGACAAATCATTTTTTACTAAAATATCTGATGGGAAGAAGATAAAAGCCTTGGCGATTCTTTTTATTGACAGCCGGTTTGTGCTTGGGTTTTTCGTTTCTTCACTATATTTTTTTTAATATTTACCCTATTTAACTGTTTTAATCAAAAGAACTGCCTGGCATTTTTATTGGAAAAATTTGGCAAAATGATGCTAGCTGTAAAAGGAAAAAATATGGTTGGAAAAAATCTCGTCGCCGACATCGGCAACACTCATATTGTTATTGGTATCTTTGCAGAGAATAAAGTAATGCACAGTTTCAGGCTGAGCACAGACAAGCTGAAAACTGAAGATGAATATTTCACTCTGATCCATAACCTCTGCCAAAGTGCGGGTTTTGATCTAAAAAAAATTAAAAATTTCGCCCTCTCTTCTGTCGTCCCCAAGCTTACTCGCAGCTTTTGCCATCTCTCAGAAAAATATTTCCAGCTATCTCCCATTATCGTGGATGCCTACCTCGATCTGGGACTCTCTTTCCCCATGTCGGATCCCGGATTTATCGGCGCTGACCTCATCGTCAACGCTTTTGCCGCTTGCGAAAAATATCAGTGCAATACCATTATCTGCGATTTTGGTACAGCCACCACCCTGCAATTGGTGGGCAAAGATGGCTTTTTTCATGGCACTATTATCGCACCGGGCGTCTTGACTTCTGCCGCCAGCCTCTTCTCTTCTGCTTCCAAATTATCTCAAATTCAGCTAACTTCACCTCCCCATATTTTGGGCACCAACACGGCAGATGCCCTAAAATCGGGAATCATCAACGGAAATCAGCTGATGATCGATGCCATGATCAAGCAGATCAAACAAGAGTATCCCACCCTTTTACCCCTCAAAACTGTTGCTACCGGAGGCATTGCCCAGCTCATCTGCCAAAATTCCTCCGAGATCGATCTCATCGACAAAAATCTCACTTTGGAAGGACTAAATCTCATCTGTAATCGGGTCAATAATAGCTAATTTATGAAAAGAAATTCTCTCAGGTTTTTTCAGATACTATTTTTCTTGCTACTCAGCTTGCAAGGGTTGAGCGCCCAAGATTTTTTTGTGCAATATCGTCTGGGCTCTGCAGCTTTGCGTGGCACAAAAATCGATATCTACAATTATCAATCCGGCTACTCGCTGGCTGAAAAGGCCAATTATGCTTTCCGTCAAGTAGAGCATCCCACCGAATTTGAAATTGATTATGACAATAATTTGATTGTTCTCACCGCCAAATTCAGTAGTAGCAGCGACATTCAACTTTTTCCCCAAATTTATCTCAGTCTAGATCAATATTATGCCAGATCTTTCCGCAGTCAATTTCGCCAAATTTTATTGCAAGAAGTAAGAGAATCTTTTGCCGATGAAGAACGCAGTGAAGGTCAAGGACTGATTCCCGAGATTGTGATCGAACTTCCCAAGATCGCCCAAACTCGTACAGTTCGCCGTTTATTGGGAGAAAATGCTGGCCGTCTGAGCCTGAACGGTAGCCAAAAAGTCACTTTGGAAGGTGGCTACAATTACAATAGCAACCGCGATAGTGAAAATGACAATGCCCGCGACTTCAATATGGCTGTACGTCAAGATCTGAACCTGCAATTGCGCGGAACTGTTGGTGAGAAAATCCATGTTAATGTCAGTCATCGCAGTTCAGAAGACGACATTCTCTCAGAGCCTTCCGAAGTAAATGTGCGCTATGAAGGAACTGAAGATGAGATCGTAAAAACCATCGATGGCGGCAACATCTCTTTGGCGCTTTCCGGCTCCAAATATATCTCTTACAACGCTGCTAGCGAAGGTTTGTTTGGCATAAAAAGTACAATGAAAGTGGGAAATCTGGATATCACCACTATTGTCGGTCAAGATCAAGCCAAAAAAGATAACAAGTCTTATTCCAATTCGGCTGAGGCAGACTCGGCTGCTGTCTATAGTAAAAATTATGTAAACCGTACCCACTACTTCATCAGCGAGCCGCAAGAATTGTATCAGATACATCAAGCCGGAGATCAGATCAATGTGGGAGGAAATTTAGTAGATATCCCACCCGGCTGGGTCGATAATGCGATCAGAACCAGTCCGGACGGTCGTTGGCTACTCTCGCCCCAAAGTGATTATTTTTTACCTGATAAAAACGCAGAATTCACGCTTTATCTCGATGATCATTCTGCTTCCAATAATGAGACCACTATCCCCGGTGTAGAATGGGATGACCCTGATTATGATTGGGACGATGACAATGAAGAAGATTATAATTTTGAGATTATGATCGAAGGCAAAGATTATATCGTTGATTATGATACCGGAATTATCAAGATAAATAAATCGATCAGTAGAATCTATACTATCGGCATCACTTATACCTCGCAAAGTGGTAGAACAGTGGGAAATGCCTCAGCCAATCCGGTGCAAGTGAAGCTATTGCGCAAGCGAAATCAAGATATCATCGATGATCCCCATTATTGGAAAATGCAGGTAAGAAACATCTACAGCATGGGCTTGGAAGGCGGCATCAAAGCTGAAGGCTTCGAATTGGATGTCTATAATGAAAACGAAGCTGACGGTGTCTTCAATTTTACCACTCCCGATACGATCAGCTTTGCTCCCGGCATCGGCGAGCGCTACAATGACTATCTAAGACTGGATTCTAATAATTCGGGAAAAGTAGACGCTGATGATGTAACTGTGAATTTGGATACCGGCATGATCATCTTCCCCTTTCTGGAGCCTTTCCGCCCCTTGGGAGAGCTTGAGATCTACACCAGTGAAGGCGACAATGTATTGAATAGTGAAGTAAAGATGATGATGCAGGTAAAGGGAAAAATCGGCAGGAGCTCGATCAATCTGGGATTGAATATCATGCCCAATAGTGTGGTCGTGAAACTTGGACCCAACAAAGAGAAACTGGTAGAAGGTGTCGATTATATCGTGGATTATGATTTTGGTGATGTCACGATGCTTTCGGAAAAAGCCAAAGATACATCTCAGGAAATCTTTATAGATTATCAGTTCAAGCCGCTCTTTGCCATAGATAGCAAAACGATTATGGGCTTTCGAGCCGATCTGGATATTACCGATAATTTCCGTTTGGGCAGCACCTTTATCTATCAATCGGAAAAGGTCAAAGAAGATCGTCCCAAAATTGGTAACGAAAATAGAACAGTGATTCTGGCCGATATTGATGGCGAAATCAGCTTCGATATGCCACTGATTACCCGAGCAGTCGACTTTCTCCCACTGATAAAAACCGATGAAAAATCTTCTATCACACTGGGAGCAGAAGCAGCTGTCAGTCTCACCAAGATTTTTGGCTCAGATAAGCAGAGCGATAAGAAAGAGGCTTATGTAGAAGATATGGAATCGATTTTAGATCCATATCCCCTGGGAATTACCCGCGAAAGCTGGGTAGCAGCCAGCCGACCTTATCATCTGCAAAATTACGGTAAAGCCAAGGCCAATTGGTTCAATCCCGATGATGTCAGAGCACAAGACGTCTATATCCCCGAATCTTTGGCTGATGATGAACGCAATGATATCGTCCCAATTTTGGGCTTGCGCATGCAGCCCAATCAGTTACAAAATCCCGGAATGCAAAATTTCTATTGGTCTGGTCTGATGAAATATGTGGGCAATGAAGTTGATTTTTCCAAGAAGAAATATATAGAATTTCTGGTAAAAGTAAATGATGACCCACAAACCTTAAGCAAGCCTCGCATCAAGATGCACATCAACTTGGGCGATATCAGTGAAGACTTTTATACAGAACAGGGCGGCTTGGGAGTATTGAACCGCGAAGAACGCACAGATACAGGCTTGTTCAACGAAGATCAGGATATCGGTTTGGATGGTATCCCTGACGGTCTGCCCGGTGATGATCCCAACGACGATTATAGTACTGAGATCGAGATGGTTTACGGAGAGCAAGAATTTCCCCAGATCAATGGTACTGAGGGAAACTCGCGCTTGGACACAGAAGATTTGAATGACAACAGTGTGCTGGATCTGGCAGAGATCTTCTATGAGTATTCGATCGACCTGAATCAAGACGTATATTTGCAGAGCGAGTATAATGGCTGGCGCTTGTATCGCGTTCCGCTAAATGATGCCAATGGCTTCCAAAAAATCTCCAATAACGCCAACAAAGAAGCTGATCTTTCCAAAATAAGTTTTGCCCGGATCTGGTTTGAGATCGAGCAAGAGTGTAAAATAAAATTGGTGAACCTGGATATAGTCGGCAATAAATGGATCGAAGACCCGATCAAAGATCAATACAATCAGCCTCTCTCGGAGACTGCTCTGAACAACAACAACCAGCGCCTGAGCGTGGGAATTGTAGATAATCAGAAAAACCCACATTATACGCCAGCCCCAGGCACAGTGATCGAAAAAATCGGCGAAAGCTCGCTGGAACAATCACTGATTGTCAATTATCAAAATTTCCAGAGCGGTCACAACGGTTTGGCAGTTCAGGAATTTACCGATAAATTAAATTTTCTGGGATATGAGCGCATTCGCTTTTGGGTTTATGGCGAAAAGCCGCAAGACCATCTCTCAGATTATCAGCCTCAAAACCTGATCATCAGAATCGGAGCGAATGAAACTAACTATTATGAGATCAGAAAACCGCTGGTAATCAGAGATTATGCTGCCGACCTTGACAATGATCAAAACCCCATAATGAAGGCTTCTTATTGGAATGATGAAGACAATCCGCAGATCGATATTCCCTTCTCTGACCTCACCTTCCTCAAAAACGAAACTGATCCCGCCATCATCGATATGGGAGATTATCTCTATTATGAAAAAGATGGTTATCAATATCGCCGGGTTGGTGACCCTACGCTCTCCAATATCAAAGAGCTTAGCTTGGGTCTGGAAGCTACCGAAACCTTCAGTGGGAATATCTATTTTGATGATATTAGAGTGGCTAATCCCTTCGAAGAGCCAGGCTATGCCGGCTTTGTAAATTTCTCTACCAAATTTGCCGACTTTGCCAATTTCTCAGCTGATATGGAAGTGAAATCACAGAATTTCAACACTTCCACTGCTCGGACCCAAAATTACTCTTATGATGCAGAAACCTCTTTCAATCTCTCCAGCAATGTCGCTCTGCAAAAATTCTTCCCAGCCACTTGGGGACTAAGAATACCACTTACCTTCAACCGCTCGCAAAGTCTTCGCCAATCTCGCTTCAAGGCAAATTCTGATATCCTGCGTGAAAACCTCAGCGCTGAAGATAAAGAGCGCGAACAGACAAAATCGCTGGTCTACCGCAGCTCATTGAACCTCTCCCAAGATCAAACTCCCAAATATAAAATAGTAGAATACCTGATGAAAAATAGTCGGTGGGAAGCCAATATCCAGAAAAAACATAATTCCACACCAACCTCAGCAGATTCCACTCTTTCCTATTCGGCCAAACATGTCTACAATCTCACCTACAGTCAGGAGGATGTGGAGATCAAACCCTGGAACTCTCTTTGGCAGAAAATCATCAATGTCGATCATAAACTCTATTTCTTCCCCACCTCGCTCTCAAATAGCATCAATTATGATGTGCAATTGCCTGAAAAATGGACTTGGAGAACTCAAGCAGATTCATTGCCATATTGGGAATGGAGTACTTCCAACGACACGACCAAAACTGTCTCTACCAACTCCACAATCGCCTATCGCTTTACCTCAGATCTAAAATTTGATTATAATTTGCGCACCACACGAGATATGCTAATGCAGCAATATCAAAATGATTTTAATATCGGAACAGAAAAAACTCGCAATCAGAAGCTTTCATTTACTTACAATCCCGAACTTCTTAAAACGCTTATTGCCACAAATTATAGCGGCTCTGCCGATTATAATGAACGTAGAATCGATAGCTACTCGCAAACCGACAGTTTGGATGTTTTCCATTTCAATGGCGGTGTTACTAGAAAGTTTAATGCTGACATCACTCTCAAAAATCGTGATCTGCTCTCAGCTCTGGGCAGCTGGCTGGGAAGCAAGATGACGCCAGCAAAAGCTGATGCTAAATCCGAGCCTCCAAAATCTGCCGAGCAGCTTGAAGCACCCGACAAACCCCAAACTGATGAAAAACCTGCCGAGATTGATAAACCAAAATCTGCAGAAAAGCCTGATCCTGATTTTGCCGATCCTGCCCGCTCTGATTTTGGTTTGACTCCTGATCCAAACCGCGATCCTGCCAAACCCCAGCTGCCGCAAACCCCGGCTGGCAAGGAGGGGCAAGCAGATAAAGATAGCGACAAAAATGATCCTAAACAAACTTTGCCCCCCAATGACCGCGACCAAACTAAAGATGGTGAGGGCCAAACAGCTGAAAGAAATGTCCCGCTTTTGGTGCAGGCAGTGAATTATCTTTCCAGATTGGAAAACATCAATCTGCGCTATGACAACAGCTACAATACCAACTATGATGAGGTGCAAGATAAGCCTGAATTTCTCTACCAACTGGGTATGCCTGATATCTTACGTTCGAAACCCGATACTCTCTTTGCCGAAGATGGCACGATTTTGGAAATCTTGCCGGAACAAATTACAGTGCATAGAGAATCACACAAAATCATTACTTCCAGTAGCTTTCAGATATTGCGCAATCTTTCGACCAATCTCAGCTACACTTGGGAAACCACCAAAAGTTTCAAGTCCAATAACGAAACTAATCGCATAGTTTTCCCCAATCTTTCGCTGACTCTCACCGAATTCGAAAAGCTGATTCGTCTAGAAAATATTCTTACCAGCTCGCGACTTTCCAGTAGCTTTTCTCGCAGTGTGGAAGAGGGTGGCGATCTCAATTTTTCACGTCCCAACCGTGAAACAGAGAATCTTGCTTTTTCTCCGCTTATCTCATGGAATGGAAATTTTGGAGATGATATCAGCAGTAGCATCTCCTATAATAACAGTTTTGGAGAGGAGATAAACCATTTCTATACTCAGGGCTCGGAAGTTCGTCAACTCAATGCTCTCAGCTCTATCAATGGTAATGTTTCCTACTCTTTCAAGGCACCTCGCGGCTTGCGAATTCCTTTTATCGGAGATCGCATCAGGTTCCAAAACGAGCTAACAGCCAGCTTAGCGCTGAGCTATGAGCAGCGAGAAAATAAGACCAAGCGTAATGAAGAACCAGCTATCAAAAATGTGGATCGAACTGCTATCACGGTTACACCCTCCGCTTCTTATAAATTTAGCCGCAATATCAATGCTGGCCTCTCCTATCAATATGATAAAAGTTTGGAAAAAACTACTGACCTCACTCTCATCACCAATCGTCTGAGTTTGTGGATAGAGATAACTTTCTAGTCGCTAAATAATTAAACCTCTAACCCCAAATTGCATTTCTTAGAAATTTGAGGTAATTATTTTTTACGGCTTGACATCAAAATTCACTTTCCTATTGCTTGGTCTATTAGATTTTTTTCATAAAAAACAAACTTATTAGTAGGAGTTTTGATGGTTAGTAAAGCACAAAAATTCAGGCTGGGAATTTTCATCACCATTTTTGCCGTCTTGATGGTTCTCTTCATCATCATGGTAGCCGGCAACAAGCTGATGGAAAAACGAGATTACTATACGATTCGCTATAGTAACATGACAGTCAGCGGCCTTCAGGTAGGTGGTGCTGTAAAATTTTATGGCATCAACGTCGGTAGAATCGAAGATATCTCGATTGATAGAGAAAATATCCGCAATGTTCTGGTCGAGATCAGCGTGGATGAAGGCACACCGATCAAAGAAGATATGACGGCGGCCCTGACTCCGGTAGGTATTACCGGGCTCTTGCAAGTAGAGCTTACCGGCGGCACCAACGAAGCCAAGTTGCTGAAACCGGGTGACACCATCAAATCAGGCAGCTCCACCTTTCAGGATATCACCGGTAAAGCAGAAGTGCTGACTGATAAATTGGAAATTGTGCTAAACCATATAATCGAGATTACCGGACCAGATAACCAAAAGAAGCTTAATAGCATCATCACCAATGTAGATAGCCTGATCGCCTACACCCACGAGCCGATGCGCAATATTGTGGATGACCTCGATGTGATGACCGCAGAGATAAATTTGCTGGTAAGTAATCTGAACCAAACAACCGAATCTGTAAATAGTGTGCTACAATCAGATAACTTCAACAACATCATGACCAACACAGAAAAATTTACAACCGACCTCAATGAGATGGAGCTAAATGAGCTGGTAACCAACCTAAATAATACTGTAACAGAGCTCAACAATGCAGTTCAGCAGGTAAATATCACCCACCTCAGCGGCAGACAAGACTTTCTGGAAACTCTGGAAAAACTGCTTGATACTGTAGACTATCTCAACGAATTTTCCAGAATGATAACTGAAGATCCAACTATTTTATTACGAGGTACAAGATTATGAAAATAACAATGAAGAGCAACAATTTCCATTTTTTATCCAAACTTATCTTGGCAATGTTATTGCTTACACTTGCCGGCTGTTTTACCAATGATGTTATCTCCAAAAATTACTATATCTTGGAATATTATCCTCATTCGGAAGATCCTGAGTTGGTTCGCGATGAGCCCTTGGATTATTCTTTGATGATTTTGGATTCGCGAGTGGCCCGCACTTATGACCGCCGCCAGCTGGTGCGAAGAGAGTATGGACCCAAAATTCAATATACCGATTATGACCTCTGGGGCGTCAAACTTTCTGATATCATTCCCAACCTGATCGATAAACGCCTGAAAAGCTATAACTCTTTTCAGCAAGTGCAGCGTGGTTTTCTGAAAGAGTTACCCGATTATCAGCTTGCTACCATCATCAACAGCATCGAAATCCTAGACTCGGATAACAGCATGAAAGCAAGACTCAATATGGAATTTGTCTTGCAAAATGCTAAAAACGATGTTACAATTCTACGCCATGCGATCGATCGAGAAAAAGATGTCAGAGATTTCACTATCGATACTTTCGTGCAAAATATCAATGACATGATTTTGGAAGAGACAGATAATTTTGTGCAAAAAACTTATGATTATTTCTCGGGTGATCTCAAACCGGAAGATATGGACATAATTGATGACGACCTGGCGCCGGTAGATTTTACCCTGATCGACTATTTTGAATCTTATGAAGATAGTGTGGCAGAAGGTAGCGGCTTGCTCTTTTTGCCTTCGCTGACCCAAAGCGAAAATGAGGAATATTTCAAGATCTTAGATAATGCCGGCAACAGCATTATGGGCAGGTTTGGCGAGGCTATCGCTCTGCCCAAAGGCATCTACTCTCTCCAGTACGGTTCGGGCGATGCCAGCCAACAGATGACTCATGAGAATGTAGAGATCATTCCGCGCTACCGAACAATTGTCGAGCCGGATTGGGGCTGCCTGGTAGTAGATGTAATCGACAAAAACAGAAACTATGCCAAAGTATTGTACGAGGTCTTTTCGATGGAAACAGGCGAAAGCTACGGCTCGGAATTTCCAGCTGAAGAAGAGGTTGGTGAGCAAGACAAAGTTTGGGTTCTAAAACCTGGTAATTATAAGATTACCATCAATAACGAACCGTTCAATACCTATTCCAATTTCACCACCGTGCAAATAGATGCCAACAGCGCCAAACAGATGACAATTGTGGTAGAAACAGACGATGATGGAAATCCTTTGGATATGGTCGGAGCAGGAGTTTTGGAAGATGTATTTGCTGCCAAAGATCAATCCAATATCAACTATACTCATGCGATCCATGCCAACCTAAATTTCAATAGCGACAACAGCTTGGACCAAGATGAACAGATCTATAACCTGATCGCCAACATCCAATATGACAATCGTTTTGAATATGACAACTATCCCTATCATTATACTTTGAAAAGTTTGATCGAAGAGGGAGTCTCCAAAAATACTGACACAGATTTCCGAAAATCAGCTGATGAGATCGATATCAGAAATACTTTCCTCTACTACTTCTTTGCCAATATTGGTTTTTATGGCAGATTTGATATGAACACCCATCTGATGAGCGATAAAGTCTATCTGGAAGAAGGTGAAGATTATGTAAAAGTAAGCTCCAACAACAATCTGATAGAGTACAAAGCTTATCAAGATGATGAACTGGAATTGGAAGTAAAACCTCCGATTTTTCCTTTTGAGATGAAGCAAGGCTTTGGAGTGAATTATCAGGTATTGAATCAAAGCAAGGCCAATCTTAGTTTACGCGCCGGTTTTGGTTTCAGACAAGATATCAATGTCGATGTCTTCAGCTCTACCAACCTTGATTATGACACAATCGACGGAATAGATATCAGTGGCGCCAAGCAATATATCGAGCTGGAAAACAGCACCACCGAAGGTACGGAATTATCAGCTGTCGCCAATTTCAAATTGCCGATCGATCTCTCCTATACTACCAATGCCGAATTGCTGATTCCCTTTGATAAAGATGAAACTATCTCGGCCGAATGGGAAAATTCCTTCGATCTGCGCCTGTTCAAATATCTTTCACTCAACTACAAACTGAAATTACGTAACCGTATATCCGAGCAAAACGATGATTATTGGCTTACTCAACATAGCCTGTTTTTGCGCATAACCTATTTCCTACGCTAAGCAAGCTATGAAGATATCAGAACAAACTATCTATCTGGACGGCAAATTAGATAGATTTATCATCAAACAATTATCTCGGGAAATCGAGCAGAAAGCGCCTGCAGATTTTCAGGCGATCGATCTCAGCCAAGTCAGCACGATCGATAGTGCCGGCGTAGCTTTTGTCGATAGCTTGCGTCATCTCTCATCTGCTGACAAAGTAGATTTGGTGGGCGCCAAGCCCGAAATTGCTGCTGCGATAGATACTTTTTCCGACCTTAACTTGCCAGATTCACTAGAGAAGAAAGCAGATAATATCTTTGTAAAGATCGGGAGCAGCTTGCTAGATTTTTGGGCTGCAATTGTCGCTGTTGTTTACCTGCTGGCTGATATATTTTTCTGGTCATTTGTCGGCATCTTCAATCACAAAGGTCAACGCAAAGGCTCGGTAATTCACCAGAGCTTGCTGATCGGAGCTGATGCGCTGGGAATCATCGCCCTGCTCTCTTTCATTCTGGGCTTGATTTTAGCGCTGCAAAGTGCGGCCCAATTACGGCAATTTGGCGCCAATATCTTTGTAGCAGACCTGATGGGTATCTCCATGGTGACCGAGATGGGACCAATTCTTACCTCGATCATTTTAGCAGGCCGCACCGGCTCTTCTATCGCTTCGGAAATAGCCACCATGAAAGTTACCGAAGAGATCGATGCCCTGAAAATGATGGCAATCAATCCCATCCGCTATATTGTGGTTCCCAAGTTTCACGCCATCACCATTTGCATCCCGCTCTTGGTCACAGCCTCCACCTTGATCGGCATCTTCGGTGGCCTGATCGTGGCCGTAGTCTATCTGGATCTCAGCTGGATCTCATTTGTCAATCGCATCTTCGAAGTGCTGACCCTGAAAGATGTCTTTGTGGGACTGGGCAAAAGCTTCTTCTTTGCTTGGGCCATCGTGATTATCGGCACATATTATGGCTTCAATGTGCAAGGCGGAGCCGAAGGTGTGGGAAAAGTTACCACGCAAGCTGTGGTCGCTGCTATCTTCTGGGTAATTATTTTAGATGCTATCAACAGTATTATTTTCTACTTTTAGGTGAGTGAAATCGATGAAAAATATGAAAAAACCAATTATCCAAGTAAAAGATTTAGTCGCGAAATATGGAGAGAATACTGTCTTGGACGGCATCACAGTAGATATCTTGCCCGAAGAAGTCACTGTAATTTTGGGTGGATCGGGCTGTGGCAAAACCACTCTGCTCAAAAATATGCTACGCCTGCATGAACCCTTTTCCGGCAGTGTAAAAATGTTTGATCAGGAATTGACCAATCTGGGCGAGGAAGAATTTGACCGTTTATTACAAAAAGTGGGGATGCTCTTTCAAAACGGAGCTTTATTAAATTCCATCTCTGTTTATGATAATGTAGCCATTCCTCTCGAGCAGCATACAGATTTGCCGCAAGAAATTATCGAGCGCATCATCAAAGTGAAACTAAACTTGGTCAGCTTGAGCCACGCCGTTTATCTCTCTCCTTCCGAACTTTCCGGTGGTATGAAAAAGAGAGCAGCTCTGGCCCGCGCTATTGCCCTCGATCCGCAGATACTATTTTGCGATGAGCCTTCGGCCGGACTGGATCCTCTCACTTCCGAAGAGCTCGACAGCCTGATCCTGAAACTGAAAAAACAGCTTAAGATGAGTATCGTGATCGTAACTCATGAGCTGGCCAGCATCCACAGAATCGCTGATAAAATCATCTTCTTAGACCAAGGGAAAATGTTGTTTTATGGCACGTTACAGGATGCTAAAAAAAGTGGAATCGAGCAGATCGAGACATTTTTTGAAGCAGGTATTTTCTAGCGAAAATTTTTCCGCCTCGCCAATCGCTTTTTTTTTGACCAACCGAGTGAAACTATTTTGGTTGACCGCGTTTAGAGATCAGAAATTTTGGATGAGACTACTGAAAAAATAGATAATCTCAGACAGAATTAATTTTTTGCTTAGATTTACAAGCAAGAAAATGCAAACAATTAAGGAGCTATAAAAAATGTTTTTGGATAGTACAATAATCTTGATATTACCAGTTTTGCTTTTAGCCTTTTGGGCTCAGCACAAAGTAAAAGGTAATTATTTGAAATATGACAAAGTCCCCAATCAAGCTGGTATTTCCGGTGCTGAAGCCGCACAGCAGATTTTGTTGCAAAACGGCATCACTGATGTAGAAGTGCGCGAAGTAGGTGGAATGCTCACAGATCATTATCATCCCACCCAAAAAGTGGTGAACCTATCTTCGGCTGTCTATCATCACAGATCGATCAGCGCAGTCAGCATCGCGGCACACGAAGTAGGCCACGCTATGCAACACGCAGTGGGCTACGCTCCTCTGCAAATCAGAGCCTCTTTTGTTCCGGTTGCCAATCTGGGCTCCAAAGGTGCCTTCCCGCTTTTCTTTATCGGCTTTCTTTTCAGCATGCCGCTCTTGATGGATCTGGGAATTTGGTTTTTTGCCGGCGCCTTAGCTTTTCATCTGATCACCCTACCGGTAGAATTCAATGCCTCGCGCCGCGCTTTTGTACAGCTCGATAATGGCATTTTGACCAATCCGCAAGAGATGCAAGGCTCCAAAGCTGTGCTCAATGCCGCAGCCCTGACTTATGTAGCCTCTACCTTGATGGCGCTGATGCAACTTGTTCGCATGCTAATCTTGCGCGGTGGCAGAGATTGAACCAGGAGCTGAAATGAAGTTTATTGTCGAAGAGAGCTTGGGAAAATTGGCCAAAAATTTACGCATTTTGGGATACGATACCACTCTCGCTCGCAGCCTCAGCACTGACGCCATCATCACCCTCGCCAATCGCCAAGGTAGGATATTTCTCACCCGCAGCCAGAAAATCGCAAAATCGCAAAAAAAATTCTCGCGCCGCCTACTAAAATCCGTGCAGAGCGAGCAGCAGCTACTGGAGCTGAAAGATATGCTGCAATATCGTCCCGAGCTCTTGCTGACCCGCTGCCTGCAATGCAATAGCAGATTGCTAACTACCACCCAAACTCCTGCCAAATTGCCGGAATATATTAAATCACATTTTCAGGAATTTCATTATTGCCCTCAATGTCAAAAATATTATTGGCGCGGCTCACATTATCGACAGATGCAAAACAAAATGCAGCAGATCTTTATGCCTACAGCCGAAGCGGAAATTACCGAAACAGAAAAACGACAATCCTAAGAAAGCGAAAAAATAAGATACTCATCAAACCAATCTGCTCAACAGATCCACTCCCACTTCGATCGCGGCAGCCGCAGGTAAGAATTTGGCTGAATGCAGATCTTCTGAGCTGCCAGAATCTGCGCCCAACCAGAAAAGCAAGCCGGGATATTGAGCTGCAAAAAATCCAAAATCTTCGCCGGTAAATACAGCCGGTGACTCGATCAGCTCGTAAGCTGAAATTTTCAGGATCTGCTGAAATTTCTGATACAATTGCAGCGAATTATTCACCTCTTTATAAAAGGCGTGCCACTGCACTTCCGCCTTTAGTTGATGCTCTTGGGCTACTCGCGCAGCCAGCTTCTCCACCAATCTTTTCAGCTTCTGATGATCTGCTGTCGAAAAAGCCCTGATTGTGCCGTGAAAAGTACAAAAATCGGGAACTGCATTCATCACGGTGCCGGCCGACATCTGGCCCAAACCGCAAATTACGCTGCCGGGTTGAGGAAATCTTTCCAGCAATTCTCGCTGCAATTGAGCATAAAAATCCACTCCCGCTGCCAAAGCATCTCGGCCTTTTTCCGGAAATGCTACATGCGCCGAAACTCCCCGAAAAGTCAGCTCCAACTCTCGAGTATTGGCAAAAAATATGCCCGGCTTGCTCGCGACCGTTCCCACCGGAAAAGCGCCATTTACATGCAAAGCGTAGCATTCGGAGATCTGATAATTTTGGAAAATCCCTGTCTTGATCAATCTCTCTGCTCCCCCCAAACCTTCTTCGGCCGGCTGAAAAACAAAGAGAATATTCTGCTGCATTTCTCGGCGTAAGACTTGCTCGATCAGACCCAATAAAATGGTCATATGCAGATCATGTCCGCAAGCGTGCATCTTGCCTGCATGCTCAGAGGCAAAATCACATCCGGTTTGCTCAGCTATCGGCAAGGCGTCCATATCGGCTCGGAAAAGTTTATAAGCTTCATCATCGACTCTATATTCAGCAACAATGGCCGGAAAATCAAAGTGGTGAATCTTTAGCTGGGGAAATTGCTGCAAAATATCTTGCAAATATTTCACTGTCTTATGCTCGGCAAAGCCCAGCTCGGGAATGCGATGCAAATCTTGGCGTATCTTGATCAAATCTAACATATTTTATATCCTTTTTGTTCTCTGCTCTTCATCACTATTTTTCTTCTGCACGTAAAATCTCTTTGCTAGATGCTGATGTCAAATTGTTCTTTTGTCCTGATCTGTAAAATTTTTATTCTCACTCATACCCCAGTAAAATATCAATATTAATACATAACTTATTGGTTAACAAGAAAATAAAGCTATAATTTCATTCTGGGATATTTATAGAATGCAAAAAAAGCCTGATCTTAGCAATACACTAAAATCAGGCTTAAAAACGTAGTTATAAGTTATTTTTGTAAAAATTCTATCGCACTCAGAGCTGCAATAGTTCCATCAGCTACAGCTGTAGTAATCTGCCTAAATCTCTTTTGGCGAACATCACCTGCAGCAAATACTCCCGCAATATTTGTTTGCATATCAGCATCAGTAATGATCTCATTAGCTGTTGAAAGATCTAATCTTTCTGAGAATTGCTTACTATTGGGAACGTATCCAATGTAGATGAACACTCCATCTGAAGCCAACTCGCTGATCTCATTAGTTTTCATGTTTTTCAGTTTGATAGATTTAACGTTTGTATCGCCAATAAATTCGATAATCTCACTTTCCATGATAAATGAAATTTTGGGATTTTTTTTAGCTTGTGCTATTGCATGCTGAGTTGCTTGGAAATGATCAAATTGATGAACTATTGTTACAGAATTAGCATATTCTGTCAAAGAAACTGCTTCCTCTAAGGCACTATTTCCTCCGCCTGTTACAACAATATCTTTTCCTGTATAAAAATCTCCATCACAAGTAGCGCAATAACTAACGCCCCGTCCCTTGAATTTTTCTTCTCCTGGAACTCCCAGTTTTCTAGGAGTACCACCAGTTGCCACAATTACTAGATCAGCGCTGAAGATTTCATCATCATCTATTTCTACCATCTTCTTTTTTGATCTGAGCTCTAATTTTGTAACCTCTACATTCGTCTCAAAATCACAACCAAATTCTTTGGCTTGCTGTTGCATCAGCAAAGAGATCTCTCTGCCACTAGATTCTGGCACTCCGGGATAATTTGCTACAGCATGTGTAAGCACCATTTGCCCGCCAATAGAGCCTTCATTGATTATCAATGTTTTTTTGTGAGCCCTGGAAAGATAGATCCCAGCTGTAAGACCCGCAGCTCCAGCTCCTAAAATTATTGCATCATAATGATTTGTTTTCATAAATCTACCTATTTAGGTTTACCCTAAATATTCGTCTAAATTTGCTTTAACTTGTTTCTTACTTTGAATGCTACTGGCTGCCTTAACTGCTTTTCCATTTTTGAAGTAAAAAGTAAATGGTAAACCCATAAAACCGCGGGATAATTCATGATTGCGCAGTAGATGGGCATGAGGAGCATCAAATTCCATATCAAAAAATTTTACATCTTCATATTTACCTTCTAAATTTTCCATGACATCATACACAGGTAAACACATCGGACCCATTCTTCCACAACAGATCATTACATTTTCATTATTAGCGATTGCCTCTTTAAATTCTGCTTCCGAGTTAATGTGATTCAAATTTGTTCTTAACATATCTTTCTCCTTAATTACCGATAGATTGATCGGTTTGTATTTGTTGATTATTATTTTTTATCCTGTTCTACATAGATTAATTTACTTTATTTTTTATATTTTCATAGCGTTATATTAATATAGCGATATATTTGTTAGCGTCAACCTTTCTTGCATAAAAACATTATTCTTCTCAAATATATTGTAACTTTGCTACTCTTTATTGCTTCGGCATAGTTCGTATTCTAACAAAACTTCTCTTTCATCTTTCTCCGAGAGTGATAAAAAATTAATTCTCTTTTTTCGATGCGGATGCCAAATTACTCTTTTCTTGTAGCCAAGAGATTTTATTCTTGATTGACAGCAAGGCTCGGCTACAGCAATTTCTACCTGAGATTAATAAATGATCGCCAACAAGGAGAAAACTATTATGATAAAAACCAATGCTCAAATTACCTTTTATTACACGGACAAATACGCAGAAACCTGCGATTTTTATCAAAATATCTTGGGACTGGAAATTGTTTTGGATCAAGGTTGCTGTCAGATTTTTCGCATCACAGACAGTGCCTTTTTGGGCTTTTGCCAATCTGCTGCAGCACCGCAACCTGGTTCTACTATCTTCACCTTCGTCACTGAAGAGGTGGATGCTTGCTACCAAGAGCTGAAAGCCAAAGGTGTGCACTTTACCAAGCCACCCCAGCTCAACGAAAAATTTCAGATCTATCACACCTTTCTGCTAGATCCCAACGGCTACAAATTGGAAATCCAAAAATTTCTGGATCCCCACTGGCATAAAGCGCTTTAGCAAGTTCCGGCTTGACACAAAAAGCTGCAATTTTTTCCTAAATCTCCTGGATGCCCTCGTAGCTCAGCTGGATAGAGCAGTTCCCTCCTAAGGAAAAGGTCGTGCGTTCGAATCGCGCCGGGGGTACCAATTAGTTAACTCATTGAAAATAAGCAAGTTATACACTGGCTAATCTTCTCTTGAATCAGAAATATTGACAAATTTATACCCTTTAATAGAATTATTCTGTCCGTCATTTGTCCGTCATATGTCCGTCGGAATTAAAGCAAAGGAGGCTAGATTTTGGATATACTTTTAAACCTAAAGAAGTTGAAAATCCTTAATGAAGGAAAAAGAATAAAATTGCGGTACAATAGAAACCGAACAGGAAGCTACAGTCTTTACCTA
>JAWOEN010000110.1:0-21047 GCA_046482725.1 Cloacimonadales bacterium (SeqCode)
CCGCCCCAAATCTATAATTTGGCTGTGGAGATTCACTCCGAACAGTTAGATCCTGAGGGTCGGGAGATTACACTTTTCCCAGCCAAAGAGCTCAATATCCCCGAGCGTTATCACAAATCTTGGAGTGGCTCCCAACACAAAGTTTATGCTTGGCGCTATCAGGACGAGACTATCTGGGGCGTGACGGCAGAGATCGTCTATGAGCTGCTGAAATTGCTCTAAGCAATAGTACAACCCCAAATTTCGCTGCTTCTGTTCAGCCGCGATTCAAGCAGCAGAATAATTAAAACTGATCAAAAGCGATAACTTGATCGCGTGGTTTTAGCTGGCGCTCGGAGCGAGATATATCGGGATATCCAATCGGCAGCAAACCGATAACTTGCCAATCAGCTGGCAGATTTATCAGCTGGGCCAGTTGATCTTGAAAAAATGCTCCGATCCAACAACTACCCAAGCCCAATTCCGCTGCTTGCAGCACTATATGCTCTCCGGCCAAAGCGCCATCGATGACAGCAGCAGTCTGTCCGCAGCTCATTTGATAATCTAAGTTTGTGCAGCAGATGGCGATGGTTAGCGGGGCAGCAGCAACAAATTTTTGCCCTTTGCAGATAGCGGCCAGCGCTTCTCTTTGCTGCTGGGACTGGATAACCACAAATTTCCAAGGCTGAATATTGCGAGCACTGGGAGCCAAACGAGCTGCCTCCAAGATCTCATCCAGTTTCTCTTTTTCGATCGGCTGATCCAAAAATTTTCTGACACTAAAACGATTTTTGATAGCTTCCAATAACATAATTGCCTCCTATTTTTTATTGATCTATTGAGAATGTATAAGTTGTAAAGTTATTGTAATAGATCAATGATTTTTTTGTGGGCACCTAAGAAGGTAGTCTACTTTATAATATTATTTGACAGTATGGAGCAGAAGATTTTAGCTGCTTTAGTAGAAAGTAGAATAAAGTTCGCAGGTTTGGCCGGGAAAACTTGTCTAAACTAAAGTAAGGAGAAAATATGGCGAAAATTGATTTAGTAGTTTTGGGTTTTTTACGCAGAAAGCCTATGTATGGCTATGAAATATATACCTACACCACGCGCCACGGTCTTAGTAATTGGTTGAAACTAAAAAAGCCCTCTGTCTACAAGGCACTGCAGAGATTGGAAAAGAGCGGATATATCTCAGCTGAACAGATAGTTTCAGGCAAACATGCACCGCGCAAAGTATTTCGAATTGAAGAGAGTGGTTCGGACTATTTTCTGCAGTTATTGGAAGCAATATTTTGGGATTCAGATCCAGGGCATCGCGAAGATTTTTGGCAAGCTCTCCGTTTCGTTCAGGGAAATTTGACCCGCGAGAAGTTTTTGGAAGTGATAGCCTTTCGCCAGCAGGTTATTCGTCAATGGCGGAGCGAGCAGCAAGGAAAAATTTCCCAGATACTGGCTAATGGCAAGCTTACAGAAATTCCTTTTATCATGCCGATCATGCATCAGCAGTTTGCATCTTTTGTTCAGATAGAGTTAAAAACTTTGGCTGATTTAGCGGCAGCAGCCCGATTACCAGAAAATAAAAAAGATTTTTTGGCAGAAAGAGAAGATTAAATTAAATTGTTAACACCGGTAATATTTAAACTATATCAAATAAATAGGTTTGGAGGAACGATGAAGAGAATATTATTATCAGCTATATTCTTGGCTGCCAGTTATTTGTCAGCTTTAGATTTGGCTGAAAGCATTCAGATTGCATTGCAAAACAATCTGCAATTGAAATCACAGGAAGAGAGCTTGAAAGCAGCCCAAGCTGACGAATGGAGCTCTTATTTGGGTTTGGGACCCTCAGCTAGTTTGGGGATGAATTACAATGATAGTGATGCCAATTTTGATGGCGAAAATTTTACCAATAGTCTCTCTTTGCAAGTGAATCAGCCGCTTTTCAATGGTGGTAAGATATTTTTGGGCGCTATGATAAATCGCGATCTGCAGCAGATCGAAGCCCAAAATATTTTGGTGAAAAGATTGGAGATAATTGCCGAGACAGAGAAAAAATATTTTGCAGTTTTGGAAAATGAAGAATTGGTAAATATTGCTCGCCAAAATCTTGAGGCGGCCGAAAGTAATTTTCAAAAAGGTGAAGTTCGCTTTGAAAGTGGTTCTATCTCGAAAGTAGAGCTGTTGCAGCTGCAATCTGATCTGGCCAGCAAAGAGGTAAACCTGATGCAAAGCCAAAACAGTTTGGCAATCTTGAAACAAGATCTGCAAAACTATCTGCAATTGGATAAATTACCTCAACTGCAAAGCATCGATTTTGAGCAATATGCTGCCTTAATCGAAAAACTGAAAAATCTCAAGTCGATTGATCCTCTCTTTTCGCAACTACTTTTATTGGTCGAGCAGCAAAATCCCGCTTTGCAAATCTCTGCTCTGAGTAAATCTACTAGTAAAAAAGGTGTCTGGCTGGCAGCGGGAAATTTTTTACCGACCCTCAACCTTTCCTATAGTAAAAACTGGATCGATTCTGATAATCCCATGAGTTTGCAAGATTATGATTCCAATCAGAGTATTGGCTTGAATATCTCGGTGCCGGTTTTTCCTTTGGCCGATAATGGCTTGCAATTAGCAAAGGCAAATTATCAATTGCGGCGCAGCGGCTATCAGGCAGCTTCTACCAAAGACGGCATCGAATTGGCTTTGCGTAATGCAATCTATCAGATGCTCAGCAATGCAAAATTGATCGAAAGTGCTCGGCTGGCTTTCCAATATGCCGAAGAAAGTTATCAGCAGATGAGCGAGCGTTTTGACAGTGGCTTGATTACTACTAACGATTTATTAGCTTCCAGGGTGATGTTGGCTTCAGCACAGAATCAATACACCAGGGCAAAATATAATTTTTTAAAATCCCAAACCGCAATCTTACAGCAATTGGGAACAGATGACCGAAAAACTTTAGAAAAAATCTTAATGGGAGAGTAAAAATGAAAAAAGTAATAATCAGCGTAATATTCATATCCCTAGTACTCGTTGGTTGCGGTCAGCGCCCTTCGGGCCGGCCTGCAGCTGCTGGAAAGCCTCAGGAAGAAGCGATAACTGTGATGGTGGAAGAGGTCAGCAGAAGAGACCTGAAGAAATTTGTCCGAGTCACCGGTAAAATAAGGGGAATTCATGATGTAAGCCTCAGCAGCGAAGTGAATGGGAAAGTGGTAGAGATCTACAAAAATTTGGGAGAGCGAGTAGAAGCGGGAGAAGCTATCGCTCGCATCGATAATAGCGAATATGAGATTCAGTTGGAGCAGGCCAAGGCTAGTCTATTGGCGGCTGAAGCCAGTTGGGAAATGGCAAATCTGAACTTGGATGCCGCAGAGAGACTTTATGCTCAGCAGCAGATATCCGAAAACGAATATTTGCAGACCAAGAGTAATGCCAAAAATGCGCAAGCGCTGGTTAAAGGTGCTGCAGCCACAGTTCAATTGCGCCAGCGAGCTTTGGATAATTCTAAGTTTGTGGCGCCAATAGCCGGTAATCTTGCCGAGCTCAATTTGGAAATTGGTGAAATGGTGAATGCAGGAAAGATCGTAGCCGGAATCGTTAATGCTGAAAGCTTGTTATTAAAAACGGGTGTCTCAGAATCAGATATAGCTTATGTGAAGCAGAATGATTCGGTGAAGATAGAGCAGGGCGGTCAGGAAATTTTTGGTAAGGTGCGAGGTGTGGGCCAGCGTCCGGCCAGCGGTAGCAACAATTATCCTGTGGAGATTATTTTTGATGATGGTGTAGCAGCTTTGCACCCCGGCATGGTGGTGCAAGGTAATATCCATTCCCAAACTTTTAGAGATGTGGTTTATATCTCAATGGAAAATCTGCGAGAGAAATATGGTCAGGTTTTTGTCTTTATCATAAATTCAGATAATCGAGCTGAAATGCGAGAGGTACAATTGGGCGAGCAAGTTTCGGGTAATATCATTATCGAAGCCGGCTTGGAACCAGGCGACAAATTGGTAACAGACGGTATTGATTCGCTTTCTGAAAATTCTTTGGTAGATGCCCGCAGCGGCTTCAACTCATTATAAATGCAACGGGAGTAACTATGTCTTTAGCTAAATTTTCCGTAGAAAATGGCGTACTGATCAACATGATAATGATTATCGTGTTTATCTTCGGAATTACCACAATGATCACCATGCCCAAAGAGGAAGCACCAGCCGTAGATTTTGGCGCTTTTTATGTGATGGTGGGCTATCGTGGTGTTTCACCCGCCGAAATCGAAAAACTGGTGGTGAAGCCGATCGAAGATCAATTGGCAGACCTGACTGATGTAGATTATATCACTTCTACTTCTTCCGAAGGCCGAGCTACCATCTATATTCAAATGGAGACCACAGCAGATATTGATAAGGCTTGGAATGAGCTGAACACCGAGATGGACAAGGTGAACAATTTGCCGGCCGATGCTGATGACCCTTATCTGATGCAATTGAAAATGCGCGAAGTAAATTCAATCGGTACTGTAGCCTTGGGCGGAGATCTTTCTGATACTGCCTTGCGCGAATTGGCCGAAGATTTCCGAGACGTGCTTTTCGATGTGGATTATATCTCGAAAGTAGAAATATCCGGCACGCGAGAGCGACAGATTTGGATCGATACCGATATCGATAAACTTGCGCAATATGGCTTTACATTAAACGACCTTTCCACTGCGATCAATCTGCGAAATCTCAATGCTCCCGGCGGCTCGATCAAGATTGGCTATGCTGATTTCTTGGTGCGTACCATGGGTGAATTCGAGAATATCCAGCAGATCGAAAATTTGGTGGTAACGATGAATCCTGATGGTTCGAGTCTAAAAATATCAGATGTGGCTGAAGTAAAAGATACTTTGGAAGAAGCTGAAACTATCAGTAAATTGAATACTGAAAAAGCTGTAACTTTGGAAGTATATAAAAAGGGAGATGGCAACATCATCAAGGTGATGGAAGAAGTGCGAGCGGCAGCGGCAAAATTTTCCGATCGCGTTGAAGGCCTAAACGTGGAAGTGCGTAATGATGGCTCGATTCGGGTAAAAAATAGCATCAGCACTTTGGGCTCCAATGCGATAATGGGAATCATATTGGTTTTCATCGTTCTCACTATTTTTATAGGTTGGAAAAATGCCCTCTTTGCAGCTTGGGGCATTCCCTTTAGTTTTTTATTAGCCTTCGTGCTGATCGATTATCTGGATGTAACACTGAACAACCTTTCGCTTTTCGGTTTAATTTTGGTTTTGGGGATGATTGTGGATGATGCGATCATTGTGCTAGAAAATATTCATCGCTATCGCGAGATGGGATATTGTCCGCGAGAAGCAGCTATCAAGGGATCACAGGAAATTATGTGGCCGGTGATTGCGGCTGTAGCTACTACGGTGGCGGCTTTTTTCCCCTTGCTTTTGATGGAAGGCGTGATGGGTAGCTTTTTTAGTGTTTTCCCGATCGTGGTCTCGATGGCCTTGTTGGCTTCACTTTTCGAAAGTCTGGTAATTTTACCTTCCCACGTGGCAGATTTTGGCACGGGAAATTTCGATACCAATAAGAAAGAGCACAAATTGCACGCTTGGTTGGTGAAATCATATCGTAAAAATGCCAAGCTGGTACTAAAACATCGTGGTAAGACTTTGCTCGTGCTGTTTTTGGCGATGGCTCTCTCCTTAATGGCTGTGGCCGGTGGCCTGATAAATTTCCAGTTTTTCTCACGGGGCAACCCCAAAACTCTCATCATCAATCTCTCCACTCCACCCGGCACAGCTTTGGAAAAAACCAATGAGGTGGTTACCGAGATCGAAAACTATATTTTGAATATCCCGGAAAAAGCCGACATTGAGGCTGTGGTAAGTACTGTGGGAAAATATCGGGAAAATCGTAATGATCAGATCGATACTAAAAATGCTGAGATCAAGATTGACTTGGTGGAATTGGATAATATGCAATTTTCTCACGCTGAGATCAAGAATCGTATCCGCAAACATTTGAACGACATTCCCACTCTCTACTCTTTTGCCTTCAAAGAAGGTAACAGGGGTGGACCGCCGACTGGTAATGATATTGAAATCAGAGTAAAAGGTGATGATCTGAAGCGTTTGGAAGAGATCGGGCTTTACATTATTTCAGAATTGGAAAAAATTCCCGGTACCAGTGATTTGGAAACTAGCTTTTCCGAAGGTAAGAAAGAGATTAGAATTTTGCCCAAGCATGAAAAGATGGCATTTTACGGGCTCAATGTTCAGGCTCTGGCCCGCGTAGTTTCCACAGCTTCCTACGGCGCTTATATCTCCAAATATCGGGGCTCTGGTATGGAAGAATATGATATCGTGCTGAAAGTGAAAGATGAGCAGACTGCTACTTTGGCGGATTTGGAAAATTTACCGATACGCAGCAGAAACGGAGATCTGATTGCCCTGAAAGAAGTGGCTGATCTGGAAATCGGAGAAGGCTTTGCCAAGATAGAGCATCGTGATCGCAAAAGATTGATTTCGATTACCGGCTCGGTGACAACTTACGAAGCTGAGGGCTCCACCAAAATGCGTACTGCGGATGAAGTGACAGCTATTATGCAAGGTAGCCGTACCCTGAATGAACCGGGAATTTTAACTGATTTTGATCAGAGATTCCCCGGATATCAAGTGGAATTTGGCGGACAGGCAGAACAACAGCGGCAAACTTCCGGCTCACTCTATTTTGCCTTCGCCATCGCTATTTTATTGGTTTTCACAATCTTGGCAACTCAGTTCAAATCTGTAGTACAGCCGCTGATCGTGATGTTTACCATTCCCTTTGCCTTGATCGGAGTGATCTTTGGTTTGTTGGTTACCGGCTTACCTTTTAGTATGATGACGATGATAGCTGTGGTAGCTCTGGCCGGAATTGTGGTGAATGATGCCTTGGTAATGGTAGATTTTGTCAATCGTGAACGAGAGCGGGGCATAGATCGTTGGAACTCCTTGATCAATGCCGGTGCGATTCGCTTACGCCCGATCATTATGACCACAGTAACCACGATTGCTGGTTTTCTGCCGATCATATTTTCCACCTCATCTACCACTTCCGATTATAAACCGATGGCAGTCAGCATCGCTTTTGGCTTGGCTTTTGCCACAATGCTGACTTTGTTTGTGATCCCAGTACTCTATAGCGTGGTGGATTCTCTCTTTGGAAAGCTGAACTTGACTCGTTTCAAATCTCATCAAAGCTATGATGAGTGCATCAAACTCAGCGAGGATGAATTGGAATAAATTCCTAGCTAGCGCTAAATAATATAAAAAGCCGTGCAGTATAAAGCTGTGCGGCTTTTTTTGCATTTTGTCACTGCAGATCTGCTGATTGATGAACAATCGCTTGACTTGCAGCAAGGGCTGATAATCTCTAGTTTCAAAAAAAAAATATGGGAAAAGTGCATGAATAAAAAATTACTGCTGAGCTTACTTCTGCTGGTAGCCGGATTTCTGATCGAGCCTTTGGCTGCCTTCAATCTCTATTCGCCTCTATTGCAGCAACAGCAGGTAGTTTTGGATTCTAGCCAAACCAGTTATCAGATACCTGCCAAAAATCTGATAAAAAATTCTCTGCAGATTTGGGATGCTGAGGATAAGCTCTTGAGCGAAAATTCTTATCAGATAGATTATGCTAGCGGTCAGATAGAATTTCAGATCTACCCTGCGAGATATCGTCTGGAATATGCTATCTATCCCGACTATTTATCGCAAAAATTTAGCAATTACCGCATCATAGATTTTGCCGATACCAATCAGATCAACCTTACCAAAAGGAAACGGCTGATTTTCAATTATGATCCCAATCTAAAAATATCCGGTAACAAAACTATCTCGATCACTGTCGCCAACGATGCTGATTTTAAGCTCGATCAATCGCTATTTCTCAAAATCGATGGTGAACTGAGTGAAAATCTCTTTATCACAGCTCAGCTCAATGATAGCCAGTCGCCGATTACTCCGGAAGGAGATTCCCGCGAGCTGAGTAATCTGGATAAAGTCTATCTGAAACTGTATGGAGAAGCTTATGAGATAGCTTTTGGTGATCTGGAGCTGCAACTTCCTCGCACAGATTTTGTGGATTATGCGCCCAAGTTCGAAGGTTTTTTGGCAGGCTGGTATCCTGATTATTCACTTTTCGGAGCTTTGGCAATTTCCAAAGGTGAGCGTTTGACGGTGGATTTGGATGGAGTGGAAGCGAAGCAAGGACCCTACTATCTTTCGCAAGAGATTAGCAGCGGAATTCAGATTGTGGCGGGCTCCGAGCAGGTATATTTGGATGGTAGCCAGATGCAGCGCGGCGAAGATTATACGATCGATTATAGCGAAGGGAGCATCACCTTTTCCAACCTAAATTTTATCTCGGAAAATTCCCAGATTCGGGCGACTTTCCAATATGCCGACCAAGATTTTCGGCAAAGTATCTATTTGGCCAGTGCTGAAGCAGATTTGGGCGAAAGATTTTCCTTACGAAGCAGCGTCTTCTATCAGATTGATGACAAAGATAATCCTCTGCAGCTCAGCTATCTCTCGAGTGATTTGGATTCTCTGCAAGCGGGTGGAGATGGAGAGATTTGGGGCGATGGTGCTGTGCCGGTGGAAGATGGAGAATATATCTACAACCAGGCGGGTTATTATGAATATGTGGGTAATGACAGCACAATTAGCGGAACCCATAATCTAGCTTTCAGCGAGGTGGAAGCGGGCGATTATCTGATGGCAGAAAGTGAAGATTATTACTATTTTGCCGGTACCGGAGCCGGAGATTATCTGCCGATAAGGCAGCTGACAGCACCAGAAAAATTGGGAAACATCAATCTGCGTCTGCAGTATAGGGCAGATTTGTATCAGCTCTATTCGGAAGTGATCTTCAGCGAATATGATCAAAACATATTTTCAGAGTTAGATAGCTCGGATGATTTCGGTTATGGCATTAGTAGTGGCATCGATTTTCGGGTTGAAAATAATTTGCTGCAGCCACAACTGAAGCTGAATTATCGGTTGGCTGACAAAAACTTGAAAACTATCTCTGAAACCACAGATGCCCAAACAGCTTATGAGATAACTACTCTGCCCGATACTGTGCGAACCAGCAAATTCAGTGGTGATTTTTCTTTGAATATTAGCGAAAAATTCAAGCCCGGAATTAATTATAGCCGAACCGAAGCACAAGAACTGGCTCAGCAAGATTATTGGGGAATTAGCAATTTTTGGGTTCAACAAAAATATCTTCCCAAAATGCAGTATCGCTGGTTTTCGCATAATACAGTTTTTCGTGAAAATCTTCAATTTGCCGATAGCGAGATAAAGCAACATCAGCTCGAGACTGAATATTTGTGGCAACCTTTCAGGTTTTCCGGACAGTTTCAGGATCGGCGAGAGATCAATCGCTTCAGTGGGGTGGAATCAGGCTTGGCAAGTAGCTTTTATCGCCTGGCTATTGCGGCTGATAACCAGCAGAATTTCAGTAGTGAGATTTTTTTTAAGCAGGAAGTTTTGGATAGCTTGAATGTGAGCTGGGGCCAAAAATCCAGTTCCGAAAATATCGGCTTAAATTCATTTTTCCAAAAAACCAATTCCCAAGCTAGCTTTACGCTTCAGCAGCGGCGAGTGCAGCAAGATAGCAGCCTCACATATTATCTGGCAGGATTTTCCGGACGCACTGCTTTGGCGCGCAAGGCAATAGATTTATCTGGAAATTATGCTCTGCAAAATCTGCAATTTTATCCCAAAATCAGAGAGCTGGAATTTGTGGGCAGCGAGCTGGGCATTTATGATAGCCTGGGCGTGGTGGATGAGGATGGCGAGTATGATTTTGTGGTGAAAAGCATAGATTATGATAATCCTGAAATGAGTGTGGAAGTTAGCGCTGACCTAATCATGAACCTGAAGCCCGGTTTACTGACCGAGAGCTATCTGGAGCGATTTCGCTACGAAAATTATTATGCTGTCACAGAAAATTCCCAGAGCCCGGAGAAGAGCAAGATCTACTATTTATCGAATCAGATAACGATGAACGATAGCACCACGATTTATGGAAGAGTTTCTCAACGGCAAACTTTGTGGTACGACCTGATCAAAAAAGCAGTCTATCTGAAAGTAGAGAGCAATAAAATAGAGATATTGGATAATCGCTACCAAAATAGAGAACTGAACGAGATCGAGGAGATATCTTTCCTGATCAATTTCCGACTCTGGAAAAATAGCACGATCGAGCTGGAGTATCAGCAGCGGCAAGAGATAAATTCGCGCTTACTGGCTGATATACAGCAAGATTCTTATGCTGTAAATTGGCGACGCCGCATCTCTAGCGATCTTTCTTGGCGTTCTACATTTGCCTATCATCAGAGCCAAGGTAGCGAAGCAAGTCTCTTTTATGAAAACAGTACTTTCGAAAACAAAAATGATCTTACCTGGTTTTTATCACGTAAATATCGACTGGTCGCCAAATTTGATTATAAACACAATCAGCGCGATGGTGCTCAATCAAATGCTTATCTGGACAGAAATAACGGGCATGCTTTGCGCTGGGATCTTTTTCTCAATTATCGGATTAATGATTACACTTTTACTTCGATGAAATATAGCGCTGAAAAAAATCCCAAGCTTAGCGCAAATCATAAAGTATCGCTAGAAGTAAAAGCAGAATTTTAGCTTTCTGCCACGGCAGGACAAGACAGTATTTGACAAGCAGGATACTCTAAAATATTTATAATTTTTTCAAAGAAAAGGAGATAGATCAATGGAAAACATTATATCAAGCTTGCAAAAAGCCAACCAATTGTTGCAAGCTTTCACAGCAGATTCAGCCAAGATTGCCATGATTTCAGCCATTGCTGATAAATTGGCCGAGATCTTTGCCGCCGGTGGCAAAGTAATGATCTGTGGCAATGGCGGCAGCGCTACCGATGCCATGCATTTTGCTGAAGAATTTACCGGCAAGTTTCGCCAAGAGCGTCCGGCCTTACCGGCCATAGCGCTGACAGATTCTTCTCATATCACCTGTGTGGGCAATGATTTTGGATTTGCAGAGATATTTTCTCGAGCGGTGGCAGCTTTTGGTAAACCCGGGGATCTATTGATCGGACTTTCCACCAGCGGAAATTCTGCCAATATTATTCGGGCTCTGCAGCAGGCCCAAGAGCTCGGCGTGCATACTTGCACACTTTTGGGCCAAACTGGTGGCAAATTGCGCGATCAGGCAGATTATCAGATTATCATTCCGGGCGAAACTTCCGATCGGATACAAGAAATGCACATGCTGATCTTGCACATTATTATCGAGCAGGTGGAGCGCCAACTTTACCCCGAGAACTATCGCTGATGAAATTGTTGATCCAAAGAGTGAAGCGCGCCAGTGTAACTGTGGAAGATGAGATCGTGAGTCAGATTGGTCCGGGTTTGTTGCTATTTTTGGGAGTGGGGCGCGAGGATGATGGCAGCGAAATCAGCTGGTTGGTGCAGAAATTATTAGGCTTGCGCATATTTGAAGATGAAGCCGGTAAGATGAATCTTTCGTTACAAGATCGGCAAGCAGAGCTGCTATTAGTCCCGCAATTCACGCTTTATGGCGATTGCCAGCGAGGTCGCCGACCCGGGTTTTCGGCAGCAGCAGCGCCAGCCCAAGCGCAAAAATATTTTCAAGAGTTTGCTCAAGCAATCACCGCTTCCTATCGGCCAGCTCAGTTGGGAGTTTTTGGTGCCGATATGCAGGTAGAGCTGATCAATGATGGTCCTGTAACCTTTATGATCGAGAGGTCAGAGGCGCAAACGCTAGAGAAAACGAGGGAATGATGATAAAGAATATTATTTTTGATCTGGGAAAAGTGTTGGTTGATTATGATTTCAGCCGGTTTTTCCATCAATATGGCATTGAGGAGATCGATCGTAAATTTGTGGAGATGGCTCCCATCTATGAACTGTTTAATCGCGGCAAAATCAGCAAACAGGAATTTCTGCAAAGGCTGAAATCTTTTTTGCAAACCAGCCAAGCACTGTCGCAGATAGAAGCAAATTGGGCAGATCTTTTTACCCTCAACCACAAAATGTGTGCTTTGGCAAAATTATTGGCGCCAGATTATCAGATCTTTATCTTTTCCAATACTGATGAGATTCACTTCAATTATATCTACCAAAAATTTCCCCAGCTCCATATATTTGCCGATAATCTGCTGCTATCTTATCAGCTGGGTGCGATCAAACCACAGCCTGCAGCTTATCATAAAGCTTTGCAAAAATTTGCTCTCCGCCCTGAAGAATCGCTGTTTATCGATGATCGCATCGAAAATGTCAACAGCGCCAAAGTCTTGGGAATGGCAGCAATTCATCATCTAAATTTTTCCACGACTCGCTTAGCTCTGAGCAAAGTTTTAGAGCGTCAAGATCTGCTCAAGGATATTTAAATGTCGTTCTCACTGATTGTTGTTGAATTGAAATCTCAAACTTTGACACTTTTTGGCGCTGAAAAAGTTAAGAAACAATATCCTATCTCCAGCTCAAAATATGGGATCGGTAATCGTCGCAATTCCTACCAAACACCTCTGGGTCAGCATTTTGTTTGCGAAAAGATGGGTGAGAATGCTCCACTTAATGGCATTTTACGAGCCGGAAAATATCAAGGGGAAGTGGCAGAAAATGTTTCTGATGTGCAAGCAGATCTGATCACGACCCGAGTGCTGAGACTGCGCGGACTGCAAACTGGCATCAATTTGGGGGGAGAAGTAGATTCTGAAAGAAGGGGAATTTGGATTCATGGAACTGCTCAGGAATCCAGAATCGGTTCAGCAGCTTCCCATGGCTGCATTCGCCTAAGAAACTCTGATATGTTGGAGTTGTATAATTTGGTTGAGATAGGCAGTCGAGTAGAGATTATTCCTTAGCATTTTATCCCAAGCTTTTTTTCAGTGCAATTTTCAGCTAAAATCTCAAGCAGCAGATTAAGCATCTTATTTTTTTAACAATTTAGACTTTTTTCAGCTCTATCTGCAGAGCGTTTATTTTATCCTGAATATATGGAACTAATTTTGCATATTAAACTATCAGAAAAATCATAAAAAAACTAGGAGATTTCATGAAATATAAATATCTAATTTTGTTTTTACTGTTGCCCTTGGTCGTTTCAGCCTTCACAGTTGAAATTCCGGCAGCTAGATTTGAAGATGGTAGATTCATTAGCGAAATGCCAACGATGTTGACACCTGGAGAACCTGCCTTACCATATTTTCCGATCCAAATTTTATTGCCGATGGGGCAGCGAGTTACAGATCTGGAAATCATCCCCGTTGCGACTACTCTATTTAGAGATAATGTAGAGCTGAAACCCAATCGTCAAATGCAGCCTATTTCTCAGGCTATCACACTTCCTGCCGTCGCCCCAAGTTCACTCTATAATAAAGATGAGTTCCATCCGCAAAAGGTTTACAATAATTTTGGCACTCAAAGAATTTCCGGATATGAAATCTTAAATATCAATCTCTATCCCTATCAATATAATCCCGGCAGCCAAGAGATTCGCAGTTTTTCTTCTGTTGAGATCAACTTGCAAACAGAATTTTCGCAGCAGCTCTTTTCCGAACAAAATCTGATGCTAAAAAATGCTTCAGACTTGCAGCAAGCTTTGGCAAAAACTGTTGTTAATCCTGCCGAGATGACCAGCTATCGCAAGCAGCAGGTTGCGTCCAGCCGCAATTTGGCAGATCCTGAAAATCCCTTTGAGATGATTGTGATAACCGATGCCGAACGAGCTGAATATCTGCAAGAATTTGTTGAATGGAAAAATGAAAGTGGTATGACAACCGGAGTTTTTCTGACTTCTGATATTTATGACAACTATGAAGGCGTCAATAATCAGCAGAAAATAAAGAATTTCATCACAGACGCTTATCAAACTTATGCTGCTACAGAGACCAATCTGGAGTATGTGCTTTTGGGTGGTGATGATGAGATTGTGCCAATTCGCACAGTTTTCATCGATACCGGCTATATGGCCGACAGTGCTATGCCGGCTGATCTTTATTATGGCTGTTTGGATAATGATTGGGATGAAAATGGCAATGGCATCTATGCTGAAGTGGAAGATAATCCTGATCTGTTGCCAGAAGTTACAGTCGGTCGCTTTCCGGCAGAGACAGCTTTGGAATTTGATAATATTTTCCGCAAAACCAAACATTATGTGGAAGAGAGTACGATCAGTAATGATATATTTTATTCCATGGGTGAAAATTTGAATTGGGATCCTGTGACTTGGGGCGGCGATTATATGGACGAAGTTCTGGAAATAGTGCCCGAAATCGAAGCAGGATATCATCACTTTACCAGATATCAACGCGAGAATAATTATAATTCCAGCTTGGTTCGAGCCGCTATCAATGATGGTTTAAGCGCGATGAATCATATGGGACACGCCAATGAAACAATGGTTTTTGGTATTACCAGTGGCACAGCGCATAACCTAGTCAATCAAGAATATGGCTTTGCTTACACTCAAGGTTGCTATCCGGCAGCCTTTGATGAGATGACCAGTCAGGAATCTGAAGCTGTAGGCGAAAACTTGGTCATAGCCAATAGTGGCCTCTACGCCTTTATCGGCAATACACGCTATGGCTGGTACAGCCCCGGCAATACAGAGGGCCCTTCTCAACCTTATGATATTGAATTTTTCAGAGCTATCTACAGTGATGAGATCAGGGAGCTGGGCAAAGCTCTGGATCAATCGCGAGTTGTAATGATCGGAGGCGCTTTGGAAGATATGTATCTACGCTGGGTTCATTATCAGCTGGTGCTCTTTGGTGATCCTAGTGTGGCTGTAAAGCAGGCAGTGGGAGGTTTTCCTTATCTTGTGCCTCAGGAATATTCTATCAATGACCAATTGGGCGATAATGACGGACAGGCCAATCCGGGCGAAACTATTGAGCTCGAAATAGCTTTGGAAAATCTAGCCGGCTGGAGCGATGCTGAAGCGGTGACTGCCTCTTTGGAATTTTCCAATCCTTTGATAAATGTGCAAAATGAAG
Organism: Cloacimonadales bacterium (SeqCode); assembly: GCA_046482725.1. GTDB lineage: Bacteria > Cloacimonadota > Cloacimonadia > Cloacimonadales > TCS61 > DAOWES01. Next base: position 15,019 of record JAWOEN010000110.1, read on the forward strand.
TTCTGCAATTTGGTGCGATTGCGGCCGGAAATGTTAGTGAAACTGCTAGCTTTGTTATCGATTTGCCACAAAATATCGAATATGGCTCAAATCCTTTCAATCTTACCATTACTGCTCCGGTTGGGGAGGAGAGTATCTTTCAGAAAACTTTTCAGTTGGATTTTTCAGTATCATTGTATCAGGCAAATTGGCCTTGGCATTCGGAAGTAGCACTCAGAGCAAATCCCATCATCAGTAAATCTGCCACCAATAATGATAAAAATATTCTGGCTGTTGACAGCCAAGGTTCGATCAATCTGTTGAATTTCAACGCTGAAGCGGCAGCAGGTTTTCCTCTGGAAAATGAGCTCGATCTACTCAATAGCACAGCTTTTGGCGATATTGATGGAGATGGTGAAAATGAGCTGGTGCTGAACTCGCGCAATGGCGAAATAGAAGCTTATACTGCAGCGGGAGAGCTGATCTTTTCTTATGATAGCGGTGTGATGCAAGTGCTTACTCCGCTGATCGTGGATATCGACGGCGATGGAGAAAATGAGATTATTAGCTATGGACTGAGCGGAGAAATTCTGGCTCTGACAGCTGCCGGTACTATCAAAGATAATTTCCCGATAACTATCGGCGAGATTAGTTTTGTGGAAATGGCTGCCGCTGACCTGAATCAGGATGGTGCAGCAGAGATCTTGGTGGCAACCAGCAGTGGAAATCTTTATGTCTATCAGCATGATGGAGAGCTGTTGGCAGGTTTCCCTTATGCAGCTACAGCTGCTATTACTTCCGCTCCGATTGTTTTGGATAATCAGAACATCGCTTTTGGTACTGCTGATAACCAGCTGCATCTGTTGCAGGCCAATGGCGAAATTATTTTCAGCAAAGAATTATCAGGAGAAATTGCCTCTGGTCTGATCGCAGCAGATTTTTCTGATGATGCAACCCTAGAGTTGGCAGGTGCGACCAAAAATGGTGAAATTTTCATCGTGGATCAAGCTGGAGAATATTGGGGAAATTGGCCACAGCAAATCAATAAAAATATCTCTAATTCACCTCTGGCTGCCGATATCGATAATGATGATAGCTTGGAGCTGATTTTATTTACCAATATGAACGATCTCTACTGTTTTGCCAGCGCTGGTGAACTTCTGCCTTTTACTCCCGTTCCCATGAATATCTCGGGGAACTCACCTGCATCTTTGGAAGATCTGGATAATGACGGAGATTTTGAATTTGTTTCCGCCAATTCAGATGGACTGTTTGTAATTGATTGTAAATTGCCCAAAGGAGATAAAATCCCTTGGAATACCTACCGAGGAAATTATCAGCGGACAGGATATTATGGAGATAATACTATACTTACTGCGAGCGAAGATAATGAAATTGCTACGTTGCCGCCGGCAAGATTGCATGGAAACTTTCCCAATCCATTTAACCCGACTACTACGATAGCTTTCTCAGTGCAAAATGATCATGATTTTGTGGAATTGGAAGTATTCAATATCAAGGGTCAGTCGATCAAGAAATTAGCCGCTGCCAATTTTACAGCAGGACGACACAATGTGGTTTGGTCAGGTCAAGACAGATACAATAAGCAAGTGGCTAGCGGAATTTATCTCTATAAGATGAGTGTAAATGGTAAAACTATTGCAGCGCAAAAAATGTTAATGTTGAAATAAAATTTTTAGTAATTGAAGAGCCTTATCCTTCATCCATCTCCTCTCCCTTTGAATGGAGGATTTGCTCTTCATGTAAATTCAGTGCATCAAAACAGTGTTCATGAATTTACGAAAAAGGCAACCTTTGAGGTTGCCTTTTTTTATCTTGGCTCAGAAACTGGGCTTATTTGATAATCTTCTGAATAAATTTGGAATTCATGATCCGAGCTACGCCCATGTAGTTAAGATCAAAATATATTTTCTGACCAACCTTGTATTTAGCTCGTTGTTTGCGATTTAAATTTTTTCCCACATCATAGACTGTCATATCAGAGGTAGTTCCAAAAAACGAAATCTCCTGATCAACCGGTCTGAGATCGTCTACATTCAGATCCAAAACACCAAAATCCAGAATAGCTTTGAAGCTCTTGGAATAATCACTATCTTCCACTTCATCGGCTGTGTGGCCGATTGAGGCTTCACTGATTACGCCATCGGGTTCATTATACTTCTCTTCCATCTCGATGATATTGGCCTGATAATTGAAGGCTTTGGTAGAGAGATTTCGGAACTTTTTTCCATCCAAAGGTGAAACTCCCAAAAATGCTGCTTCTCCAATCCTAAAATGGTTTACAGTTTTGGGAAAATTCCGCTTTAACATGGGTAGAGTGATCGAACTGCCACCCGAGATCAGCTCCAATTTTTCTGAAAACATGGTCTCAATCAATTGCTTGTAAAGCGAAAGCTGGATCAGTTTATCAAATGTGGGTTCGATGCCATACATGCAGCCCAGATTAGTGCCTATGCCAATTACATTGATATTGGAGAGCTCAAAACATTGCTTGTAAAAATTTAGCAATTCATCTCTGACCACACCTTCACGCAATTCACCCATCTCGATCATGATGACGATACGATGAATTTTATCTTGGCGCTTTGCCTCTTTGTTCAGCGCTTGAATTGTGGAGAATGAAGAGTTTAATGAGATATCCGCATAGGAGACTACTGTCTTGATCAATTGAATTGCCGGCGGCTTGATATACATTGTTACCAGCTCAGGATGCATCTTCTTGATGGTCTTGAGGCTGGAAAGACGAGAATCTGCTATCGAATGCACTCGTTTGATTTCAGGCGATGACAGAAGCTTTTTCAAGATCTCCGGATGACCTGATAAGACTTTGGTTACCAAACTCCATTCAATCTGGCGCGGTTCCAGGTAATCGGAAATTTTCTTGATATTGCGAATGATTTTATCGGTTTGAACGACTAATTCTGCCATAACTACTCCTAGTTCTATTTTTTATAACGCATCTCAGCATATTTGGAAGTGAATCCCAATCTTTCATATAAACGTTTAGCAGGATTTTCGTATTCCACATGCAAAGCCACATCGCCTTCGGCCAAACTCAAAGCTTCATCGATCAGTTTGCCACCGATTCCCTTTCCTCGCATTTTAGCATTCACGGCCACATAAACCAGAAAGTATTCCGGGATATAATCTTTCATGCCGGTTTCGATCATGATGACTATTCCGGCCAATTCATTATCTATTCTTGCGATAACTACAAATCCACCGCGGCCTGGCTCTTCTGAGAGAGCATAATTGAGGCATTCACGAATAGCTTTGGCGCTGTCTCCAAATTGGTCTAAATGTTTGTATAAAAAATTTATAATTGTCTCATTATCAAGATTGGCTAAATCATCCAATTCTGCTTGGTTTCTGATAATTGTGCTTTTGTACATATTCACTCCTTATCTGTTTTAATTTTAAACAAAAAATTATTTATTACCACAGAACAATTGTGTATGTATGTAATATTTGTCAAGTATAACTTTTTGTAAAATAAGCAGATAGCTGCTTTGGTCGCCTAAGAAGTCCACCGCTAAATTTTACTGAGCATTGAACTTAGAGAAGATATCTTTCCCGAGTAAAAAGCAAGATTAAGCAGCTAAATATTCCATCATTATGTGCAATCTACTACTGCAGAATTTTAGAGATATTTCGCGCTCGTCGTAACCAATCATGCAGCAGTTCCTGAGCTACTTGCTCACGATATGCATCTTTTTCAGCTTCAAAGTCTTGGCGAGAAATTTTATTCATCGTCTCGATCTCATAAAACAGAAAACGCTCAGCTTCCAGCTTGATGATCGGGCTGAAATAGCCTTGCTGATGCTTGGTGATATCTTGAATCAGGGCCGGGCTAAATTTTGATTTGAAAAGATCGCTATCAATCGAGCTGATTTTGGCCTTTTGCCAGCTACTGATAAAGTATAATAGCTCATCAGGATTGGCGCCGTTGGCAATGCGATCGGCTAATCTTTGGGTGTATTCTTGGGCTTTTTCGTTGTGATCCTGAGCTATGATCATCTGCTTGATGCGGGGTTTGGCTTCTGTAAAATCCAATTGCTGGGAACTGCTTTTTTTTAGCAGATAAACTACGGCAAAGCCTTGGCCGGTATCGATAATCCGGCTATATTTTTCGTTGGCCCAGATACGCATCAGTTCCCGCCGATGATCAGAGATATTACCCAGAATTTCAAATTCGTCATAAGCATCCTGAAATTCTGTTTTGTAGATATTCTCGTCAGTCGCAAAGCGTCTAGCTTGGGAAAAATAGCGGGTGGAATCGAAGACGGTACGTGCATTTTGGTAAGCGGCCAATTCGGCCTCTTGGTTCCTGATTTTGTGGGCAATCTGCTCTTTTACTTCGGCAAAAGCGGGAACGCCAGCCGGGTAATCCTGAAATTTTGCCAGCACCAGCCAGCCATCTTGATAAGGGAGCGGCTCGGAACATTCGAATCTATCGATCTTTTGCAAAGCAACTATCAGTTTTTCCGGTAAATCTTGGTACTCGATTATCTGCTCTGCGGGCAGCTCGCACGGTTCTGAATAGATCTCTTTTAGGGTTGAAATATCGATGCCCTCTCGGAAATAGTTGCAGGCAAGCTCAGCGATTTCGCGCTGAGGTGTGAAAACAAAATCATATTTTACCGAGCGTTCCCGATAAAATTCCTGCTGCTGATATTGTTGGCGTAACTCTGTTTCTGAAAGCTCAAAATTATCCAATAATTTGGGGAAATAACAGATTCCCAATTGTAAGCTGTCGGATGTGACAAAGGCTTGTTTATTCTCTTCATAAAATCTTAGCAGATCTGCTTCCTCAAATGTTATATCACTGATCAGCTCTTGCAATTCTGGATTTCAAAAGGATATTGGATTTGATTAAAAATAAGTAATGCGTTTATTTTCTTTTTTATTGAAAACGTTTGGTAATCCATTGTATCTGCTTGCCGGCCTTTTATTCACCTTTTTATTGGCTGCAAACACAACTTATGCCCAAGATGATCCGGACACGCTTATTGTTGAAATTGAAGCATTTGATACAGCAAAAAACCTAATCATCCATTCTCCGCAACGGGCCACCCTTTATTCCATGGTATTACCCGGCCTGGGGCAGGCGTACAACAAAAAGTACTGGAAAATACCCATCGTCTATGCCGGTTTTGGTGTACTCGGGTATTTTATCTCCATGAACCGCAGTGAATTTGTGAGGTACAGGGAAGCATATGATTATCTTACTATTGGCGACCAGTCGATACCCATCGATAATGAATATGCCTATAAGTATACTACCGATCAGTTATTGCAGGGGAGGGATTATTACAGGCGAAATCTGGAGTTTACCTACATTCTCACCGGGGTATGGTATTTACTGAATGTTCTTGATGCCGTTGTGGATGCGCATCTTTTTGATTATGATGTAAGCGATGACTTGAGTATTCGCTTCAAACCGGTCATCGAAAATTCCCGGTTGAACAATAAGGTAATTCCCTCAGCATCCCTGACATTCAGGTTTTAACAAAGCAATATCATCCGGGAATAACGTCTTACTGAATTCCTTTAGTGGCCGCGACCCTATTATCAGGATACTTTTCGTAATTTTGATTCCGAATTTATAAAGCATGCCTTTTATGAAAAAATCACTGATTGTTATCTTCGTTTTTGCCTTCAGCGCTGTTTTTGCTCAAAATGCTAATTTCTCAGCAGACACCAATTGGTTTCCGCAGGAATCAGGAACCGACGACAGGTTGATAAAAGTTTATTTTAAAGATTCACAGCAAGGAATGGTCGCAGGCCAAAGAAGTTTGCTGCAGACTTTTGATGGTGGCGAAAACTGGTTCCTCGACGATACACTGATACAGCCCTATGAAAGGATTGTTGATTTTTTCACGATGGACAATTTAGTTTTCTGGATGATCCTGGAAGAAGATACCCTGGGAAAAAAAGCCTCAAAAGATAACAATGTATACCATGTGCTGCAAAGCATTGATTCCACGGAAACCTGGAATGTACTGTATACGGATGAACAGAATTACCTG
>JAWOEN010000203.1:0-8220 GCA_046482725.1 Cloacimonadales bacterium (SeqCode)
CTTGCGTCTCATCTCTAGTGTAGAAGATTATCGCGAGCTCTCGTTTATCCTCTCCTATATCTATCCCGAGATTCCTGAAGCGGGTCAAAAGAAAAGCTACCAGCTGGTAGAGCAAGTATGGGAAGATGTCGATCAGATAAATTTTGTCCGCTCCAGGTTCAAGTTGGCCGAAGAAGATTTTGCCGCTGCAGAAGAATTATTGCAAACCTTGTCGGATGATTTTCTATCGCAAAATGAGCTTTTCTATCTGATTGCTGTCGATTATCTGACGCTGGATAAAATCGCGGTTGCTGAGAAAATATTAGCCTCCAAGCCAGATCTGGAAAATCCGGCCAATTTTATTGGAAACTATTTTCTGCAGGAAGCCCAGTATCAGCAAGCGTTGGATTATCTGCAAAAAAATATCGAAAACTCAGATTCCGCACCGGAAGAGTACTATCTTATAGCAGCATTGGCGGCTCAGAAATTAGATAAGCCTCAGCGCTCACTGCAGCTTCTAGAAGCAGGTTTGGCCCACTATCCTCAGAGCAGCACGATGCTGAATGGCTTGGGTTATGCTATCGCAGATATGAACTTGGCAGAGCATTTTGACGAGGCTGAGCAATATCTCTTGCAAGCTCTGCAGATGGAACCGGAAAGTTTTATGATCTGGGACAGTCTGGCCTGGCTCTACTATCGGCAGGGCAGATATCAGGAAGCTTTGGATATTTTACTAGAACATTGTCAGGAAGATTTGCAAGACAGTGCGATAGCCTATCACTTTGCAGCTGTTTATTTGGAATTGGGTTCTAGCGAAGCAGCAAGACAATATCTGATCCAAACTTTGATTTTGGACAATGATGAAGAATCTGTGCAAGCAGCCGAAGATTTGTTAGAAGAACATTTTAAGATTAATATAGATGAAAACCAGCAATCAGAAGCAAAGGAGTAATCATGAAATTTGAATTCAACAGAAGCAGTTTGATCTTATTGATAGTGGCAATAGTGTTAACTATAGCGGGTTATGCGATCATGTCGAGCGGGGATAAAACCATTTCGGTAGTAATGCTGATCGTAGCTTATATCATTCTTTTCCCCGCTTCTATTTTGATCGGATTGAAAAAGGGTAGCAAAGCAGAAGATAAGGATGATTAGTGCAATATCTCAGTGAAGAGTTCATCGCGAATCTGAACAAATTTAATCTGCGCGCCAAACTGATCGTGGAAGGGTTTATCGTAGGATTGCACAAATCTCCCTATCACGGGTTTAGTGTGGAATTTTCCGATCATCGCCAATACAACCCCGGTGATAGTATTGCCAAATTGGATTGGAAAGTTTATGCCAAAACCAATCGCTACTACATCAAAAGATATGAAGAAGAGACAAACCTGAAAGCGTATCTGTTGATCGATCACAGCGCTTCGATGGGCTTTGCGGGAAGTGGGATAAATAAATTGGAATATGCCAAAGCTCTTACTTCGGCCTTGGCCTATCTGATGATCTCGCAACAAGATGCTGTGGGCTTGCTCTCGTTCACAGACCAAATTTCCCAATACATCCCACCCCGCTCCATGCAGAGCTATCTGAACCAGATCTTCTCCGGCTTGTACAATTTACAGCCGGAAAACCAAACCAATACTGCTGAAGTTTTGCACAGTTTGGCCGAGCGCATCAAAAAACGCGGCCTGATAATTTTGATCTCAGATCTGTTGGATGATCCGGAAAAGATTCTCTCCGGTTTGCAACATTTTCGCCATCATAAGCACGAAGTTATCTTATTTCACCTGCAAGATCAGCAAGAGCTGGATTTTGATTTTTCCCACGAAACAGAATTTGTCGATAGTGAAACAGGCGAGAAAATCACGGTCAATCCCTGGCAGATCCGCAAAGATTATCAGCAGGCAATGCAAAAAAATCAGGAAATACTCAAAACCCGCTGTCATCAAGCGCACATCGATTATCATCCCATCAATACCAACACTCCCTTCGATCAAGCACTGCTGCAATTTCTGATGAAACGCAGCAAGCTGATGTAGAACAGAAGCGAATTCTGGGGCAAAAGCATGCAAATAGTCCAGCGCCTTTTAGCCGATCAGCAGCTGGCGAAGAATATTGTAAAGCACCAAATCACCCCGGCCCGAGCTGCTGAATTTGCCGAATTTCCCTCAGCTCTAGAGCCCAGCTTGCGGCAGCTGCTGCAAGACTTTGGTTTTCAGCAACTCTACTCACATCAAGCAGCAGCATTAAATAAGATTTTGGCCGGGAAAAATGTCGTGATCAGTAGCGGGGTTTCCAGTGGCAAAAGCTTGTGCTATCAGCTGCCGATCTTGCAAAGTTTGGCCCAAGATCCCAGAGCCAGAGCTTTGCTACTCTTTCCCACCAAAGCTTTAGCTCAAGATCAAAAAGATAGTTTCCTCAAATTGAGCAGTCGCCAAAAGCAGCGCCCCGGACTCGGTATCTATGACGGCGATACACCCACAGCGCAGCGGGCTCAGATTAGGAAATCTGCCAATATCATCTTTAGCAATCCCGATATGCTACATCTGGGAATATTACCACATCACACGCAGTGGGCCGATTTCTTTCGCAATCTGAAATATATTGTCGTGGATGAAGTTCATATCTATCGAGGCATTTTTGGTTCACATTTTGCCAACGTCATTCGGCGTTTGCAAAGAATCGCGGCTTTCTACAAAGCCACTCCCCAATTTATTCTCACCTCTGCCACCATCTCCAATGCGGATGAATTTATTGCCAAACTGATCGAAACCGATTTTCAGCAGATAGCTTATGATGGCTCGCCCCGGGGCGAAAAACACTTTATCATCTACAATCCGCCCATCATCGATGCTGAGCTGGGCATTCGGCGCAGCGCGCTGAAAGAGAGTATTCGCTTGGGCAAACTAATGCGCGATGCCGAGAAGCAAACGCTGATTTTCGCCCATACCCGCCGCTTGGTGGAGCTGGTGGTTACTTATCTGCAAAAAGGTCTACTTGCACCGGAAAAAATCCGCGGCTACCGCGCCGGCTATTTGCCTGCCGAGAGACGCCAGATCGAGCAGCAACTGCGCAGCGGTGAGGTGCAAGTGGTGGCGGCAACCAATGCCATGGAATTGGGCATCGATATCGGCGGGTTAGATTGCGTCATTATCAATGGCTTTCCCAATAGTATCGCTTCCACTTTGCAGCAATCGGGGCGAGCCGGCCGAGCTGGCAAACCTTCGCTCACCATCTTTGTTGCCACCTCCCAATTGATCGATCAATATCTGGCAAGCCATCCGGAATATCTGCTGGAAGGCAGCCCGGAACAAGCTTTGATAGATCCTAATAATGCGCTGATTTTGCTGCATCATCTGCAGTGTGCCGTCTTCGAAAAACCCTTCCTCAGCACAGAAAAATTTGGCAATGTTCCCCCAGAGATCGTATCCGATTATCTGCAACTTCTGCAGAAATATGGCAAATTGCACTATACTGATGAGCAATATTTTTGGCGCTCGGAACGCTACCCGGCTCAAGAAATTTCGCTGCGCAATATGGGAGCGAATCAATTTATCTTACAGGAAAACCGGCAAATTATCGGAGTGGTAGATGAAAGCAGCGCTTATTGGATGGTACATCCGCAAGCGGTTTATCTGCATGATGGCAACAGCTATCTGGTACAAAAACTCGATCTGGAAAACCATATCGCGCATCTGCGTCGCGAAGATACTTCCTACTACACCCAAGCGCTTTCGCAGACAGAATTTGAATTGATCAAAACCAAAAAAGCGGAAGCTGTGCCGGGTGGCAGAAAATATTTTGGTCAGATCAAAGTCTTGGATCAGGTGACAGGCTACAAAAGGCAAAAATGGAATTCCAACGAAATCTTGGGCTATGAAAATCTGGAAATGCCGCAGAGCAAAACTATCACTTACGGTTATTGGATTAGTATCTCGGATCAGGTAGTAGAAAAGCTGAGTGAGCGCGGAGCTTGGAACAATCAGGCCAATGATTATGGCAGCAAATGGCCTCAGATCAGTCAGCAGATTCGCGAGCGCGATCAGCATCGTTGCCAACATTGTGGGATTGTGGAAACGGGAAAAGCCTTTGATGTTCATCATCTAAAGCCCCTGAGAAGTTTTGCCTCCCTGCAGCAAGCCAACCAAGCTGAAAACCTGATAACGCTCTGCTCCTCTTGCCATCGCAAAGCTGAGATGAAAGTCTATATCCAAAGCGGTTTAGCCGGGCTCAGCTATCTGCTGAATAATATTGCGCCTCTGCATCTGATGTGCGATATCACAGATATTAAGGCCAAATTCGAGGCCAAAAGTTCGCTGGCCCAAAATAAACCTACCCTGATCTTTTATGATGCGATGAGTGGGGGAATTGGCTTGAGCGAAAAGCTCTATCTACTCCACGCTAAATTATTGGCGCAAGCTTTGCAGATCGTGCAAGATTGCCCTTGCAGTGAAGGTTGCCCCGCTTGTACCGGACCCGTTGGCGAAAATGGCGAAGGCGCCAAAGACAAAGTAAAGCAGTTGCTGAAATTGCTACAAAAAAAATAATTATTTTTAGCTTCCTACCTGGGTTCCTCTACTTCCTGATTTTTCTGATATTTCCTACCCGCACTGTTAGCTTCTGATTATCAAAATATTCCAATAATTCCAAAGCAGAATTTCGATTGGTACGCATGATATCGCGAAACTCTGCCAATTTTATCCCATCCGGAGATTGGGCTGCCAAATCAAATAAACTCTGCTTGGCTTTGGCTATAATTTCTTGATGAATAAAATTGCCATTGATCACACCCAAAACCTGGGAATTACGCAGATGGGTGAGGATCATGCTCAATCTCTTTTGCGGCATATCCAGCTCGGCAAAGAGATCGCTGGTCGAGGCAAAGAGCTTATCGGAATTCTTGATATAAGCTTCCACTTGCGCTACCTGAGCTTTTAGCTGATCATCTATCACCACTTGGTGCGCAGCCAAAACCCAGGTTTTATTTTCCTGGCGAATCTTGCCCTGCTGCTGCAGATCTTGCAAAATTAGCTGTAAAGCCGGATGATGAATATCACTTTTGGTTTTGCCAAAAATTCCCAATAACTCATTGAAACTTTTACCCTCAGCCAAGAGAGGATTGGCCTGATGAAATTTGTAGAGCGTGTCTTTGATCTCAGCCTTGATCGCACTATCCTGAGCGGCGGCTAATAAGATCAGATCATTTTTGTCAGGATAAGCCTGAATGCTTTGCGGATTTTCTCGCGCGGTTTTTTCCACATCACTCTGCGGAATATTCAGATGAATAGCGATCTGCCCAGCGCGCAAAGGCAGGATAGCTTTTTCCAGCTCGGCCGAAATGAGGCTACTTAGTCCGCCGGCAGCGATCTGCTTAACAATCTCGATCTGCTTTTCACGGCGCCGACGATGATGCAAAGGATGTGCATCGATAATCTCACCTCCGCCAATCGTGCGATCATCGGAAGAGCTGCGAATGATAAATTTGTCCCCAAACTGAGTGATAATCTCCTATGGCAGATGAATCTGTACCAAGCCACTTTCCTCACTGGCCAAAACTTCCCGATCCAAAAGATGGAGCTTGGCTGTCATCCGCACCGTACCGATCAAAAAAATTAGCTGGCTCCAACGATTCAAAGAAAAATCGGGCTGGAAAATTGTTAATTTGGCATCAACCATTTCGGTCGGGGCCAATCTGCGATCGGAAAGCAACATCCCTTTGGCAAATTCCGCCTTCTTCAATCCCACCAAATTCAAGGCGGCTCGATCGCCGGCCATGATGCGCTGAGTTTCTTGACCGTGACGCTCGATGCGCCGAATGCGCACCTCTTTCTCCACCGGCAAGAGATACAAAATATCCTCAGCCGCGATACTACCGGAAAGTACACTGCCATTGACGATGGTGCCGATACCTTCGATCGTGAAAATGCGGTCGATAAACATGCGGAAAACGCCCTCAGCCGAACGCTGCGGGATAGCAGCTACCAATTTATCCAAAGCTGTTAGCAACTCCTCTATGCCGGCCTGGGTAGCGCCCGAAACCGGAATGATGGGGGCGTCTTGCAAAAATGAATCTTCCACAAACTCCCGAACTTCCTCTTGGGCCAATTCCAATAGTTCCGCATCAACCAAATCTGCCTTGGTTAGCACTACCAAGCCCTGCTTGATCTCCAATAATTTCATGATCTCCAGATGCTCCACAGTTTGCGGCATCACGCCTTCATCAGCTGCAATAATCAGCAGCACAAAATCTATACCGGAGGCGCCTGCCACCATCGTATTGATAAAGTCGGCATGGCCCGGCATATCGACAATACCGAGGCTGTTGCCACTGGCCAAATCTAAATGCGTGAATCCCAAATTGATGGTGATCCCGCGCTTCTTTTCCTGCTGATGCGTATCGCAATCGAAACCGGTTAGTGCCTTGATCAGCGTGGTTTTACCATGATCTACATGACCGGCCGTTCCCATGATCAGATGTTTTTTGGACATAATTTCTTTCCTATAATTTTTTACTAAAAATTTCTTTAGTTTTTGCTAAAAGATTCTAAAAACAACAGGTTATCAAAATTATCAGCCTCGAAAAAATGTCAACCGTTAGCCGCTCTGACTGAAATCGGAAAGGCTGCTGAAGCAGCTGGGGCGGGTTGTGAGATTGGGAGGGGGGGGGATTTTGCCCTACTGTGATTTGTTAACGGTTACACAGGGATATTATACTTTATTTTTCATTAACTCCGATAAGTTAGTGGTGAAGGGTAACGCTGAAGCTCTTCCAGTAGAATAGTTTTTTAGGTTTCTAAAATTCCAGCTTACATTTTCAAACTCCAAGTCAGTTACTGGCTCTATTTGAACAACTAGATAATTATCCTGCGAAGGAGAAGTGTAGCCTCTTCTCATTAAGTCTTCCTTTGAAAAAACTTTTGGACCTTTGCTCACAATTTTCCATAAGTCTCCTGAGACAGTATCACCTCTTGTATGAAGTAATAAATATTTTGAACTTACAGTTTCCTTATCAAGAATTAAAGACCCTGTACCTGAACCCATTCTAAAATTGTAGAGGTTATTTTTTTTAATCCAATCATACTGCATGTGAGAATCGTAAAAACCAACTAAAACAAAAGTGTCGTCAGGTATTAAATCTCTATTTGTGTTGAAGGGTTCTGGTAGTGGTTCTTTAATAATGTCCTCAGATTCAGGAGGATTCTTAAAAATATCAAATGTTCTGAAAGCAATTTTTTCTCTTTGGGAAGCTCGGTTTATAAAGTGAGCTATGATTTCCATAATAAATGCTTTTAGCTCTCCAATTCCGCTATCAGTTTTTGATGGCTTTACTGGGAAAGCACCCAGCCCCGGTATAATTTCATGAAATCCCTTTTGATAGATGGATTTGTCGCCTGGATATAAAATATAAGCACCGCCTGTTCTTCGAATAGCATCTTTATAAGCATGCATTTTTAAAAGATCTGCGTTTTTGTAAACACCTTTTCGGTTTTCCGTCTTTTCTGTATCGAGGTCGTTTTTATTATTTTTTTCTAGAAAATCAGTCAGATTGGCAATTTTGTATTTGGCATCAAAATGAACGTGAACTATCAATTCCTGCTTTTCAGATTCAATTTCTGAAATACCATCAGGCCAAAAAGAAAGCGTATAGTCGGGTCGTAGTGTGGTAGTCCAGCTACCCGAATCAGGATATGATTTTTCGCCGCTAAAAGAGCGGTTATAATTAAAACGAACATTTAACTTGCGGTTTCCTGAATCGTACACACCACGGATTGCAGTGAACTTACCTTGTCTAAGTTGCAGATTTAATCCATCAGGAGTTTCTTTTATCAAGTCTGAAATATCTTTAGATTTAATCTCAAAAATGGATTGAAACAGATCAAGCAGTTTGAAAAAAAGCCAGTATTCATAAAGAGTGGCAATATCTTTTTTTCCACCACTGTAAATATCATCTCCACCAGTCCAGATTAGTTTGGCAGCCAGGTCAAACATAAGCCATACTCGAAGCACATGACGATAACCCTCTTTACGTTGTAAGACTGGACTGTTAAGTTTTAATGTTGTTGGTCTTGATATTTTTTTAAAAATTGCATGATGCAACTGGCTTTCTAATTCTCGAAGAAGTATATCTGATTCATTTTGCATTTTTTTATGACCGAATTTAACTGCCTTGCTGTTTATGTCTGTACAGAATTTTAAAAAGGTTTCCAGTGCATGTTTGATAAATCGGTTTTCAGGAGTATCCAC
>JAWOEN010000057.1:0-4991 GCA_046482725.1 Cloacimonadales bacterium (SeqCode)
GTAGTGTAGCGTATCGAGAGGGGAGCGTCAATGTAAGAAAACGACGCTTTGATGCGCAAAGAGAGGAGGGTATAATAGAAAAAGACGATGAATAAGCAGTTCAAATACGACCAAAGTCAAATCAGCTTTTTCAGTTGCAGAAAAAGTGGGAAGCAAGCTCAGAACCCGAGCCTTAAGCGCGGCATAATCGTTGCCAAATTCAGATTCGAAACGGCGAATGCCAATATTGACCGATTCCGCGCGCAATATCTGCTCAGCTTGAAGCAAGGTAAATTCTGTGCTGCCGCCACCCAGATCAAAAAGCAACAGTTTCTGGGCTTCTGGAAATTCTGCTTGATTGGCTAAACCGTTGAAATATGCTTCTTCGGCACCAGAGATTATCTGATAGGGCAAGCGATATTTATCCCACAACCAATCACTCAGCTCAGCAATATTTTTAGCTTCTCGCGAGCAACTGGTACCGATGATGATAATCCGGGCTTGGTATTGCAGAGACTGGCTGATAAAAGCTGCCAAGATTTTCTTGGCGCGTTGCAGCGCTGCCTGTTGCAAATAATTTTGCTGCATGTTTTTGCCCAAGGCAGAAGTGGCGCTGTCTCGAGCAATAATCTCCAGTTCAGCGCCACGTTTGGCAATCAGCAACAAAATATTATTGGTTCCCACATCGATCACAGAATAGATCGATGAATTATTTTTTTTTATCAATCACTCTCCAATACTATTTTAGTTATCAAATAATAAGCCCAAAAATTACTCTTCCTAATAATGATAAATTTTCTTCACATTCTCAGCCTGATAACCTTTATCGGGGACCTGGCGCAGATCAAATTCAAAAATTTGTTCTCGATTGGGCAGAGTTTTTACATCTATCCCATCGGGAAATTGTGAGCTGTGCACAAAAGCTGTAGCGTAGGGAGATTCTTCTCGACGCGAGTCGGTGATCCACAAGCCACTTCCCACTTTTTTCAAAAATCTCATAAAACCGAAACCTTTTTCGGGATAATAAGCATAGCACACACCGCGGGCAGTTCGCTCTATTCCGGAATCAGAATAATCTTTCCCGTGAGATTCGTTACCCAATAATCCCGGTACCAAATAGCCTGAAGTAAAGACATCGGATTCTTGAATTAAGACGCGCGCCACATTTTTGAAAGCCAGACTTTCCACTCGGCAGCCTTTATTTTGCAAAGCTCGTACCACCTGCACAAAGTCGCCATCACCGGTAACCATCAACACATAATCCAATCTTTCCGATTGGGATAGCGCGTCTACAGCCATATCCAGATCCGCGTTGGATTTTCCATAACGATTGCCATGCTCATCCACAAACCATTTTACCGTCTTCACAATTACCTTGAAACCAAAATCTCGCAGGACAGAATGAAAATCTTCCGATTTTTTCCGATAACTAAGGTTCTTCTTTGCCATCTCTTCATCGTAGGCTACATAAGCATTCAAGCGCATTGCCACACCATTATTGCGACAGGCGAATTCCCGCAAAACATCATAATGCATTCCGTAGCCCCCGTTCTGAGCTATATTGGAGGCATCTACATATACTCCTACTTTCAGCTCTCCGCGTTTTTCCATTTTTTCTCCTTTTTTTTCATAATATAAGTTTAATATTTTCGAACGATACAAAATTGAATATATAAAGAAGCTGAGTCAAGACTTGTTAATTTTTTTCTGCTTAGAGCTTCGTTTCTATCCCAAAATGTATGATGCCATTCATGGGAGATCGCCACTGCCCATCGGAAAATCCCAAGCCATAATCGATGCCTAAAACTCCCAGATTGGTCTGCAAACGCAATCCCAAACCGACTGCAAAAAGCTTGCCCTTGGTGTATTGATCATTCTGCGCATAACCCTGATCTGCAAAGATAAAGAAGCGAGAACGTCGCGTCAGCAAATAGCGTAATTCCAAGTTGATACTGCCCACGTGATAGCCATAAAAATTATCTTCCATAAAACCACGCAGATCTTTGAATCCGCCCAATTTCCAATAATCCACTGAGCTGAGATTTTTATTTTCCATTAGTTTGGCTTGGATTTGGGAAAAGATAACCCAGCGTTGACGCAGCGAAAAAGCATTAGCCAAAAGCGTCTCCACAGCATTTCGATTAATATCTATCTCGGCTTGCTGAAAAATATTATAAAATTTCAGTTTGCTCTGCCACCCACTACTGGGATTTTCTGCATAGTCCAGAGAATCATAAAGCCAGCTACCACCGATTTTGGTATAATCCCGCCGCAAAATTTGGGCAGCATCTTGACGACCACCGGGCAAAATATTTTCTCGAGCCAAATAGAGACCATATTTATGATTGCCTCGATAATAGAAAATTTCCAAATCGACAGAATTGCGAATAAAAGTGGAATCTGCCTGCTCTCTAAAAAGGCTGAGATCAGCATTGAGCGGAATATCATAAAATCCGGATTCATGATAGCTCATCTCCAAAGTTTCGTTTTGATTGGAGAGGCGCTGCCAAAAAAAACTCAGAGCGCGGTCAGTACCCCACAGATTCAAAAAATCCAGATCGAAATAGCCGGTTAGCTTCTCTTCAGCTGTATCGTCAAAACCGACAATTCCGGAAAAAAGCGTCATTCTATCTTCACTAATATCGATCAGCAGCTCTCTGCTATTGAGCGGAAAAACAGCTGCTTCTTTGATATAACTTTTGGCCAAAAGCCTGTTTTCTGCTTGCTGAAAATCTCTGGTGGTCAGCAATTTTTCGCGTTTCAAACCGGAAATCCTGATCAGCGATTGGGGCTGAGATACTTTATTGCCACGGATGCGAATTTTTTCAAATTCACAATATTCGCCCTCTTCGAGCTCGATCAGCAGATCTACCTGCTGACCCTCCACGGCTATCTCACGTAGCTGGACGGCGGCAAAGAGAAAGCCTTGCCGATTGCTATACTCTACCAATTCTGCCAGATAATCGGGGATTTGAGCCAATTCCTCAGAACTATATTGAGGGAAATTCTCCGGATTGAGATAGTTGTTCCCGATAAATTCAATCTTCCTCACTTTTAGCTGGCCGCGCTCCTCGATCTGAAAAATCACTCCCACCTGCTGCGCATTTTCGGTGATCAATTGCGGCTGCAAAATCACTACATTCAGATAGCCGGCATTTTCATAATATTTTGCCAATTTCTGAGCCGAATTTGTTACCTGCGCCATCGAAAAAAGATCACCCGTCCGCAGGCTGACAGCTTGCTGCAGCTCTTCAGCGCTAAAATAATTATTACCGCGAAAAACTATCTCTCCGACTACTGTCTCGCTCTCTGCTGCCCCGAGAGGCAAAAGCAGAAACAAGATCAAAGAGAGAAGAGAATATTTCATCTGCTGCTTAAACCAAATTTGCTCTGATCAATTTGATCAATTCATCGACCAAAGCCGGTTCCGGAACTTTTTTGACGATCTCGCCTTTGATAAAAAGCAAGCCCTCGCCCTGACCACCAGCTAGACCAAAATCCGCTTCCCGCGCTTCACCGGGTCCATTCACCACACAGCCCATCACCGCTACTGTGATATTTTCATTGGCAAATTCTACCAAGCGTTTTTCTACCTGATGAGCAATTGAGATCAAATCTATCTGGGTTCTACCGCAAGTGGGACAAGAGACAACTTGCAAACCACCTCTAAGCTGTAGCGCTTGCAATATCTGTTTGGCTACCAGCACCTCTTGCACCGGATCAGCCGTGAGTGAAACCCTGATCGTATCGCCGATGCCTTCGGCCAAAAGTGTACCAATTCCAATCGCAGATTTGATCGTGCCACCAAATTCGGTGCCAGCTTCTGTTACGCCCAAATGCAGGGGATAATCTACTTTCTGGCTCAATAAACGATAGCACTCGATGGTCAGTGGCACTGAAGAAGCTTTGACTGAAATTTTCATATCATAAAAATCTTGCGCTTCCAAAAGACGGACATGTTCCAAAGCGGATTCTACGATGGCCTCGGCAGTTACGCCATATTTGGCAATTTTCTCCTTGGAAAGCGAGCCGCTATTGACTCCGATGCGAATGGGGATTTTCTTGGCTTTGGCAGCATCGACCACCAATTTCACGCCTTCAGCGCTGCCAATATTTCCCGGATTCAAACGTAAGCCGTCCACTCCTGCTGCGATAGCAAGTAAGGCCAATTTATAATCAAAGTGGATATCGGCGATTAGGGGAAGATTGATCTCTTTTTTTATCTGGGAAATTGCTCTGGCTGCTGCAGAAGTGTTGGCAGCTACTCTGACTATTTCACATCCGGCCGCACTCAATTCCCTTATCTGCTGCACGGTTTTTTCAACATCAGCCGTTGCTGTATTGGTCATCGATTGGATGGAGATGGGATTATCGCCGCCGATTTTAAGATTTCCCAGTGAGATTTCACGAGTTTTTTTACGTTTCATCTTATTTCCTCTTCTATCATAAATTCTCTTACCTTGGATAAAAACAATTCATTTTCTGCTGGAGCCGAAATCGTCACCCGAATCTGATTTTTCATAACCGGATGAGCACCAACATCGCGTAGAGCTATCTCATTCTCTGATAAAAAATCAAATAGCTCTCTGGTTTTCTCACCAATTGTTAAGATCAAGAAATTTGTCTGAGTATTGGTCGCTTGCAGACCGGGAATTTTATTTAATTCAGCGCAAAGATAATTGCGCATCTGCACCACTTTTTGGGTATGATCGAGGAAGATCTGGCGATTTTCCAAAATGGTGAGAACAATGGTTTGAGTCATCAAGCTCAAGTTGAAGGCTGTAATCACTTTTTTCAGTTGTGTGATATTAGCTGCTGATGAAATCAGATAACCGAAGCGCAAGCCAGCTGCCGAAAAGGCTTTGGAAAAAGAGCGAGTGATTAGCAGGTTGGGATATTTAGCAATCCAATCTTTGTAGGTGATGCCGGAAAACTCGAAATATGTCTCATCAATCAACACCAATTTATCAGAGATCTGCAGAACTCTTTCTATCTGAGCCGCCGGCATTAGA
>JAWOEN010000168.1:0-10286 GCA_046482725.1 Cloacimonadales bacterium (SeqCode)
ATTTCACTTGCTCCAATCTACCGGCAGTTCTCTCACCAGCGAAGTTTGCAGCATTTTCTGCTTTAGCAGCATCTGTATCACCTGTGGCTCTGCTTTCGCGGAATCCATCATAAGTGTAAGTTACAGTCTCTTCGATACCAAGATAGTTTTCATAAGCTACAAATTCGTCGCCCCAGTCATCTACCAATTTGATATCCCAGTTACCTGCGTCTGCTTTCCAAACTACCGATTCGCCTGGTCCGATTGTTCCGGCCAAATCATTTGTACCCCAGCTAGTATCTGAGGAAGCTGAGATGTACACTTCTGTGATTGTGAAAGAGTTGCTAGTGTTTTCCACCACGATCTCACCACAGTCAGGATATACATTCAAAACAAGATCTTCGTTCTCTGAAATTGCAACATAATCATCTACTTCAAAGACAAAACGTCCATAATAGTTTACACTAAAATCTGTTGTCTCATTTTCCAACATATCGATAGTATAGGTGATTGGTCCCCAATAATCTATATCGAAATAATTGCCGGCAAAATAACCTTGCAAACCAGCTATTTGTGACCAATAATCGATCTTCATAGTAGAATTTATACCAGGATTTACATCTACAACTCGCTGCTCGCCAGAACTCAAAATTACCCACTGTGACATAAATTCGTCACGTCCGGAAATCTTGTACCTCACCTGGAAAGATTCTTCATCAGAAGAATTTTCCAATTCAACTGTAAAATTGCGAGAAGAATTGGCACCTACGATACCTGTTCTACCATCAACTGTTACATCAATATCGCTATCGACATTGTTGTATACTACAACAGTACCTTCATAAGTCTTCTCTTCCTCCACACAACCCATCATCAAAAGTGATGCTAATAATAATAATCCTAAAATCTTCTTCATAAATTTCTCCTTCATCTTTTTGTTCGCCAAAATTGATTTTCACGCCATTTATAAGCAACCTTTTTTTTGTTTATTATCTACACAAAACCTGAGACTAACAAGATATTTATCTGATACTTAAAAACTTATAAAATTAGCGAAATTCCGTTTTTTTTTCTGAAGATGATAGATTCAGGAAAAGTGTAGAAGGTTAGAGTATGATAAAGGTCACGCCGCGGTTATTTTTATTGAAATCTTTGTCACGTCGCAATTCGGGAAAACGCTTGAGAAACTTGTTACCTTTTTGCGAAGAATTGGTCAGTTCTTCACCTGCCAAAAAGTCACCGATGTAATTACTGTTTTTATTCTGCTGCAATCTCTCGCGCAAGCACCAACGCAATTCGCCTCCTCGCCCACTGGAGCCATAGCCATGAATTATCTTCAAAATCTTGTGCCCGGCTTGACGAGCTGCCACAATCTGGGCCGACATCATTTTTTGCGCTTCTTCACAACTAGGCATATCCGCCTTCAGATTCACCTGAATCATCTTGGCTGCTCTCTGGCTTCTACTATAAACTTCGGAAAATCCACAAAAGGGACAACTCTTCCGCTTCCCGATCTCATTTCCACATTGCGCACATATATTCATCATCACCTTCCCAAAACATTTTCTATCCCCAGAAAATTCAGCTTCCCAAAATTGTCAAAGTGCAAATAGGAAAATGAAGCATGGTGCTTTCCTGCTTGACACAAAAAGCCTAGCTGCAAATATTCACAATGTCGCTGAGTAGTAAGTTCTAACGCTTCTGCTATGAATCTACTACCGACGGGTATGACTGGAAACTATCATGCCTCCCGTGTTTGGAAAGGCGAGATCATCCAAGGAGTTACATAAATCATCGAAATGTTTGAAATAAGCTCAAGCAACTAAACAATTGGTAATGTCTTGCCTTCTAAGAATTCTGAAATTGCAGAAAAATTAGGAGGTTTTTATTATGAAACAAAATGCAATTCTCACCCTATTTATACTATTGGGTATCATCCTGTTTACTGGCTGTAGTGAAAAAGATTCTACCGGACCGGATAATCCTCAGCCGGAAGCCCCTGCCTTGGCAGATAGCCTAGATTTGGAAATAATTTTGCCCGATAGCCTGCAGCAGTATACCAGTGAAGAAGTTGATTATGACGGTGTGAGCACTACCGGCTATGCTTTGGCTCAATTTATCTCTGAAACAGTCGTAAACGAATATCTCGAGGTCGAGCAATTTGATGCTCGCCCCCTCTTCGCTTTCGAGCTTGTCTCTAGCGATGCTGATGATAATTGGTCACCACGAGAGCGCGGTATGCCGGATCTCAGTTGGCAACAATTCAGCAGCGGTTTTATCTTACCAGCCGAAAGCGCCAAAGCCTATTTTCCCGACGAACTTATCGCCGGTACTTACAATGTGAAATTTGCTACTTATTTTAGATTGTATCGCAAAATTGATACTGTTTTAGATGGCTCGATCACCACCTTTGAAACAAACGCTTTTCCCACCACCGAGATCACTTATATCAAAAATGATGAAACTCTGCTCGAACCCGGTTTCCCCCTTACAAATCTCATCTCGGATTACGTAACAGACGATCAGGATAATTATACTTATCGTTTCATAGCCGCAGATGGCGGGGAAAATGATGACACTGGCAATATCTTCTCTTGGCAAGATCTGCAAAACGGCTATTGGCTGACAGAAAAAGAGCGGGCAATTTTTTTGAACGAAGACTCCACTCTCAAATGGAAAAGCGTCAAATATGTCGAGCAAATCGAACTGGCTGAGATAGATTAAGGCGCTGACAGCTGATGAAATTTATAGATAAATTCAGTTCACTGGATCTGCTTTATATAGCAGTTTTGGCAGCTTTGGGTTTGGCTATCAAGCCCATTGTCACGCCTTTGGTGCATCTGGTTTCCACTCCGCTGATGATTCCTGGTGGATCTTTGGCGGGTGGATTTTATATGATGTGGCTGGTTTTGGCTGCGGCCTTAGTCAAAAAAACCGGAGCTGCTTTCTTAGTTGGCTTTGTCCAATCCATCGTCATTCTCTCACTCGGCTATTTTGGCAATCACGGCGCTGTCTCGATCATTAGCTATTCGCTGCCGGGAGTGGCTGTGGAAATCCTTGCCCTCTTCTGGCGCCGCAAAACCGCTCTTGGTTTTCACATCAGCGCTTGCATAGCCGCCAATCTCACCGGAGCTGTCGTTGTTACGCTTTTCATCATGAGGCTAGCCTTTATCCCGCTCTTGATCTCTCTGCTAGCTGCCACTATCTCAGGAATTTTAGGTGGTATCATCTCCCATAAAATTCTGCAAAAACTTCTGAAATATGATGTTGTAAAAAAGTGAAGGAAATTTATGAAAAAAATACTATTTATAGGAGTTTTAGCGATGCTAATCTCAAACCTCTTTGCCCTTAAATTGATCAACGCCGGCAGCAGTATCCAGATAGAGCTGGCGGATCTCGAATCTCGTGAGCAGATCACTTATCAAACCAAGATCATCAAAAATGATCAACCCAAAAATGACGACTGGCGAGGAATAGATTTGATCTCGCTTTTGGAAGAAAATGAGATCAAAGATTATGCTCAACTAAAATTTTATTCGGAAGATAATTATATGGTTCGGCTCAGCCGAGCTGAAATCTACGCCAATAAGCCACTCATCGCTTTAGAAAGAAATGGTGAAAAATTACCACCAGAAAAGATCAGGTTGGTGGTGAAAAACATGCGCGATATGTATTGGATCAGTGATATCGCCTTTGTCGAGACAGAATCAGCTTTTCAGCTACAATTGCCACGCATTATTATCTTCGCTGAAAAGATCTTTCAGGGCTTGGAAAGAGTCGAACTACCTCCTTTCAAAGCGGCCAGCGGCTATAAATTTCCCGCTCTTATCAGCTCTGTTTTTCCACCCTCAGCCCCGTTTTATATTAGCGGTCGCGACGGTGTTTCTCATATCTATAGTTATGAAGAATATTTATCAGAAGCTGTCTTGATCGAAAGCGATGGCAAATATGATCTGAAAAGTGTGCAGATGCCGGGCGGAATGTGGATCGATGATATTGCCATCATTGTGGTGGGAGAAACTGCGATTGTTTTCCAAAATCAATTTGACAACAGCCGCCAAATTGCCGAACTTCTTGGTTTTGGGGAATATCCCGCTCAACTCAAAGCCAGATCGAAAGATGCTACTGAGATTCTCGATGTTGCTACTCCTTTTGCAGCTGAGGCTTGGGCCAATATCATCAAATTCAGTTGGTAAGATGTTAAAAAAATCTATCCTGCTTTTACTCAGCTTGTGCTACTGCTGGCTACTCGGGGCGCAGCCTCTGGTCAGCGGTGATCTCAACACGGCAGATTTTCAGCTTTATCCCGGTCAATTTAGCCATATAATAGAGAGCCAGCTGCCGCTCTGTGATGCTGCCTTGATCATCGGCGCTGACGGCACAGCTGTCTTGATTCCGGCTTATGCTTTTGCGCAAGCTCGCTTGCTAAAAGAACAAGATGTTTGGAATCTCAGCTCGGAGACTTTGCCGCCGGTTGCCAATATCAGACAGATCTCGGAAATAGTTCTTAAACAATATCCGGCGCCTTACGCGCTGACACTGATCAATTCGGAAACAACCGAGATTTCGCCTTTTGCCTATCGCCTAGCAGCTTTTGATTTTTGGGGAGTCTCGCAAAAAAATGGCTTTCAAACCAAAAAATATAAAGCAAAAGAAGATTTTTATTTCTGGGAAGATCAGCAGATAGAAAAGGCAATCTCGCACCGTGGCAATGAATATCAAATTGTTGGCTCTGAGATCAGCTTTGAGGATTACTATTTTCAAGTAAAATCTGATACGTTAAAAACTATTATTTATCATAAGGAGACGAACAAATGAAAAAAATCTGGCTGAGCCTGGCAATTTTACTGCTTATCCTCATCTCATTTTCCCTTTATTGGCGCAGCACTGTGGATGCTACAGGCGGAATACAAGTTGTTTCAGCAGAAAATGAGGAACATTTTACGTTGAGAAAACTGGCGAAATTTGAAACCGCCAAAATCGTGCTCGCCCGTGAATCCGAAGAAGATTATCAAGGCTTCAAATTGCAAAAACTACTCGAGACAATGGCAGTAGAAGATTTTCGTTCGGTTATCATCAGCTCGACTGATGGCTTAAGTGTTTCGCTGAAACCAACCGAGCTCAGCAACGCCTATCTCTGTTTACGCCAAGATAATGATCAGCAATATTATCAGCTGGTTATCAGCACAGATGCCTTCATGCAGCGCTGGCTCAAATATATCAACCGCATAGAGATACGCTAATGCCACTTTTGGAAATTCGTAATCTCGGCTTCAATTATCCGCAGCAGCCGAAACTCTTTTCCCAGCTCAATCTGCAAGCTGAAGCTGGTGAAATCATCGCCATCTCTGGCAGTAGCGGCAGCGGCAAAACTACTCTGCTGAAGCTACTTTGCAATATTATCCCAACTGTCACTGCCGGCGAGATTGCCGGCTCTGTCAAAATTTCTGAGCAAAATGTGCAGGAGTTTACTCTCCCACAATTGGCTGCTCAGGTCAGCCTCTTGCTGCAAGAACCCGAAAATCAACTAATCTTGCCCTTGGTAGAACAAGAGCTGGCTTTCGGCCCCGAAAATCTACTGATAGACCCACCGGAAATCTTGCGCCGCATCACGGCTACTCTGCAACTACTACAGATCGAAAACCTGCGCTTTGCCTCTACTGCCGAGCTCTCGTTCGGCCAAAAAAAACTAGTCGCTTTTGCCTCACTGATCACGCTTTCACCAGATATATTTTTGTTGGACGAACCCGCTGCCGGCTTATCACAAAATCATCTCAATATTTTGATCGAGGTCGTAAGAAAATTAGCTGCCAATGGTAAATTGATCATCATCGCCGATCATCTACCTCAAATCTTAGAAATTGCTGATCGCACCATCGCACTCGCGGAAAATCATGTATAATCTCAACAATTTTAGCTTTGGCTATTCGGCAGAACAGCAACTATTTACCAAGCAAAATCTAACGATCTCACGCAATCAAATCACCTTGCTGGGTGGCGCTAACGGTAGTGGCAAAACTACTTTGTTACGCATTATCAGCGGCTTGCAAAAAAAGTATGAAGGCGAGATCTTGCTGGCTGAGCAAAACCTAAAAGAGCTTTCTGCTGCCGAAATTGCTGAATATATCATCTATCTGAAACAAGAACCGCTTGCCAATATCGTAGCTGCCACAGCCCTGGAAGATCTCCATATCTGGCTGCACAAATATGCTGCTCCCCAACACAATGATCAGATCATCAGAGATTCTCTGCAATATTTTGGTTTGCACCAGCTGGCAGATACTCCGGTTTGGAAACTATCCGGAGGGCAAGCCAAACGTGTAGGCTTGGCTGCTTTGCTGCTCAATCAGCATAAATTTTGGTTGCTGGATGAGCCCACTGCCGGTTTGGATAGCAAATTGCAAGCTAAATTAATCGACAAATTATGCAAGCGCAAGCAACAAAATCTGGGAGCTCTGATCATCTCACATCGGGTAGATCTTTTCCGTGATGTTGCTGATCGCATCTATACTATCGATGAGGCCAATATCTTATGAAAACTTTCTTAACAATCTGTCTAATCTGCTGTGGCGCTCTACTCTTTTCTACTGAAACAGAAGCAGACAGTTTGCAACAAAAGCGCAAGATTTACCAACTAGAAGGCATCAGCGTCATTGCTGAAAAACCGCAAAAATCGATCGGTGGCATCAGCCTGAAAACTTACTCACCAGAGAAAAGTGTGCTGGAAGTGGTTGCGGCAGAAGCAATCGATGATTTTGCCGGATTGCATCTGGCTGTGGGTGGCAAAGATGGCTCCGAACTCAGTATCCGTGGTTTTTCGGAAAATCAGATTAAGATTATGATCGATGGTAGACCGCTTTCCAGTAGCTATATGGATGCTGTGGATCTCACCACTATCCCGCTAACTAAGATCAAAGAGATCCAGGTTCTCAAAGGTCCGATCTCGGCGCTCTATGGCTCTGATAATATGGGCGGAGTGATCAATATTATCACAAAATCTCCCTCGAAAAAACGGGAGATTATTTTAGGCTCTCAATTTCGACGTAACAATACCCACAAATTTTATGCAGATATTTCCCAAAAACTTGGCGCTTTCGATTATGCGCTTTCAGCCTCTCGCTATCAAACCGATGGCTTCATGCTGCCTCTAGATTTTGAAGCTACCCCTTATGAAAATGGTGCTGTGCGCAATAAAACAGCTCGCATTCAATACGATCTACAATCAAAAATTAATTTTGAAATCTGGGACTTTCATAAAATTGGCTTGCAATTTGCCTACTCCAATCTTCCCAAAAAAGAGATTGTCTCCTCGATCTATGAAAATCTGCTGCGCGAATTTACAGCTTGGGAACGCTATCAAGCTTCGCTAGCTGCTTTCATCCAAGTGCGGCATAATCTGGAAAATAATCTACAAATTTACTATGATCAAAATAACGATACTTACGTGGAATACAATACAACTGGTGATCTTCTCCCGGGTTGGCCTTCCGATCTGGAAAGCTGGACCTTTGGTTTGCATGATTATCTAGAGTGGGAAATCAATAATTCGTTTTCTCTCACCAATGGTATAAGATACGAGAAAAGTGCTTACAATCGGCGCGATAAGAATTTTTATCTGAATTGGACTTCTGATAGTGTCTACAAAATGCACTATTTTGCTCAGACAGAATGGGAAGTGGGAGATTTTTCCAGCACTTTCAGCAGCGGTTTAGCATGGTTCAAATTGCAAGATCATCGCGGCTGGGATTGGCATTGGCTACCATCAATCGGATTCTATTATAGTACACCCCGAAATCTGAAAATCTCACTGGCGAGTGGACTAAATACCACCTATCCTACGATGAAACAGCTCTTTAGTTCTAGCAGCGGTAACGCAGATTTGCAGGAAGAGCGAGCTTGGAAAAATGAGCTGACACTCGAGCAACCTTTCGCTATTCTGCAAAGTTCAGGAAATCTTCACTTTTCGGTCTATTACAATCGCATAGATGGCCTGATAGAGCGTTTGGGTGGCATCTATACAAATCAAAATGAAATCGACAGCTACGGTTTTGAAAGTAGATTTGGCCTTCAATATCTCTGGGAACATGAAATTCAGTACGCCTATCTGGATTTTTCTCCGCAAAGCGCCGAGACTGTAATCCGCAATCCGCGTCATAGTTTGATGCTACGAGAATCTTTTACTCTGCCTTTCGATCTGAAATTTTCCTATCAAGCCAGTTGGAAAGATCTGCGCCATACTGAAATCAGCTCGATCAAGTTACCGGCTTATTGGCTACATTCTCTGCAATTGCACAAAAAATTTCAGCGCTATAAGATTGGTTTAGCTCTGGAAAATCTTTTCGATAAATCCTATCAGGATAAATATGGTTATCCCGCACCCGGCTTCAATTTCGTGGTTAATTTTGAGGTGAAAATCTGATGCGCAGCCTCAACCTAAGAACTATCCTCATCATGGTTATCCTCATCACCTCGCTTTCAGTAATTTATCAAGAATTGCTGATGCAGATTTCGCTATTGCTAATCTCCGGCTTACTAATCTTCTGGAGAAATCCATCACCAGCCAGCAACAGACGCACTTTACATCGACTAAAGCATCTGGGCCGCTTGATCTTCACTTTGATGATTTTTCAGATTCTGTTTCGATCGGAAGGTGAACTATATTTTTCCTATGGCCTTATCTCAATCACTTCCGGCGGCATCAGCTATGGACTGATCTCTTCTCTGCGCTTTTTCCTAATCATTCTGATTGCCGGCTTGCTCTTTGATATTCCCTATTCCGACTATCTACTCGCTTTCAAAGCTTGGAAATTTCCTTATGAAATCTCATTTATGGTTGCGTCAGTTATCCACTTTATCCCAATCTTTTCCATGGAATTTAGCAAATGCCGAGAAGCTTTGCTGCTACGTGGGATTGATCTGGAAAAATTAGCCTGGCGCCAGCGTCCGGCTGCCTATATTAGTTTGATCTTTCCGGTAATCGCCCAAGCCATCTCGGATGTGCAATATCGCACGATTTCTTTGGAATTACGCGGTTTTCGGCTGCACAAAACTCGCACCTCCATCTATCAGGACAAATTGAAACTACGTGATTGGCTGGTGCAAATAAGCTGTTTACTAATTTTTTTAGCGATCATATTTTGGAAAACAACTGCCAAATTGTAATTTATTTTTCGAACTTAAGGAGTAAAGATGAAAGTATTAAGCGTGGCCGGTTATCATCATTCCGGCAAAACTACTTTGGTAGTCAATATCATCCGCGAACTGAAAAAACGCGGCTATAAAGTTCAGTCGATCAAAGATATTCACTATGAAGATTTTTCAATGGAAACTCCCGCTTCCAATAGTTGGAAGCATTGGGAAGCCAGTGATGATACCGTTATCGCTCGTGGTTTGCACGAAACTTATAAGATCTGGCATCGCCAACTAAAGCTGCCGGAAATGCTGGTGGAAATGAGCGCCGATTATCTGATCGTGGAAGGTATGACTTCTGCCGCCCTGCCACGCATTATTTGCGCCAAAGATGAGAATCAGTTACAAGAACTGGTGAACCCAACCGTGATGGCAGTTTCGGGAATTTATGCTGATCAACATGAGGAATATCAAAATCTACCAGTTTATAAATCCACTTCCCAGATCAGTCAGATTGTTGATTTGATCGAAGCCAAAACTTTCGAAGTTTTACCGCAAGCCGAGCCAGAGTGCTGCTCGCATTGCGGCTTTACCTGCTTTGAGATGGTGGGGAAAATCTTATCCGGCGAAAAAAACCGCCAAGCTTGTGTCGCTGACAGTCAAGCCCGAGTCGAGCTTTCGGTCGGAGGTAAAGAGATCAAGATCGTACCATTTGTGCAAAAAATTCTGGCTGATACAGTTGAAGCAATTGTGCGCAACTTGGACAATAGTGAGCGTGGCGATATCGTCCTGAAAATAAGGCAAAAGTGATGAAAGCATTTCGCTCAAATAAAAATAGATTTGAGATCTATCCCGAAAGCAAACAGATTTGGAAATTTTTCCAAAATCAGCAAGATTATAATAAAGAGCTGGAAGTTTATAAAAAATCCCCTGCTTTTGCCCCCGAATTTTACGCTTCTATTCCCCAACAGAATATGCTCAAGCTGCAATTGTTAAAGGCAAAAACTCTTCTGGAGATCAAGCCGGATTTTGCAGAAATTGCTCGGCTCTTCTACCAATTACATCAACTAGAACCCCAAACCATTTGCCTCTGTGATACCAACCCCAAAAATATTCTTTATGATACAGAACTAAAACGTTATTTTCTGGTAGACTTCTCCGATTGGCAATATCTGCCC
>JAWOEN010000164.1:0-16357 GCA_046482725.1 Cloacimonadales bacterium (SeqCode)
AGTAATCCAGCATAAATTGATAGGGGAAAGTGATATTAAATTGGCGATACCAATCTAAAGGACCCCAAGCATCTTTTTTAGCATATCCTGCCAGATAGTGTTTTTTATCCAAGATAAGCTTTGCCTCTAGTGAGATGTATTGGATAAGTCCACCTTCAGGATTACCCGAGGCTTGTTGATTGCCCAGCTCAATATTAGATAAAAGCTTGATATTGGTAGCAGGGTTGAGAATAAATCTGCCTTTGGCCAGCCAAACATCTTCAGCCGGCAAACCGCTGCCAAAAGGTGCATTGCTATTACCTTCCTGATAGAAGAAGAGATTGGCATCGGTAACTGTTTGATAGCGTGTGAATTGGCCACCGATACTAAAGGCAAGCTTGGCGTCTTCTTTTTTATCGCTATCCCAAGCATAAAAGTAGCTGGCCGGAGTTGGATCGTAAGTGATAAAAAATTCGCTGGCAATAGCTTCCCGATTATCAAGCACAGCAAAGGGATCTTTGTCGCGATTGCGCGGGCTGAGTCCTGGG
Source organism: Cloacimonadales bacterium (SeqCode) (assembly GCA_046482725.1). Taxonomy (GTDB): domain Bacteria; phylum Cloacimonadota; class Cloacimonadia; order Cloacimonadales; family TCS61; genus DAOWES01. The sequence goes on from JAWOEN010000164.1 coordinate 528, forward strand.
AAAAAGCTTGTACCATCAGTATAAGGCTCGAGATTAGGATTAGCATCAATCAGGTTTTTCCGATAGAAAAATCTTGGTAATAACCAAAAATTTCCGATTGGAATCAATAAGCCGCCTTCATAGACCAGTTTATTACCCAAAGCCGAGTAAGGAATGGTAGTGTTGAACTCTCTGAGCGGATTGCCGCCATCGGCTACTAACCCAGCATAATTCACTGCTGCATCAAGCTTGGAGCCAGCTATTAGATCTAAGGTAAATTTTGATTTGAAGCCTTGGGTATCGACCAGATCAATCTTATCATGATAAACCTGATTATTCTCATCAACATAAAAATACTCTTCATCTAATTTTTCACTACCGGCAAATAGATAGCCCAGCTCTAATTTCAGATTTGGAATAATTTCCGTCTCCATTGACAAAGCTGTTTGACGTGTAGCTCGTGAAGTAGCTTCAGTAGCAGTGCTAGCAGCATCTGCTCGGTTGAAATCTTCCGAATGGATAAAGGTGTATTTATAATATCTACTGGCAAAGTCATATTTGACGATAGCTTTGGGATTGGCTCCCCAATAAATTTCTTTACCTGCCACAATGGTGAGGCCAGGCATAAACTTTTTACCGGAAAATTCAAAACCGTAAGGAGCTTTGGCATTCCAAATATCCATTCCTTCCATATCGGTTGCTTCATACAACAAGCCATAAAAATCACCTTCATAGCCCCAATGAAAACGCGGAACGTGATAGAATGAGCTCAAATCAAAATAATCATCGCTGTAGGTTGCTAGAAAATTGTATATTTCAAGCCGCTCAGGATCTTGGATCTGCTTATTGGTTTGCACTTCTATCCCATTTTCATCTTGCTCGGTGATTACTGTAACATAGCTCTGGCCTCGCTTACCATAATATTCTTCTAGCTGTTTATCTGCAAAATTACCCAAAATGTTCAAACTAAAATTTCCTGCCAGTTTACTAGTCGGTTGAAAATCAAAATCCAAGAAAAGCATTTCACCACTGGAAAAATCCATTCCATTTTTCCCACTTGCTTCCACTGCTTCAGATTTGCCATTAAATAGCATGTCTCCACGCAAGCTTCCTCCAGAAAGACGAATGATATCAGCTCTAGCTTTTTCATTTTGCATATAGCGCAAATTGCCGGTTAAACTCATCACTTGCATATCAATATTATCTATTTTCTGATTCATCTGATCTTTTTCCCAGGCATATGGATCAATGCTCCAAATCTCTGAAAGCAGATCATAAGCTACTCGGGGCTCTGCCACATATACTCCATCAGCGTTGGGACCAGCCAGTCGGCAGATGCCAAACCACTCTTCATTCATATTATTTTGGCCTTCAACATAATCAAAAGAGTAGCCTCCATTACTCCAGGAAGCATGAGTATCATGAATATCAAGATTTTCTACTTGCAGATATTTCCACCATTCATCTCGCCATTCAAACAAATAGCCGCCAATCGAATTACCCTCTTCCAATTTGCCATAACTTTTGTTATAAATCTCTTGCCAATTGCCTTTGATAAGCTGGGCTTGAGCCGTTTGATCCTCTTTGTGGGTCTTGGCATTGAAAGCATCACTACCAAATTCTGTGAGTAAAACAGGCTTGCCCAATTCTCTCTCTACTCTTTCCCACATATCGGTAAAACTGATTCCGCGATAAGAGTTTACGCCCAAGATGTCCATATCCTCACAATATTCTACGATCAAATCAAGATATTGGATATCTCCGTTTACGATGGTGAAAGGATGATTCGGGGCAATCTTTTTTCCCTCATGCATGATCTCATTGAATAAACTATAGAGATATTTTGCTTTTTCCTGATGCTGCTCACCAATCGGTAAATCTTCTATCTCAAAACTTGACCATTCCAAACCATAATTGCTTTCATTGCCGAGTGCAAACATCAATACTCCAGGCGTATCTTTGTATTTAGCAATAGTTTCCAGCACATCAGCTTTTAAGGTTTCTCGTGTAAGAGGATCTGAGTAATTGGTTTGGGCTATCCACTTGCCACCAACATTGTAGCCATATCGACCTGCCAAATGATTAACCATCGTCATAATCTGATGCTGACGATAGATATATTCTATCCATTGAGGTGGAATTAAGCCGAAAGAACGGATTGTGTTGATGCCAGCTTCTTTCATGAGGGTACATTCGTAATCTAATACTTGTTTGATAAACTCATCTGAATGTGACCATAAGTTGTAAGAGTAGTTTTCTCCGATCGGAGTATAGGCCCAGACGATACCTTTCACAAAAAAATCCTCACCATTGACCTGCAGTTTCCAGCCATTTTCATCTTGATAGGTTGAAATTTTATCCGGAGGTTTTGTATATCCATAAACTGTAAATCCCCAGAAAAGGATTATTAATAATCCACTAATTACCTGCTTGTTCCGTCCAAAACCGACTGGTTTGTCCATTTTTTACCTCCGTTTATAAGGGTTGATTTTGCTAATATAAATTAAACAGATATCTATCGAACCAACTGCTATATAGCAATCAGAAAAAACCAAAAAACTGTCAAGATCTTTTTAGAAATTTTGACAAAACGATAACTAATATGTTGGGCAAGAAGAGGTTTATGAGTTTGTATAGATAGCCTAATAGGGGTTTAGAGCAGGCTTCAATGCAGCGCTCAGCTGCTAGGATTTTTGCTGACAAGATTCTCGTAAAATAAGTTCAGCCGGCATGATAATATGTTGAAAATCAATATCTTCTCCCTTGATTGCTGAGGTAATAATCTCTACCGATTTCTTGGCCATTTTATCAATTGGGGCAGCATTTGTAGTGAGAGAGGGAAAGATCTTGGAAGCTATCTCAATATCGTCAAATCCGATAATACTTATATCTTCAGGGATTTTTAGTCCCTGCTCCTGGATAACTTTCATAGCGCCGATCGCCATCGAGTCATTGGCAAACATGATTGCAGAAGGCCGGTTTTCCAGGGAGAGAAAATATTGAGCTGCCTTGCTGCCTGATTCATAAGAGTAGTCTCCACGATAGATCAAAGTTTTATCTTTTTCCAGACCATGCGAATTGATCGCGCTTACATAGCCTTCCAACCTTTCAACACAGACATTGGAATCCAGCAAGCCCGAAACAAAACCAATTCGCCTATGCCCCAAGTTCCAAAGATAGTCGGTAGATTCGAAACAACTGTTAAAATTGTCTATTGTGATAGAGGGAATCGATTTGTCTTTGGCCAGATTGTCGAGCAGTAAAATTGGTAAAAACTTTTTGATCTCTTGGATTTTTTCTTCCAAACGTGGAAAGCAACAGATAATTACACCATCGATTTTTTTTTGATGAGTTAGGGGATTGAGGTTTTCGAAATCAGTAAACATTATCAGGTTATAGCCTTTTTCTTTTAAGTGTTTCTCCAGGGCTTTGAATATAAGCGAATAATAGGGACTGGAAATTCCGCCTTTGATTTTATCATCAAGGAAAAAACCTAGGTTGCCAGTTGCTTTGGGGCTAATTTTCCGATTGCTTACAAAGGTGCCTTTGGTGGTGAGTTTATGCAGTATGCCCTCTTCTACCAGCTCGGCAACTGCCTTGCGGATAGTCATATAAGACACACCCAATTCTGTTGCCAACACACGTTCACCAGGCAATTTATCTACAATGATTCCTTTTTTGATTCTATCTACGATACTGTTTTTGGCATAAAGGTATTTTGGTAAATTACTCATGCTAGCGATACTCCAAGATCTTTGTTATTTTTTAATTTTAACACGGACTACAAAATAGCAATGTTTTGCATATATCAGATTGAAAGAGCACTGTTTATCTATATTGCTATATCTTACAGGTCGCAAAATAATAGGTTTGATAATTAGGTCAAGTCAATTATATAAGGCATAGAGGAAATTAAAAAGTAAGTGTGGCAATAAATATCTTGACATAAAAATAAAAAAAGCAGCGATTGCTATATAGCAAGAAACCAAGGAGGAATTATGAAGGCTACCGGTTGGATGATTTTTTTTATTATGACTTTATTATTATCATTATTTATTGCTGGGTGTGATAATATTACAGATCCAGAAAGCGTAATAGACCCTACTGTTATTGAAGAGTATGTTTTGGTTTGGTCTGATGAATTCGAGGCAGAAAACCTTGATATGTCAAACTGGAATTATGAGCAGGGTTATGGTCAAGATGGTTGGGGCAATGATGAGTGGCAAGAATACACTAACCAACCTGAAAATGTCAGATTAGAAGATGGGAATTTAGTAATTTCTGCAATTTGGGATTCTTTAAATTATTCTGAACCAGGGAAAAGAGATGGTTCTATAACTTCTGCCAGAATAAACAGCAAAGACAAATTTTCTTTCAAATATGGCAAAATAAAAGCACGCATCAAAGTTCCTGGTAGCAATGGAATGTGGCCGGCATTTTGGATGTTGGGAAGCAATTTTGATACTAGCGGCTGGCCCTATTGTGGCGAGATAGATATTATGGAGATTAGCCCACTTTATCATGGAGATAATACGACTATTTGTACTATCCATTGGTGGGATGATGAAAATGAAAACCACATTTATGAGGGCTCGACCAAGAGCTTTTCTAGCCCACTCACCGAAGATTATCATATCTATGAAGTTGAATGGGATGAGCAGAGGATAATCGGTAAAATAGATGGGATTATTTATTTTACCAAAGTAATTGATGTAAATACAATGAGCGAATTTTTACGTGATTTCTTTTTGATTTTCAATGTTGCTGTCGGAGGTAATCTGGGGGGAGAACCGAATGAAAATACCGATTGGCAGGAACAGATGCTGGTTGATTGGGTACGAGTATATCAGGCTGAAACTAATGAAGAAGAGATCAATACTTTTGGAATCTTTACAGATGAAACTGAGGTTGATGCCGGGATCACTGTGGGAGCAGATGCCGAGATTTATGTTTGGGAAAATACTCTTACCAGCGTCTTCACAGCACCTTATGAAGGCGAAAATGTCATCTCCTTTCAAACAGCCGGCTTGGGCTGGTTCGGGGCAGGTATTCAGTCGAATCTACCCATTGATCTACAAAATTTTGCCAATGGCTGGCTCAAGTTCATGATCAAAATACCCGCCAATGTCAGCTTTAAAATCGGCATAATAGATCTTTTGGGAAATGAAAATTATCTGGATTTTCCAGCCAATCAAACTGCTTTTGGCTTGGCAAGAAACGGTGAATGGGGCCAGGCGATCGTGCCTGTGCAAGATCTAATAGGTAACGTAGATATTTCAATGTTGAGCTATGAATTTGTTATCTTGGAAGAAAATGGTATTCAATGCCAATTTGCCATTGATGATATCTATTATGATAAGACAGGAGTTGTCGAAAGTAGCCTCAGCTTTTCTCAGAGCAGCTATTCCAGCGCAGCTACAGAAGCTGATATTTTCATCCAAGATGAAGCTCGCCCTGATAGTACCGTAACAATCGAAGTTGCAAATGAAGCAGATTCTATAACACTGACAGTCGCTTTAGGCGCTTCCGGTGCAGGACAAACCACAGTTTATTTTGGTGAAACAAACGAAGCAACGAGCACAATCTCCATTTCTGAAGATGAGACGATTGTGGTTTCTTATGAAAATGCGGCAGGTGAATTGCTCACAGATTCTGCAGTAATCGAAGCAGTGGCAGATCAAAACTATATCGGGATCTACTCCGAATCACATACTGAGAATAGTTTAGCCTACTCAACAATCATCAACAGTGCCGATTGGAGCGGAAACTCGGCTGTACCTGATGAAGAAAGCACAGCTGTGACAGCGTTTGACGGATCTTATGTTTTGTCGGTAGCTTATGAAAGTGGCAGTGCAGGCTGGGGTGGAATTGCCTTCGATTTTGGCAGCGCTGACATCTCGGACTACACAACCCTAAAATTCAGCATTGACACTTCTAATATGCCCGCTTTAGCTTACTTTGGAATTAAACTGGAAGATAATTCAACAGGCAGTACCGAAGTAGATCTCTTTTCATACACACCGGTTGTTTCGGGCAATTGGGCAACATATGAAATTCCTCTCAACGACTTCCCCGGCGCCAATCTCGCTGATCTAAAATACTTGGGATTATGGAATCCCCAAGATGCTGGCAATACTTTGCTGTTTGATACGCTTTATTTCGATGATATACATTTAACAAATGATAGGGGGATGGAAAGATGAGTAAACGAACACACCATATTACCAGAGCGGAAGATCGGATTTCTCTGAAACAGAAATCTGCCTATTCGGTAGGAATGCTCGTTAATAATTTGCAAGCAGCAGCCTTGCCGGCAATGGTGGTAATCCTCAATATCGGAATGGGGATGAATGCCTTTATGGTGGGACTTCTGGTTTCCTTACCGCGTATTTTTGATGCAGTTTCTGATCCTCTGGTGGGTTATATTTCCGATAATGCAAGGACAAGATGGGGCAGGCGGCGACCTTTTATCTTTGTAGGCGCAATTATTGCAGGTCTTATTTTTGCGCTGATGTGGCAATTGCCTCCGGGCTATATTGATATCTTAGGAAAACAGCCGGTGCAAAGTCATCAGATACAAACCACAGAACTTCAAACAGCTGAAATTAATGAAGCCGGTGGAATCGATTTTCGCTATGAGACTGAAATGATAGCTCAACCTCAAGTAATATTTTATGGACCCAAAACACTCTCGCAAAATCAAGGAGAAAATCTTCTTACAAATATCGACGGTTTTCCACAAGTAGAGCTGAATATCGATATCTCAAAATCTCAACCCTTTCGGATAATCTTGCAAGAAGCAAATCTCACTGGAAACGACCTTACTGCTGATGGTGAAACATATTATATCGACCTGAAAGCAACAGATTCGCAGGATGGCAAAGGTAAACTTTACAAATTTGAAATCTCCGATTTGGTAAAAAGTTCCATTTTGGGAAATCAAAATGGCAACAATCAACTCGACCTAGAAGCAGTCAAAAATCTATCGCTTCAACTTACAGATGTGCAAAATGCCGGTGCTGTGACAATCCAATCTTTCAAATTGAGAAAGGAAGAAATATTTTTCACAAAGTATTTTATCTATTTTCTGATAATGTCCATTCTCTTTTTCCTGGCATACACAATCTATGCCACACCATTTGTGGCTTTTGGTTATGAGATGACCCCCGATTATCATGAACGCACCAGGCTGCACGCTTTTGCCAATACAATCGGTCAATTTGCCTGGCTGGGTGTTCCTTGGTTTTATGCGATTATGTCTAGCAACCTCTTCGAAGATACTGTGCACGGAGCCAGAGTTTTGGCTGTTGCTGTCGGAATAATTGTGGCCTTGCTAGGTATAGTACCGGCAATTTTTCTGAGAGAAAAACAAGTTTTGACTCCCATTAAAACGGCTACTGTGGGTTTAGCAGATAAGATGAAAGAATTCTTTGGTGGAGTTGTTACCACCTTCAAGTGTAAACCTTTTGTCAAAATCTGTGCAGCTACTTTTTTGGTTTTCAATGGTTTTCAATTGGGAATGTCATTTTCTATCTATGTAATGATTTATTATCTCTTCAATGGCAGTGATGCTGCAGCTGGAAAATTGATGGGCTGGTTTGGCATGCTAACTTCTATCGCTACTTTAGCTGTGATCCAGATCACCGGTTGGATGGCTATAAGAATAGGTAAGAGAAGAACTTTTATGATCACAATCTCCCTCTCGATCGTGGGCTTTGCCGTCAAATGGTTTGGCTATAATCCCGATCAGCCCTATATGCTACTTTTGGCTGCCCCTTTGGTTGCCTTTGGTACCGGCTCTTTATTTACCCTGATGGGCTCTATGATCTCAGATGTTTGTGATTATGATGAATTGCAGACTCATCAAAGACGCGAAGGTGTATTTGGTGCTATCTACTGGTGGATGGTAAAAATCGGTATGGCTTTAGCTGGTTTGCTGACAGGCGTATTGTTGACTGTGGCAAATTTTGATCTGGCACTAGGTGCAGGACAAGAGGAGCAGACCTTATTTTTGATCAGAATATTTGATGTGGGAATTCCCTTGATTACTTCACTTATTGCCCTTCTGATAATGGCGAAATACTCGATCACAGAAGAGAAAGCATATGAAATTCGTAACAAATTAGAGCTGCGTCACGCTAAGATCAAAGAAACTGCAACAGCGGCTGAACTAAAGTCCAAAGAGGAATCGGGAGATTGAGATGATAGATAAGCGTAGTTTCTTTTTGCTAAGCTTGCTGCTATTCACAGGCAGCCTCCTCTACAGCTCGGATTTGGCATCTACTTCGGAAATCCTGATAACCTCAGAAAGCGGTGATAAAATTAGCAATCAAGCCAATGTGGTCTTCCAAAAAGGCAGAGCAGAAGGCAATGTAATCGTGATTAAACCGGAAAACAGCAAGCAGACAATTGACGGTATCGGCACTTCCTTTACCGAATCATCCGCTTTTGTTTTGGCTCATCTTGAACCGGAAGTAAGAAAAGATGTAATGCAGAAGATTTATGGAGAAGAAGGAGCAAATTTCACTTTGACCAGAACTCATATCGGCTCTTGTGATTTTACAGTGGAAGGTAAATACTCTTATGTTGAGCAAAAGGATGATATTAATTTGGATAGTTTTGATATCTCACCCGATTTGGAGGGCTTTGCCAAAGCTCAGTATCCCGGCATTGTAGCAGAAGATTATGATTTGCTACCAATGATCCAAGAAGCTTTGCAAATCAAGCAAGCACAAGCTGATAAAGAACTTAGAATAGTAGCCTCCGCCTGGACAGCTCCGGCTTGGATGAAAGATATCGAAGAGTGGTATATTCCTGGCTCCGAACAAAACAACTGGCAAGGAACTGGTGGCTCGCTAAAACCACAATATGAAAAGAGCTATGCTGACTATATCGTAAAGTACCTCGCTGCCTACCAAAAAGTCGGAGTTGATATTTGGGCAGTCACCCCTGTAAATGAACCACATGGCAACAATGGGCAGTGGGAAAGCATGCACTTTACACCAAAATCACAAAACAAATTTATCAAAAAATATCTTAGTCCCAGCTTGCATGCTGCCGGCTTTGATCAGGTCAATCTACTTTTTTACGATCAAAATCGTGATGGTTTGGAAAAATGGACAGATGTGATCTATGGTGATGCTGAAACTTCTCCTTTGGTTTATGGAGCTGCTGTGCATTGGTATGAAAGCACTTTCAAAGTTTTTGAAGAAGTTTTTCAACGTGTTCATGAGAAATATCCTGATTGTGCTATTATTCACACCGAGGGTTGTATCGATGATCTAGGCAAAGATCCACCTAATGGAGTAACTGATCCTGAGAAATTTAAAGAAACAGACTGGTTTGATAACGATGATTTTTGGTGGAATGAAAACGCTACAGATTGGGCTTATTCAGTTACTTGGGAAGGGGTGAAAGTGGAAGATCATCCTGCCTATACACCAGTTCATCGCTATGCCAGAAACATCATCGTCAGTCTTGATAATTGGGTAAACGGCTGGATTGATTGGAATATTGTGCTAGATGAAAACGGCGGACCCAATCATGTGGGAAATTTCTGTGGCGCCCCGATCATGATAGATACTGTGAGCAAGCAGATCTATTATACTCCCATCTATTATATTTTGGCTCAATTTAGCAAAACTATCCGACCCGGTGATATTGCTGTGCAAACAGAACAACCAAGTGAAAACCTGCCCCCCGATACTCTTTATAGTAGTGCCACTATAAATGCTGAAAATATTCTCAGTGTGCAAGTGCTAAACACCAGCAAATCTCCGCTTCTCTACAAATTGCAGATCGCTGAGCAATATGCAGAGATAATGATCAAAGCAAACTCCCTGCAGACAGTTAGGATTCAGAGATGATCGGAGGCAAGATGATGAAAAAAAGAGTCTTGATAATTTTTGGTTTGAGTCTGATAATACTCTTTTTGGGCTCTTGCCAACCAGCTAGCTCCAACCAAGAGCTTTCCCGAGCCGAGCTTCGAGAAAAACTGGAGTCTGCAGAGGAAATCCCGCGCAGCGCAGCTTTTCAACGACGCGAATTTTTGCCCTACCAAAACGACCAATGGATCGGAAAGGCTATCTCTTATGGTTGCTACAGAGCGGGGCAAGCTCCGGGAAAATCGGGACCTAGCTCAGCTGAAATTTTAGAAGATCTTCAGATTATTCAGCAGCATTGGAATTTGATCAGAGTTTATAATGCTGATGCTGATACAGAGAGAATTTTAGAGGTGATCAAAGCCAATAATCTTCCCCTTAAAATGATGCTGGGTATCTGGCTGGAAAATGAGACTGACCAACCCCAAAAGCAAAAATCCAATATCGCAAATACACTAAAAGCTCTTGAATTGGCTGCCCAATATCCGCAAACTATCATCGCCCTCAATGTGGGAAACGAAACGCAAGTCTATTGGTCTTGGCATAAAATGCAGAGGCAAGATCTTATCCGCTACCTGAGGATTGTCAGAAAGAATAGCAACGTTCCTATCACCACTGCTGATGATTACAATTTTTGGAATAAAGCTGAAAGTCGTGAGGTTGCTGCAGAGCTAGATTTTATTGTAGCTCATATTTATCCTTTGTGGAATGGCAAAACACTGGAGAATGCAATGCCCTGGTTTGATACTACATATCGAGAACTAAGAAAATTTCACCCTGAACAGGAAATCGTGATAGGCGAAGTAGGCTGGGCGACAAATTATAATCCCGAGAAAAAAGGGCCTGATGCCCAAGGCACTTTGATCAAAGGAGAGGTAAGTCTGGATGCTCAATATCGATTTTTGGTTCAGCTGGAAAGATGGATAGAAAAGAATAGAACCACAACTTTCCTTTTCGAAGCGTTTGATGAGCTTTGGAAAGGTGGAGAACAGACAGGATTGAATGAAATTGAAAAAAACTGGGGAGTTTTTTATACTAATCGTAAACCCAAGGAATCTTTTCAGAGGTTTTTATCAGATAAAAAACAAGCCCCTACAAAAATGGAGGATCAAAGATGAAAAAGAGAAACATCTATTTTGTAATAGTCGTCTTGGCTATAGCTAGCTTAGCTTTTGCCCAAAATGCACCGATAGACTTTGAAGAAGGAGGATATGGTGCGGACTGGACTTGGACTGTGTTCGAAAATGAAACCAATCCACCACTGGAAATTATCGCGAATCCAGATGCTTCTGGCGCCAATACTTCTGTTACTGTAGCCCAATTTACCGCACTAGAAGCAGGCCAACCTTGGGCCGGTTTTGAATCTCAGCATGGAGCTGATATTGGAGACTTCAGCTTTTCAGAAGATAATTGTATCGTAAAAGTAATGGTTTGGAAACCTGTAATCAGTGATGTTGGAGTCAAATTTGTCGAAGCTAATGGAGAAGCACAACCAGAAGTAAAAGTTGCCAATACTGTTACCAATCAGTGGGAAGAGCTAACTTTTGACCTGAGTGGAAGTATCGGCGCAGGAATCACAGGGATCATTGACCAAATAGTAATCTTTCCTGATTTTGATTTGGAAGGTAGAACTTCTGATAATATCTGTTATATCGACAATGTGACTTTTCATCCCTCAAGTGGAGGCAATGAAGATGAGCCGGAAGCAGCTGCTCCCACTCCTACCATAGCTGCCGAAAATGTGGTTTCACTTTTCAGTAACGCTTATGATAATGTCCCAGTAGATACTTGGTCAGCAGATTGGGACCAAGCAGATTTGCAAGATATTCAGATCGCTGGCAACGATACAAAACTCTATACTAATTTGGTTTATGCCGGCATAGAATTTACCTCCCAAACTATCGATGCTTCCGAGATGACTCATTTCCACCTCGATATTTGGACTCCCGATAACACTGCTGCCCCGGCAGTTTTTAAAATCAAGCTGGTCGATTTTGGCGAAAATGGCGTCTGGGATGGCGGTGGCGACGATGTGGAACATGAGCTTACATTTGATGAAAACACTCTCAGTAGCAATCAGTGGGTGAGCTTTGATATTCCGCTATCAGATTTTGTAGATTTGGTCACAACCGGACATTTAGCTCAGCTGATTATTTCCGGCGACCCCAATACTGTCTATGTCGATAATGTCTACTTTCACAATGCAGTGAATTCTGCTGATTTTAGCCAGACAATCAAGCCCCAAAGTGTACTTCAAAATAATTATCCCAATCCTTTTAATCCGACCACAAATATCAGCTACACTATCGCTGAGCCGGGTTTAGTGGAAATCAAGATTTTCAATTTGAAAGGACAAATGGTGGATGTTTTATCAGAAGGAAACAAGTCGGCAAACTCATATCAAGTTTTCTGGGAAGCTGAAAATCAGGCTTCAGGAATCTATTTTTATAGCTTGCAGATTAATGGGAAAAATGTAGATACCAAAAGCATGATTCTCTTGAAATAAGTAAACTTTACCGGCATCCTAGCTGATGCCGGTAACTTTTTTTAAAAAACTCTAATTGGAGGGAAGATGAAAAAATTTATAATTATTTTGCTTATTTTTCTAGCTTATACATTTCTAATTGGGCAAGAAACTCATACAGTCGATTTTGAACCTGACGGAATTGGTGCAGATTGGGAATGGACTGTTACAGAAAACTCGGACAATCCACCCTTAGAATTTATAGCTAACCCGGTAAGTGGTGGAATCAATAGTTCCGATACTGTGGCAAAATTTACTGCCAGACAAACCGGACAGCCTTGGGCACTCTGCTTTACCGAAGATGATGGAGAATTTACCTTTGATCAGAACAACTCAACTGTCTCCATAATGGTCTACAAATCTGTAATCAGCAATATTGCCGTTAAGTTCGAAGGTATGAGCACTCCTGTAGAAATTTCTATTGCCAACACTTTGGTCGATCAATGGGAAGAGATTAGCTATGATTTTTCTGCAGTTATCGGGAATACTTATAGCAAGCTGATAATCATCCCGGATTTTAATATGGATGGCAGAGATCAGGATAATCTGATCTATCTGGATAATTTGCAAGTGCCTGACGGCACAGTTTCGCAGCCTCCGGCTGCACCAACTGTCGGCGCTCCTGCTCCTACCCATGAATCGGAAGATGTTTTTGCTATCTATAGTGACGCTTATGAAAACTTGGAAGGAGTAAATTTTAATCCGAGCTGGGGACAATCGACCGTGGTTACTGTAGATGATGATATCGCCGGCAACAATACTTTGAAATATGAAAATCTCAATTATCAAGGCACAGAATTTCCCAATCAGGATCTATCAGAATATGATTATTTTCATCTGGATTTTTGGACGCCAAATTCCAGCAGTCTCGATTTCTATCTGATCAGCCCGGGAGCAGAGCTTAATTATACACTGACGATAACTGAAGAAAACTGGGTGAGTGTTGATATTCCATTGTCTCATTTTTCAGCTGTGGTGGATCTTACCAATCTCATCCAATTCAAAGTTGTTGGTAATGGCACAGTTTGGTTTGATAATTGGTATTTTTGGCAGACAGAAAATATGCCCGATTCTGATGCTACTCTCAACGATCTGCAAATCGATGGCACTACAGTTGCGGGCTTTGATCCGGCAATTTTGGATTATGATCTTTTATTGCCGACAGCCACTGAAGAGGTTCCTATCGTTACAGCCACTACCAATAGTGCTGCAGCTAGTTTGATAATCAATGAGGCTACGGAATTACCAGGCACGACTTCTGTGGTGGTAACTGCCGAAGATAATTCAAGCCTGACCTACAATGTCAATTTCAGTTTGGAGCCGGCAGAGCCGACTGTGGGCGCCCCGATCCCTCAGCCAGAAGCAGCAAATGTGATCTCGATCTACAGTGATACTTATAGCAACATTGAGGGAACAGACTTCAACCCGGGCTGGGGACAATCTACTGTAGTTACGGTAGATGAAGAGATTGGCGGCAACAATACTTTGAAGTATGATAACTTTAATTATCAGGGAACTCAATTTGCCGGAAATCAGGATCTCTCATTGATGGAATTTGTGCATATCGACCTGTGGACAGCCGATGCTACAGTGATAAAGTTTACTCCCATCAGTGCTTCTAGCGGCGAACATCTGCTCTATTTGGAACCGATCGCAGCAGAGAGTTGGAATAGCTTCGATATTCCACTTTCAGATTTTGAAGGTGTTGCCATGAGTGATATTCATCAGCTGAAATTTGACGGACAGGAAGGTGTTTCTCCCTCGACCATCTATCTCGATAATATCTATTTTTATAAATTGCCGAGTGCTTCTGATGCCACTCTCAGCGATCTGCAAGTAGATGGAGTAACAATAGCTGGTTTTTCTGCCAACATTCTGAATTATACAATTGAGCTACCCAATGACGCAACCGAAATACCGGTTGTGACAGCTACCGCTAACGATGAAGATGCCACGCTCCAGATAAACGACGCAACTGAATTACCTGGTACAACTTCTGTGCTGGTAACTGCAGCAGACGAACTAGAAACTTTGACCTACAATGTGCACTTTAGTTTGGCGCCAGCTGTTCCTGAAATTGCGGCTGCAACTCCTACTTGGCCGGCTGCAGACGTCATCTCGCTTTTCAGCAATGCTTATGAAAATGTCGAGGTGGATACTTGGTCGGCAGATTGGGATCAGGCAGATCTGGAAGATATTCAGATTGCCGGAAATGATACTAAGCTCTATACTAATTTGGTTTATGCAGGAATAGAATTTACCTCGGCCACGATTGATGCTTCCGAGATGACTCATTTTCATTTGGATATCTGGACACCTGATAACACAGCAGATCCTGCTATATTCAAAGTGAAATTGGTAGATTTTGGTGCTGATGGCGCTTGGGGTGGCGAAGATGATGTAGAGCATGAGCTTACTTTCGACGAGACCACTTTGGCTTCGGAGAGTTGGATAAACCTGCATATCCCGCTTTCTGATTTTACCAATCTCACCACTCGTGGGCATTTGGCTCAGCTGATAATATCGGGAGATCCCAATACTGTTTATATCGACAATGTTTACTTTCTGGCCGAGGAGAGTGAGAATAATCCTCCCCATATAATCGCTGAGATTGCAGATCTGAGCTTGGACGAAGATTTCGCTACCCCGGTTGAGCTTGAGCTGTACGATTATTTTGCTGATATTGATGGAGATGAATTGACCTTTAGTTTTTCGCAAACTACTGAAGATGTAGTGGAGATCAGTTTGGACGAAGCTCTGCTGACAATTGCAAGTTTGCCGGATATCTTTGGCTCTACTTCTGTTACCATCACTGCTGACGATGGTAGCACCAGATCTAGAGAATCGATTAGTCAGACTTTTGAGGTAACAGTTAATCCGATTAATGATGCTCCTGTCATCGTTAGCTATTCGCCGGAAAGTCTGGAGATATCGCTGGATGAGGCAAGCGAGCTGAGCTTTGAAGTAGTAGCGTCAGATATCGATAGTGAGGTTGATTTTAGCTGGTATCTGAATGCTGAAGATTTGGTTAACAATTCCGGATCAATTTTGCTAGATTTCGCTTTGGAAGGTGAACATGAAGTAAAATGCATCGTCAGTGATGAAGAATATCAGGTAGAACAAATTTGGACAGTTACGCTAGACCTAACATTTGCCGAAGATAATATTCTGCCGCCAATGTCTGGTTTGATCAATAATTTTCCAAATCCCTTTAACCCTTCTACCACCATTCATTATGCTTTAGCAGAAACAGCTAAGGTCAAGATCAGAATTTTCAATTCCAGAGGACAACTAGTCACAACTCTGGATGAAGGAACCAAGGCTCCTGCCAGGTATCATAGAAGTTGGGACGCCGAGCAAATGCCATCTGGTATCTACTACTACACTCTTTATGTGAATCAAAAAGTAGTTCAGACCAAACGGATGGTCTTGATCAAATAGATATG
>JAWOEN010000039.1:0-6292 GCA_046482725.1 Cloacimonadales bacterium (SeqCode)
TTTTGGAAAAATCAGCTGAAATAGGAGTGGGTAAACTGGCAACAATCAGTGGTCGCTACTACGCGATGGATCGTGACAACCGCTGGGATAGAATAGAGAAAGCTTACAAGGCAATCGCTTGCGGTGAAGGTCCCCAAGCAGCTGATCCTCTGGCAGCATTAGAGGCAAGCTACCAAAACAAGATCGAAGATGAATTTATCATTCCCACCGTCCTAACAGAAAATGAGCAACCGATCGCAACTGTGGAGGATAATGATGCGGTGATCTTTTTCAATTTCCGAGCTGACCGGGCTCGTGAGATAACTCGCGCTTTCAAACAACCCGATTTCAATAAATTTCCCACCAGAGATTATTCCAACCTGAAATATGTGACACTGAGCGAATATGATATCAATTTCAACGACTGGGTAGAAGTTGCCTTTCACATGCCCGATATGAAAAATATTTTGGGAGAATATTTGGCGCAGCAAGGTTTGCGTCAATTGCGCCTAGCCGAGACAGAGAAATACGCCCACGTCACGTTTTTCTTCAATGGCGGGCGGGAGGAACCTTTTGCCAAAGAAGAGCGAATTTTGGTGCCTTCTCCTTCTGTTGCCACTTACGATCTGCAACCTGAGATGAGCGCTCCGGAAGTAACAGAAAAATTGCTGACAGCGCTGCAGAACCCGGAATATTCCCTGATCGTTACCAATTTTGCCAATTGCGATATGGTGGGCCATACCGGCTCGATTCCGGCTGCAATCAAAGCTGTGGAAACCGTGGATAAGAGCGTGGGCCAGATCGTGAAAGTTGCTCGCGAAAATAATGTAAGCATACTTTTGACTGCTGATCATGGAAATGCGGAAAAGATGTTGGATGAAAATGACAATATCTTCACAGCGCACAGTACCAATCCTGTACCGATTGCCATCTCTGCTCCGGGCGTAAACAGCCTGAAAAATGGTATTTTGGCTGATATTGCACCCACTTTGTTGGCACTATTGAAGCTAACGATTCCAGCTGAAATGACGGGTAAAGTTCTGATCAACCAACCGGAGGCTAGATGAAAAATATCGACCGAATTGATATCAATAAAAAACGCCCTGTCCCCGCCAATATCAAATTGGTGATTCTATTGGCTGTGGTCTTTGGCTTTTGGATGCGCTCTTGCTGGATCAAACAGCAAGCTTATACACTCCGCATCTACAATATCGAAGCTACCGACATGACCTCGGGCAGCATTGATGTGAAATTTGAGGTGAGAAACCCCAACGACCTGGAAGTGACCAAAAGCATTTTGATCAAAGCTTTTACAGCAGATGAGAAGCTGATCGCCAGCCGCATCACCGAGATCGTGGCTTTGCCCAAATCTACCCAAACTCATCTGAAAATGCTAAATACGCTGGATATCCCCATCCAAGATCTATCTGATATTGCCAGCGTTACCGTGGAGATCTACACGCCCTCGATTTTTTGATAGGAGATTTTATGAACAAAGCTAAAGAATTTAATGCTGAACGCCTGAGGTTAAACGAAATCGTGCTGAAATATTCGGATAAAGAGATCAAACGCTTTTTGAGCTTGGACAATCAAGTTTATAGAGCTGACCAACTTAGCGCCGCCACCAAAGAGATGTTAGGATTAGTCGCATCACTGGTTTTGCGCTGCGATGATTGTATCAAATATCATCTGGGACAATGCTATGAAGCCGGAGTTACGATCGAGCAAGTGGAAGAAGTTCTCTCAGTGGGGCTGATCGTGGGCGGCTCGATCACCATTCCCCACATCCGGCGCGCTTTTGAATTTTGGGAAGAGTTGAGCCAAGAGTAGATAATTTTCCGGAAGCTATTGGTAACTAGTTCTTGCTAGAATCTTGAATCTTTCATTGCATGCAACGCTACCAGATTGGCGTAAGTATCCTCTCTTTTTCCTACCAAAATATTTTATGAAAATTACAAAATCAATCGGAAGTTTAGCATTTCCCCACCCCTCCCAACTCCGCTAAATGACGCTACTTGAGCCGGGAAAATTTTCAACTATTGACATAAATTCATATATCGAAAGTTTTTGAACAAAATATTTGGAGAGTAATTATGTATAGATTGGAAGATAAACATTTGGCCAAGGCTCAGGAGTTTGCGAGTAATAACAGAACCAAGAAAAGATGTGATAACTGTTATGATCGCGGTTACATTGGAGTGAACGAGCAGAACATGTTGATACCCTGCCACAAATGTGTGGATTTGGAAAAAGTGATGGCAGATTGGAAGAATTATGTAGCCGAGATCCCGGAGCTGAAGGCAGAATTTGCCGAGCTTTTCGAGGAAGAAGAAGAGGAATCCGCCGAATAATAAGAAAAAATTTTATCGGCACAAATATTTAGGAGATTTTATGTACAAAACAGTTGATCCCAAAGAAAGAACAGCTGAACTGGAAAAGAGAATCAGAGCTTATTGGGAAAAAAATAATACGGCAAACAGAAGCATCGAGCAGCGTGACGGAGCCGAGCAATTTGTCTTTTTTGAAGGACCTCCCACCGCCAATGGCAAACCCGGAATTCATCATGTGATGGCCCGCACCTTGAAAGATACGATCTGCCGCTATAAAACTATGCAAGGCTTTCAGGTGAAGCGCAAGGCAGGTTGGGATACTCACGGCTTGCCGGTAGAGATCGAGGTGGAGAAAAATCTCGGCTTGCACGACAAAAATGAGGTGGAAGCTTACGGTCTGGAAAAATTTAATCATAAATGCAAAGAGAGCGTTTTCTCTTATGAAAAAGAGTGGCGCGAGATGACCAAAGAGATGGGTTATTGGATCGATCTGGACAATCCCTACATCACTTTGGATAACAATTATATCGAAACAGTTTGGTGGATCTTAAACGACTTTTTTAAAAAAGATCTGATCTACAAAGGTCATAAGATCGTGCCCTATTGCCCCAGTTGCGGCACGCCCTTATCCAGTCATGAAGTAGCTCAGGGTTATCAGGAAACCGAAGATCCTTCTGTCTTTATCAAGTTCAAAGCCCAAGCTGAGGCAGATACCTATTTTTTGGCTTGGACAACCACGCCTTGGACTTTGATTTCCAATGTAGCCTTGGTAGTAAATCCGCAAGAGAAGTATGTAAAAGTGAAGCATCAGGATGAATACCTGATTTTGGCTGCGGCGCGCTTGTCAGTATTGGATGATGAGTATGAGATCGTGCAGGAATATTTGGGTAAAGAATTGGAAAACATGGAATATGAGCAGCTCTTCCCCTTTGTGAAGGTAGAAAAGCGTGCTTTCTTTATCGGATTGGCAGATTATGTGACGATGGCCGACGGTACCGGGGTGGTGCATACAGCGCCTGCTTTTGGTCAGGACGATTATGATCTGGGCCGCAAATATGATTTGCCGGTAATCCAGCCGGTAGATGGTGCCGGAAAGTTCACAGAGGTGATCACAGATTGGGCTGGAGAATTTGTGAAAGATGCTGATAAAGGCATTATCCGCAATTTGAAAGAGCGCAAAATGCTCTATAAACGCAAGCAGATCGTACACAGCTATCCATTCTGCTGGCGCTGCAAAAGCCCGCTAATCTATTATGCGCGTAGCAGCTGGTATATCAAGACTTCCGCTTACAAAGAGCAGATGATCAAAAACAATGCCGCAATCAATTGGCACCCGCCCTTTGTCGGCGAAAAGCGTTTTGGCGCCTGGCTGGAAAACAATGTAGATTGGGCGATCAGTCGCGACAGATTTTGGGGAACTCCACTCAATGTCTGGGTTTGCCCTGATTGTGGAAAACTGGAAAGTGCGGGTTCGATCGCGGAGCTGCGCCAAAAAGGCAAGATGCGCGACGGCTCGGAAGTAGCAGCTGAGATAGAATTGCACCGACCGTATGTAGATGAGATCGTCATGCAATGCTCTTGCGGCGGCCAGATGGAGCGTACACCGGAAGTGATCGACTGCTGGTTTGACAGCGGCTCGATGCCTTTTGCTCAGTGGCATTATCCTTTTGAAAATAAAGAAAATTTCGACGAGCTTTTCCCGGCTGATTTCATCAGTGAAGGCATCGACCAGACGCGGGGCTGGTTCTATTCGCTGCTGGCAATCTCTACCATGCTCACCGGCAAAGCAGCTTATAAAAACGTTTTGGTCAATGACCTGATCCTGGATAAGAAAGGCCAGAAAATGAGTAAAACCAAAGGCAACAGTGTAAATCCGATGCAGCTGATGGATAAATTCGGAGCAGATACAAATCGCTGGTATCTGTTGGCAGTTTCCACACCATGGATTCCCACCAAGTTTGATGAGCGCGGAGTAGCTGAGATTGCCAATAAATTTTTCGGCACGCTGAAAAACGTCTACTCGTTCTACACGACTTATGCCAATATCGATAAATTTGATGCTAGTGAATATGAGATTTCTGACGAAAAAGTTGCCGAGATCGATACTTGGATCATATCCAAGCTACACAGTTTGATCAAGGAAGTAACAGAAAATAATGATAACTATGATCTGACTCGCAGTGTGCGAGCTATCCAAAGCTTTGTGATCGATGACCTGAGTAATTGGTATGTGCGCCGTTGTCGTCGCCGCTATTGGGAGCTGAGCCTGACAGATGATAAAAAGGCAGCCTATCTCACACTCTATCAGGTTTTGGTCAGCGTCAGTAAATTGATGGCGCCGGTAGCACCTTATTTGGCAGAAGAGATTTTCACCAATCTCACCGGTCGCGAAAGTGTGCATTTGGAAGCTTTCCCCCAAGTAAATGCGGCAGCAGTCAAGCCGCTTTTGGAAAAAGAGATGCAAACTGTGATCGAGCTGGTTTCTTTGGGACGCGCTGCGCGTAACACCTGTCAGATCAAGGTTCGCCAAACTTTGGGCGCAC
The DNA here is from genome assembly GCA_046482725.1 of Cloacimonadales bacterium (SeqCode). GTDB lineage: Bacteria > Cloacimonadota > Cloacimonadia > Cloacimonadales > TCS61 > DAOWES01. The sequence goes on from JAWOEN010000039.1 coordinate 4,853, forward strand.
TCTATATTCCCGAGCGTTACAAACCTTTGATCGCGCGCATGGAAAACCTGATCAAGGAAGAGATCAACGTGCAGGAGATCAAATATATTCAGGAAAAAGACGATTTTGTCACTTATGATTTCAAACCTAATTTCAAGGTGATGGGACCAAAATTTGGCAAGCATATGAAAAACATCGCTGCCACTCTGAAAAGGCTGGATAGCAATCATGTAGTTGATGCGCTGCATGCTGGCAAAGATTATGTTTTGGATGTGGATGGTAAATCATTCCAACTAACCGAAGAAGATCTGATTATCTCGATCAAAGATAAAGAGGGCTTCGTTTTTGAATCCAATAAAGAGCTCTTTGTAGCTCTGGATACGCATCTCACTCCTGAATTGATCGAAGAAGGTCTAGCTCGGGAATTGGTCAATAAAATCCAATTTACCCGCAAAGAGAAAGATTTTGAGATCATGGACAAAATTCATATTTTCTACTTTGGCGACGAGCAGATCACAGCGGTTTTCCGCAAGTTCGAGGATTATATCATGAGTGAAACATTGGCTGAATCTATCAGCAAAGTTGATGAAGTGGGTGAAGATATGGAAGATTGGGATATCAACGGCATCAGCGTCAAGCTCAGTGTAAATAATTTGGATTACTAAAAATAAAAATAGATAGGAGAAAGTTTATGGCAAAAATCAAAGCTTTCCAGGGTGTGCGCCCTGCAGCAGACAAAATCAAGGTAGTAGCTTCGCGTCCTTATGATGTGCTGAATTCAGCAGAAGCAAGAGTGGAAGTGAAGGGCAATCCTGACAGTTTTTTACACGTGGTGAAACCAGAGGTAGATCTGCCGGAAGATATCGATCTTTATTCTGAGGCAGTTTATCAGAAGGGTAGAGAAAATCTTTATGGTATGATCGAGCGAGGTGTATTAGTTCAGGATGAAAAACCGGCTCTGTATATCTATCAGCAGATCATGGGCGATGTCAACCAGATCGGTTTGGTAGCTGGAACTTCGATCGAAGATTATGAAAATGATATTATCAAAAAGCACGAGCATACCAGAGCCAACAAAGAGGCAGATCGCATCAAACATGTGGATACATTGAACGCCAATACCGGCCCGGTTTTCCTCACCTATCCGGCTCGGGAAGATATCAATAAAATTGTGGCTGAAGAGATGAAAAATACCCCTGTTTACGACTTTGAGGCTGAAGATGGCATCAAACATATTTTCTGGGTAATTTCCGATGCAGAAAAGATCGAGAAATTGACTGCTATCTTCTCTGAGATAGAGTATCTTTATGTGGCAGACGGACATCATCGCAGTGCTTCCGGCACCAAAGTGGGTCAACGCCGCCGCGCTGCCAATCCCAACCACACTGGCGAAGAAGAGTATAACTATTTTCTCTCGGTGATCTTTCCCCACGATCAGCTTTATATTATGGATTATAACCG
>JAWOEN010000004.1:0-12543 GCA_046482725.1 Cloacimonadales bacterium (SeqCode)
CTGATGAAGATTTTGACGACTTTTGTGGAGAAAGTTCGCTATCCGATCGCGGTACGGTCGTCCGGGCTGCTAGAAGATTCTCAATCTCAACCTTTTGCCGGAATCTATGAAACTTATATGTTGCCCAATAATTGTCAGGACGATCATCTGCGCTTGCTAAAGATCTCCACGGCGATCAAATTGGTCTTTTCCTCCGTCTATCAACAAAATACCCGCCGCTATATCGAGAGCATCAATTATAAGATGGAAGAGGAGAAGATGGCAGTGATTTTGCAAGAGATTGTGGGCGAGAATTTCGAAGGCTATTATTATCCCAATATTTCCGGGGTGGGACAATCCTACAATTTTTATCCAACCTCCTACCTAAAAAATAGCGATGGAATCGTCAGCTTGGCTGTGGGGTTGGGTAAGACAGTGGTCGAAGGTGAGCGGATCTATCGCTTTAGCCCCAATTATCCCAAAACCAATATTTTAGCTGAAGAAGATATGATCGGTGAAACCCAAAAAGAGCTTTATGCTATCTCGATGCAGGAAGAAAATGAATGTGAAATGCCGCAAACCGAAGATACATATCTGCGGCGGTTGAAAGTACGTCAGGCCATTAAACATGGCTCTTTGGATGATATTGTCTCAGTCTGGGATATCGATAATCGCCGCTTGGTGACTGGGGATCTTACCGTGCGCGGTCCCAAAATTATTACCTACGCCAATATCTTGCAGCACAACAAATTTCCTCTGGCTGGTATTACCCGGGACATTTTGGAAATCGGAGAAAAATCGATGGGGGTGCCGGTCGAGATAGAATTCGCAGTAAGATTGAGCAAAGATCTGAAACATGAGATCTATCCCACTTTCTACATTTTACAGATCAGACCGCTCACCATCAATACCAAAGAAGTCTCGATAGATTTGGATAATCTGGATAAGGAGAGTGTTTGGTTACTAACCGAGCACGGGATGGGAAACGGCATTATCAGAAATCTTTCGCATGTGATCTTTGTGAAGCCGGAAACTTTTAAGAGCACTGACACATTGGCGATGAAGCAAGAGATAGCGCAATTGAATAGCAAGATGCGAGAGCGAAATCTGGATTATGTCTTATTGGGTCCCGGTCGCTGGGGCTCGCGCGATAGATTTTTGGGAATTCCGGTGCGCTGGGCGGAGATCAATCGGGCCAAAGTTATTGTGGAAGCCGGCTTTGAAGATTTTAAGGTTGATGCTTCTCAAGGTACGCATTTCTTTCATAATCTGGTAGCGATGAATGTGGGCTATTTCACGGTTCCCTTTGATGAAGAGATCAGCTTTATTCGCTGGGATTGGTTGCGCCAGCAGAAGATTATCGATGAAACAGAGCATTTTTTGCATGTGGAATTGACCAGAGATTTTTTGGTAAAAATGGATGGACGCAGCGGAATCTCGTTGATTTCCAAACCAGATAAAAGCTAGGAAAAGATTATGAAAAATAGCGAGATTATCAAAGGGTTTCATATGATGAAATTCGGGGAAGAGAGTTTCCTGGATTTGATGAAGTACAAAGTAAATGAAATTCTGATGATATCTAGCATTTATGATGCTTATATGCTGCAGCATGAGGGCTCGATCGATGAAAATATCTCGCAGCAATTCAAAAGACTAGATTTGACAGTACCGCCTCGCATTACCTTGGTAGCAGATGAAGCTGCTGCTTTGGAGCATGCCAAAAGTGGAAAATTTGATCTGGTCTTGAACATGATGCGAGTTGGCAAGAAAACATCTTTTGACCTGCTGAAAAGAATAAAACATGAAGTTCCCGAGCTGCCGGTCTTGCTGCTGCTAAATAAACTATCCTACAGTAATTATGTAAATTTTTATTCCGGGTCAAAAGATTTTTACGATGAGATCTTTATCTGGAATGCTGATCCCCAGTTATTCGTGGCAATGATCAAATTGATCGAAGATATGAAAAATGTGGAGCATGATAGCAAGGTGGGCAATGTAGCCGTCACTCTTTTGGTCGAGAGCTCTCAAGATTATTTTAGCCGCTTTCTTACACTTTTTTACACGCAGGCGATCAAGATAATGAGTGAACTGATTCGGGCAGAGCGCAATGACATGAACCGGATGATTCGCATGCGGATGCGTCCGCGCATTATTGTGGCGCACAGTTATCAGCAGGCTCTGCAATTGTATCATAAATATCAAACTCAGATCAACAGCGTGATTACCAATGTAAATTATTTCCAAGAAGGCAAAAATGATTTTCAGGGTGGCTTCAAATTAGCCAAAGAATTGCGGCAGCTGGACCCGAGCTTGGCTATACTAATGCAATCGGCAGATCAGCGAAATAGAACTTTGGCTCGGGAGGTGGGAGCAAAATTTTTGCATAAATCTTCTCCCAAATTTTTGCATGATTTTCAACATTTTGTTTATGAAAATCTGGGTTTTGGCGATTTTATATTTGAAAACAGTGAAGGTGCTGAGATTGGGCGGGTGCATTCGATTAGTCAATTGGAGCAGGCAATTTTGCAGGTTCCGGCAGAATCGATTTTATATCATTCCCAGCATCGACATTTTTCTAAATGGCTGCAAGCTCACGGCGCCCCTCTGGCCGCGCAAAAAGTTCAATTGCCACATGTGGAAGATTTTTCCGATCCGGCTGAGCTGAGACAATTTATCTATCGCTCGATCAGAGAATTTCGCATGCGCAAAGATCGTGGCAAGATCGTAGAATTCGAAGCTAACAGCTTTTTCGAAGATGAGCTGATCATTCGTTTGGCGGGAGGTTCATTGGGTGGGAAAGGCCGCGGTTTAGCTTTTCTCAATTCCATTTCGGTAGCCTTCGATCTGCGCGATCAATTTGCCAATGCCAAAATTATCATTCCCAAAACTGCCATCATCGGCACTGAAGAGTATGATCTTTTTATCGAGCAAAATAATATCTTCGATCAATTGGAGCAGACCCCCCAGAAGCAGCTGGAAGAACTTTTTTTAGATAGCAAAATTTCGCAGCAATTACGTCAGAAATTGACAATCTTTCTCAAAAACTATCAAAAACCTCTGGCAGTAAGATCTTCGGGGCTTTTGGAAGATTCCCAATCGCAGCCCTTTGCCGGCATTTATCAAACCTATATTATTCCCAATTCGTCCACAGATCTGCAAAAACGTCTGGCACAGCTGGAAGAGGCGATAAAATTGGTCTTTTCCTCTCCCTTCCAAACTCAAGCTCAAGATTATATCAACAGTATCGGCAATAAAGTAGAAGAAGAGAAAATGGCGGTGATTATTCAAGAATTGGCCGGTAGCAAACAGAACGGCGACTACTATTATCCGCATATTTCGGGAGTAGCCCAATCTTATAATTTTTATCCTTCCGTCGGTCGCAAAGCAGAAGATGGCATTGCCACCATCGCTGTGGGTTTTGGCAAGGCTGTGGTCGATGGAGAGCGAGCCTATCGCTATTGCCCGCGCTATCCCAAACATGATCTGCTGGATGCTAAGAGTCAGATCGAAAATTGCCAATGGACTCTTTATGGCTTGGATCTGAATGCTCAAAATTATCAGATCAAGGTCGATGACGGCTTGAAAAAAATCGATATCACACCTCGCTTATTGGAAGGAAATCTAAAACAGTTGTCCACAGTTTGGGACTATCAGAATCTAAGGTTTCTCGATGGCAGCTTCGCCGAGGGTGACCGAGTTATTACCTTCCGCAATATTACCAAATATCAACAATTTGCCCTCAACGATATCTTGATCCGCGTTTTGGAAATCGGCGAAATCGGGATGGGGGTTCCGGTCGAGATCGAATTTGCCGTCGATCTCTCTAGCGATAACAAATATCGACAGCCTGTTTTTAGCTTATTACAGATCCGCCCGATGACAGTAAATGATCGCGAGATTATCATTGATCAAGAGCAATTGGATGAGGAAAAACTGATCTTAAAATCTAATTTTAGCATGGGCAATATGATGCTTGATGAGATCACAGATTTGATCTATCTGGATCCGGGAAAATTTGCCAATACTGAGACAATCGAGATGGTAGAAGAGATCTCGGCCTTAAACAAAGAGCTGAAAGCTGCTCAGCGTAAATATATCCTGATCGGGCCCGGGCGCTGGGGAACTTCAGATCGCTTCTTAGGAGTTCCGGTTGCCTGGAGCCAGATAGATTTTGCCAAGATTATCGTGGAAACTGATCTGGAAAATTTCATTGTAGATTCCTCACAAGGCAGTCATTTTTTTCATAATCTGGTAGCTGCTCAAGTGGGCTATCTGAAAGTTCCATTTGCCACAGATGGCAATTTTGTAGATTGGAAAAAAATAAGCAAGATCAAGCCGCTGAAAAGTCTGAAATATTTTCGGCATCTACAACTATCCAAACCATTAACCGTGAAAATAGATGGCAAATCAGGAATTGGTATCATCCAATTATGATATAAATTAGCTACAATTTATCTCCATTATACAATTGAATCAATTTGTTAAAATCAAGCTAATCTGAAAAAGAGAAAACGCTATCAATGTACTATATCAGCCGATTGACAATGCCTATAGGTAACCGTATGAAATTTAATATCTTGACATAGATATTTGCTACTATAAAAATTATTTTCATAAAAAATATGGAGGTAATTTATGAAACTTAATGAATTCATGACCAATGTTAAGGCGAAGAATTTGGCACAACCGGAATTTTTGCAGGCAGTCGAAGAAGTGGTTGAATCGATTTGGCCGATTGTCGAGCAAAATCCCCGGTTTAAACAAGCTAAGATTTTGGAAAGAATTGTTGAACCGGAAAGAGTAATCATTTTTCGGGTGCCCTGGGTTGATGATCAGGGCGAGGTTCAGGTAAACCGCGGTTATCGAGTAGAATTCAATAGTGCTATCGGACCCTACAAAGGTGGTTTGCGCTTTCACCCTACAGTCACATTGGGAATTCTCAAGTTTCTGGGTTTCGAGCAGGTCTTCAAAAACAGCCTGACTACACTTCCCATGGGTGGTGGTAAAGGCGGCTCTGACTTTGATCCCAAAGGAAAAAGCGATAATGAAGTGATGCGTTTTTGTCAGGCTTTTATGGGAGAACTTTTCCGCCATATTGGTCCCAATACAGATGTGCCAGCCGGCGACATCGGAGTGGGAGGCCGCGAAATCGGCTATATGTTTGGGATGTATAAAAAAATAAAAAATGAATTTACCGGAGTATTAACCGGCAAGGGTAGAAATTGGGGTGGCTCCCTCATTCGCCCGGAAGCTACAGGTTATGGAGCTGTCTTTTTTGCTGAAGAGATGCTAAAAACCAGAGGTGAAGATTTCCGAGGAAAGATAGTAGCGATCTCGGGCTCGGGAAATGTGGCACAATATGCTACTCAAAAAGTAACTCAGCTCGGTGGCAAAGTTGTCACACTATCGGATTCCAGCGGCTATATTTACGATCCGGCCGGAATCAAAGGCGAGAAGTGGGAATTTGTGATGCATCTGAAAAATGTGCGACGCGGTAGAATCAAAGAATATGCTGATAAATATGGTGTGAAATATGTGGAAGGCGCTCGACCTTGGGCCGAAAAATGTGATGTAGCTTTGCCGTGTGCGACTCAAAATGAGATCAACGATGATGAAGCTGAATTATTGGTAAATAACGGCTGTTTCTGCGTCTCTGAAGGCGCCAATATGCCCTCTACTTCAGAGGCAGTAAAAGTATTTTTGGAGCACAAGATTCTTTACGGTCCCGGCAAAGCAGCCAACGCCGGCGGTGTAGCTACTTCGGGTCTGGAAATGTCACAGAATAGTTTACGTTTCAATTGGAGCAGAGAAGAGGTAGAAGAGAAGCTGCACAACATCATGATCGATATTCATTTGCAATGCGTAAAGTATGGGCAAGAAGGTGATTATATCAACTATGTGAAAGGAGCTAATATTGCCGGCTTTATGAAAGTGGCTGAGGCGATGTTGGATCATGGCGTAGTCTAAATATTATCAGCGAGTGCTAAATTGATTCTCAAATCAATCTAGACTCAAGAGAAAATCTAATAAGCAAGCGGGAAACAAGATAGCAGAAATATCTTGTTTCCCATTTTTTTTATCCAGATTTATAATTAATCCTAAAACTAATGAGTTTTGGAAAATTCAGTGCCGAGAGAAATATCAGGAATAATTATGAAACCCTAAATCGTTTGAAGATAGCAGATTAACAAACTTTTATGCTGGAAATATCCAGGAGAATGATTTTGTTTTCCGACCTGTGTTTTAGTACAATGAGGCAAAAAATCACAAAACTTGACATAAAATTGATTTTTATTTTTTTCAGCTTTAAATAAAAAAAACGATGGAGGTCGTAATGACTAAGAAAGCATTTTTGGAGCAGGTAGCTGCAAAGAATCCGGCACAACCAGAATTTATTCAGGCTGTAAAAGAAGTAATCGATTCAGTTTGGGATATTGTGGAAGATAATCCTAAATTCAAAGAAGCTAACATTCTCGATAGAATCGTAGAACCGGAAAGAGTAATTATGTTCAGAGTTCCTTGGGTAAATGATAAAGACGAAGTAAAAGTAAACCGTGGATATCGAATAGAATTTAACAGCGCGATCGGTCCCTACAAAGGTGGCTTGCGTTTTCACCCTAGCGTAAATCTCTCTATTCTGAAATTTCTGGGATTCGAGCAGATCTTCAAAAATAGTTTAACTACTCTGCCCATGGGTGGTGGTAAAGGTGGCTCTGATTTTGACGCTAAGGGAAAATCAGATATGGAAATCATGCGTTTTTGCCAATCATTTATGAGTGAACTTTTCCGTCATATCGGACCCAACACAGATATCCCGGCTGGCGATATCGGAGTTGGTGGTCGCGAGATCGGCTATATGTTCGGAATGTACAAAAAACTGCGCAACGAATTTACCGGTGTGCTCACAGGTAAGGGTCGCAATTGGGGTGGATCATTGATCAGACCTGAAGCTACAGGTTTTGGTAATGTATATTTTGCTCAGGAAATGCTGAAAACCAAAGGCGATTCTTTTGAAGGTAAAACAGTAGCCGTTTCTGGTTTTGGTAACGTCTCCTGGGGTGCAGTTCAAAAGGTAAATGACTTGGGTGGAAAAGTGGTTACACTTTCCGGTCCTGATGGCTATATTTACGATCCTGATGGAATCAAGGGAGAAAAAATCGACTTCATGCTGGAAATGAGAGCTTCCAACCGCGATACTGTAAAAGATTATGCTGATGAATTTGACGTAGAATTTTATCCTGGTAAAACTCCTTGGGAAGTAAAAGTAGATGTTGCTTTGCCTTGTGCGACTCAAAATGAGCTGAACCTGCAAGATGCCAAAAACCTGATTGCCAATGGCTGTATCTGTGTTTCTGAAGGCGCTAATATGCCTTGCGTACCAGAAGCTGTGGAATATTTCTTGGAAAATAAAATCCTTTATGCTCCTGGAAAAGCATCCAATGCTGGTGGCGTAGCTACCTCAGGTTTGGAAATGTCTCAAAACTCTCTTCGTTTCAATTGGAGCGCGGAAGAGGTTGATGAGAAATTACGTAGCATCATGATTGCTATCCATGAACAATGTGTGAAGTATGGTACAAATGGTGATTTTGTAGATTATGTAAAAGGTGCAAATATTGCCGGCTTTATGAAAGTAGCTGATACAATGATCGATCACGGCGTTGTTTAAACTCCGTTTCGCTCATTAAAGATAATATTAGCCCGCTACTTTGGTAGTGGGCTAATTTTTTTCGCGATGAAGCTTGCTGCCAAAAAGAGGTTGACGAGATAATGCCGCAGATTAAGTTTTACTACACGGTTAATTTAAATAGAATAATAGATTAAGGAAGAATGATGGCTATTTCGGAAAAAACTTTTGCCAAACGCAAAAAACAGATTATCAAAGCGGCTGAAAAACTCTTTATCCGCAACGGATTTCAGGAAGTTAGCATGGATAATATTGCCAAACAGGCAGATATTTCCAAGCCAACTCTCTACAACTATTTTGGCTCAAAAGTAGATATCTACTACGTCTGCTTGGTTACTTCCTATATTCATCGCTGGCATAAAACCAAACCCAAAGAATTAGCTGATAAAACCGGCTTCGAATTGGTACGCGAATACGCCCAAAATCTGATAGAGTATGGCTACAATTATCCCGAGCATCTACTCTTTACTTCCAATGTCAGTGAACAGAACTTTGATGTTTTACTCTTTCATAGAAATGTTTCAAAATCCGTGGTGGAGCTGTATGAGCCGAAGTTTTTGGAAGCCAAAAAGGCCTATTCCGGTTTATTTGAAAAAGGTTTTGCCGATAAGACAATTAAGAAAAAGTCTGAGATTAGTATCCAAATCTATTTCCTCTACGCCTTGCGCGGCTACATTATCGAGCGCGTCTCTGCTTTGATGAAATTGAAAAAGAAAGGCCGCTTGGTTTCCCAAGGCAAAGATGGCATCGATCAACTGATCGAACTTTCCCGAGCTGAGCTCAATTTCCATTTGGATAATTTATTGGAAATGATAAAATTTGAAGAAGTGAAAAATGGATAATATCGCTAAAATACTCGCAAGGCTCAAGCCAGAAAAGATTCTTGATATCGCCTGCGGTCAGGGTGAGTTTGTTGCTTGGATTTTGCATTATTTTCCGGATTTTCAGCAGTTGCTAGCAGTAGATAATAATGCCAAAATGCTGCAGCGGGCGCAGCAAAAATTTGCCTCTGAGCAGCGAATTGATTTTAGGTCGATGGACGCTTATGATCTGGCTTTGGCAGATGATAGCTACGATCTGGTTACGCTCTCCAATTCTCTGCATCATTTTGAAGATCATTCTCAGCTTTTTGCCGAAATCAAGCGAGTGCTCCAGCCAGAAGGCAGGCTTATCATCAATGAAATGTTAGCAGATAAACTCTCCGCAGCTCAAGAATCTCATAAAAAGATACATCATTTTGCAGCCAAAATAGATCGCCTCAAGCGGCGCTATCATGCTGAGACTTTTTCCCAAGAGCAAGTGTCGAAGCTGATGCAAGCGCATGGTTTTAGCTTGGAACAGCAGGTAGATTATGCGCATGAAATAGATACTGAACTGGCTAGCCAGCAAGTCGAGCGCCTGCAGGATGCTCTGAAACAAATGCTGAAGAGTGTAGAATCCAGAGCTGATTTTGCCGAATTGCAAGCTGAAGCAAATGAGATTTCACAGTGGATGCAAAAACACAGTTTTGCCAGTGCGCGCTCTCTGCTGCTGATCGCAAAACAAAAAAAATCATGATGAGATGAGATGAGAGCACTGAGTAAAAAAAATATTAACAATTCTTAACATACTATTATAAAAGCAGTTAGCCTGGTGAATGTATTCGCTAACACTATATCGATAAAAAAGTATTGACTTATAATCTGCCAGATTTTTCTTGGGATTGTGAATCGTGAAAAAATTATCGATAAGCTGGTTGGTTGAAAGGAGCTGCCATGAACGCTGCTATCTTGATTAGCAATAATCCCAGAATTTCTGAATTGAAATCTGCTAAACTGCAGATGAATATTTATCAGGATAAAACTGCTCTGCAGATTTTATCTCTGGTGCGAGATTTTGTGCACAAAAATCACCGCTTACTAACTCATCCCCTGCACAGCAGCCTCAAACCCAATGAAACTCCCTTCCGAACTGTTCTGATCTCTGCAACTCCCGAATTATCTTTGCATTTGGAATCACTGCAAATGATCGAAAATGCTATTCACTATTATCAAAACTTTCTAAAAGACAAACCTTATAAAACACGTTCAGCAGAGATCTTGGCAGATTTTAGTCTGATCGATTTTGACCTGATAAAAAAAGCAATAACATAAAAAATAAATGGAGGAAACTATGTTTGAATTGGACAAAAACAATTTTGAACCGGAAGTGAGCTTGTACAAATTGAAACCAGTTTTTGTGGATTTCTGGAGCGATGGTTGTGAAGCTTGTAAAGAGCTGATGCCAGGGGTGGAAAAACTGGCCGAGAAGTATCAGGAGCAGATGAAATTTTGTAGCCTGAATATCAAAGGAGCTCGCCGCTTGGCAATTAGCCATAAAGTGATGGGACTACCCGCGATGATCATCTACAAAAATGGAGAAATCTTAGCTCGTATCTCACCTGATGAAATCGATGAAGAGGTTGATAATATCGAGCAATTCATTGTTGATACTTTGGAAAGCAGTAAATAGCTGGAGGAAAGATGAAATTAGAAATCGGAAAAATCATGATCAATGAGATCAGGTTTGGCGAGAAATCGCAGATCAAATCTGGCGTTTTGATTGTAAATAAAGCGGAATTGATTGAATTAATCGCAGCTGATAAAGATTTGGAATCAGTTGCTTTGGATATAACCAAACCTGGTGATGAAACTCGCATCATTCCAGTAAAAGATGTAATCGAGCCACGAGTAAAAGTCGAAGGTGAGGGCGAGATTTTCCCAGGTCTATTGGGCAGTGTGGAGACAGTGGGATCCGGTAGAACCCATGTGCTAAAAGGCGCAGCAGTAGTTACTACCGGGCGCATAGTAGGTTTTCAGGAAGGAATCATCGATATGAGTGGTGAAGGAGCCAAGTACACACCTTTTAGCAAATTGAATAATTTGGTAATGACTTGTGAACCGGCTGCTGGTATTGATAGCTACGCTCATGAAGAAGCTATCAGAATGGCAGGTCTGAAAGCAGCTGCCTATTTGGGAAAATTGGCCAAAGATCTCACTCCGGACGAGGTAGAGACTTTCGAGACAAAGCCACTTTTGCAGCAAGCTGCTTTGTATCCTGAATTGCCCAAAGTAGTTTATGTCTATATGCTACAAAGTCAGGGATTATTGCACGATACTTATGTTTATGGTGTAGATGCCAAAAAGATTATACCCACTTTTATCTATCCTACCGAAATATTCGACGGAGCTGTCTTAAGTGGAAATTGTGTTTCAGCTTGTGATAAAAATCCCAGCTATGTTCACCTCAATCATCCTATCATCGAAGATCTTTATGCGCGTGATGGCAAAGACTTCAACTTTCTGGGCTGCGTGATAACCAATGAAAATGTCTTTTTGGCCGATAAACATCGTTCTTCCAATATGACCGCCAAATTGGTGGAATTTTTGGGCGCCGATGCTGTGATTATTTCGGAAGAAGGCTTTGGAAATCCTGATGCAGATCTGGTGATGAATTGCAATAAAATCTCAGCCAAAGGCATCAAAACTGTGCTGATGACCGATGAGTATGCCGGGCAAGATGGAGCTAGCCAATCTTTGGCAGATTCCACACCGGCCGGCGATGCAGTGGTTACCGGCGGCAATGCCAATCAGCTAATAACCCTGAAACCGATGAAAAAAGTGATCGGACATCCGGCAGCAGCTGATGTGGTAGCTGGTGGGCACAATGGTAGCTTGCAAGCAGATGGTACAATTAGAGCAGAAATTCAATTAATCACAGGCTCGACCAGTGAAGTGGGATTTCATAATCTCAGCGCTAAAACAGTCTAGCAGGAGGAAATAATGCTAAACGGAAAAAAAGTAATCGTAATCGGCGACCGTGACGGAATACCCGGACCGGCAATTGCCGAATGTATAAAATCAGCCGGTGGTGAAGTGATCTTTGCCTCGACTGAGTGCTTTGTTTGAACAGCTGCCGGAGCAATGGATCTGGAGATCCAATCTAGAGTGAAGAAATTTGCTGAAAGCGAAGGCCGAGAAAATCTGGTAGTTATTTTGGGTGGTGCGGAAGCAGAAGCTGCAGGTTTAGCTGCCGAGACAGTAATCAGTGGAGATCCCACTTTTGCCGGTCCTTTGGCAGGCGAAGCATTAAATCTGCCTGTTTATCATATTGTAGAGCCGCAGATCAAAGCTTTGTGTGACGCTGAGATTTACGAAGAGCAGTGTGGCATGATGGAGATGGTGTTGGATGTGGAAGAGATCATCAACGAGATGAATGATATACGCTCTTCGCAAGCGTAATATGGAGGAAAAATGATACGAGTAGTACATTATATAAATCAATTTTATGGCGGAATCGGTGGCGAAGAGAAAGCCGATTATCGTCCTGAGATCAGAGAAGGCTTGGCCGGACCGGGAATGGGGTTGAAAAATCTCTTGGCACCGGAAGCAGAGATCGTGGCCACAGTAGTTTGTGGAGATACATATTTCAATGAGAACATGGATGAAGCTACCACAGAAGTTTTGCGACTGATCGAATCTTATCAGCCGGATATTTTTGTAGCAGGACCAGCCTTCAATGCTGGTAGATATGGTGTGGCTTGCGGAGCTATCTGTAAGGCAGTGAAAGATAAGCTGAAGATTCCGGTCGTTTCTGCTATGTATCGCGAGAATCCCGGCGCTGATATGTTCAAGAAAGATGTGATCATGGTAGAGACTACCAACAGTGCAGCCGGCATGCGCAAAGCCTTACCCAATTTGGCAAAACTGGCTTTGAAGCTAGCTAAAAAAGAAGAGCTGGGCACTGCGGAAGAAGATAAATATCTGGCTCAGGGTCTTAGAAAAAACCTCTTTCTGGAAAAACGCGGATCAGCTAGAGCTGTGGATATGTTGGTAAAGAAGCTGAAAGGTGAAGAATTTGCC